>JBKJNQ010000131.1:0-19350 GCA_046593575.1 Bacteriovoracaceae bacterium
TGAAGAAGCAGCCCACAACACCTGAGGAAATCGCTCTCTGTGTGGAACAGATGGATGCTTGTCCGGTAAATTCCATTGGCCGCAACGGCTAAGAAAAATCACAAAAAAGTGAAATCCCCCTTAAACTAAAAGAAAACGTTTCTTAAGGGGAACTCATGAATCCAACGACGATCCAGATCGCGGGCACAGTGATATTTGCTCTCGCGATCCTTCACACATTCTTAGTTAGTAAATTTGCCGAAATTGCGCATCATTATCCTGAAGGATCGATGGGTGAAAACTTCTGGCATTTCATGGCAGAAGTAGAGGCAGTGTTCGGTATGTGGGCCGCCATCTTCATGATGGTCTACATCGGCGTTGAGGGGAGTGGTCCTGCTCTGAATTACCTCGAGCATGAAGTTCATTTCGTAGAACCAGCCTTTGTTTTTGTGATCATGGCAATGGCGGGAACCCGACCAATCATCAAGTTAGCTGAGACCATTATTGTCGCTCTCTCGAAGCTCATCCCTATGAATCGGAAGATGGCATTCTATCTCACCACACTAGTAATCGGACCCCTTCTTGGATCATTCATCACTGAGCCAGCAGCTATGACAGTGACGGCTCTCATTCTTCTGAAAAACTTTTATTCTAAAGAGATGAGTACCAAGTTCAAGTACGCGACGATTGGACTTCTCTTTGTGAACGTTTCCATTGGTGGAACTCTTTCTCACTTTGCCGCACCACCAGTTCTGATGGTGGCCACGAAATGGAACTGGGGCCTCACTCATATGCTCTTCAACTTCGGTTATAAAGCGGCCATCTCTTGTGTCATCAGTGCTCTGACGATCTCTCTCTTCTTTAAGAAAGAACTTGCGGGGGACTTCCATTTGAGACCGGACAATGCTGAAAAAATGCATCCGCCGATGTGGGTAACTTTTATTCACCTTTTCTTCCTCGCGGGAGTTGTTCTCACGGTTCACCATATGGTTGTGTTCATGGGACTCTTCTTGTTCTTCCTCGGCTTCACCGCCGTCACAAAAGAATTCCAGGATGAAGTCCAGGTGAAGTCATCTCTGATGGTCGGATTTTTCCTTGCGGGTCTCGTCGTTCTCGGTGGAAAACAAGCGTGGTGGCTCCAGGGGCTCATTGCTTCTCTCGGTGAACAACCTCTTTATTTTGGAGCGACGGCCCTGACTGGGGTGACAGACAATGCTGCTCTCACTTATCTGGGAACACTCGTGGAACTCTCGGATGTAAAAAAATACTACCTAGTTGCTGGTGCTGTTACGGGTGGTGGTTTGACTGTCATTGCGAACGCTCCGAACCCGGCCGGTTACGGGATTCTCAAGGACTCATTCGGAAAAGATGGGATCAGCCCACTGGGATTATTGAAGGGGGCGTTGTACCCGACTTTCATCGCCATTTTATGTTTTGAATTGTTTCCAAATCTTGGATAAAAAGAAAGGGCCCCGAACGGGGCCCTTTCTTTTTAGATATCTACTTCTCTTACTTTATAAGTCCAGCCTTCGGGGGCATCCGTTCTTCCGGCCTGCATGCCGATGAGTTTTTCTCTCAGACTCATTCCCATTTTGCTCTGACCATCTTTGATCTTATACAGTCTTCCGTCGCGGTCGAGGAACGAAGCGATCGGTGCAATGACAGCAGCAGTCCCGCAGACAAAAGCTTCCGAACAACGGCCATCATCTACAGCTTTCAGGACATCATCGATAGAGAGTTTGGATTCAATGACTTCGATATTTTCTGAACGGGCGATGTCCATGATTGAACTTCTTGTGACGCCATCAAGGATCGTATCCGTGAGTTTTGGCGTATGGAGAATCCCGTCCATCACGGCAAAGAAATTCATGCCTGACATTTCTTCAATGTACTTATGTTCATGAGCATCGAGCCACATGGTCTGGTCGCAACCAAGTTTGATGGTTTTGTCATAAGAGCTGAGCGATGCTGCGTAGTTTGCGCCGGTTTTTGCAAAACCAACTCCACCCGGAGCGCAACGAATGTCTTCGCGCTCGATATAAACTTTCACAGAATCACCTGAGAAGTATGAACCTGAGGGAGAAGCAATAATCACGAAAAGAAATTGCTTCGCGGGCTTAATTCCCATTCCCACTTCTGTCGCAATCATGAAGGGACGGAGGTAAAGGGATTCGCCAAGGCGTTTAGGAACGGCATTTTTACAATAGGCCGAGATCACATTACAGGCCTCAAGGAACATATCTTCTGGAAGGGCCGGCATCGCCATTCTCTTAGCGGATTGATTGAAGCGGCGAGCGTTCATTTCGGGACGGAACATATGAATGGAATCATCAGGGTGACGGAAGACTTTCATGCCTTCGAATATTTCCTGACCATAGTGGAAAACTTTTGCACAGGGATCGAGGGAAAGGGGACCATAGGGAAGGAGATCGAATTTCTGCCATTCACCCTTGTCGTACGCCGATACGATCATGACCGGACAAACGTATTTACCAAACCCGAGATTGTTATCAGTCACAGTGAATTTCTTAATTCGTTCGACAGCATCCGGGTGGATTTCGACTTTCTTCATGGTTTCCTTGCCTTTTTCGCGCGGCTCTATGATAAAATTTCTTAGCACTTCATAACACGGAAACCATCAGATGAAAAACCTTAGAAACCTCTCACTCGCAGTAGGGCTGGCGCTTTTGATTACGGCTATTTGTATGATGACATTAGCGGTCTGTAATAAGGCGAATTCACCTACCATTTATCGGATCTTAATGCTGCTCGGGGCCGACGTTGCTAACGGTGGTTACATCCAGTCATTTACCTATCTGGCCTTTTTTTGGGGATGGTTCGAAGTTCAGGATAAATTGAAGGCGATTTCCCGTGAACGGAAAGCTTTCAAAATGAATATTATTCCCACGCATGAAAAATTGGTTTTTCTTCCGGAAGATATTAACAACCTGAAATTCAAACTCCAGGAGTTTGAGAAAAAAGACAAATACATTCTGAGTGATTTGCTGAAAAAGGCGTGCACAAAATTCCGCACGACGGGTTCACTTTCAGAACTCATCGACATCGTGAGTATTCAGATTGAAGTGTCACAGGAAAAAGCCGAAGGCTCTCAGTCCGTCATCCGGTATCTCGCATGGGTTATTCCATCACTGGGATTTATCGGGACCGTCATCGGGATTTCCCAGGCACTCATCTATGCCAACTCTGGTGATATGGAAAAAATCACGGCCCTCCTCGGAGTCGCTTTTGATACGACCCTGGTCGCCCTCGTTCTCTCAGTATTTCTTATGTGGTTTGTTCACAAGCTTCAGGAAGAGACCGATCGCTTTCACTCTGATCTGAAGGAGTTTGTGATCGATAACCTCATCAATAAGATTGAGATCAGATGAGGAAGAGACGGCAGATCGAACTATTTTCTCTCTCGTTTCTGGATCTCATATCCGGTGCTCTGGGTGCTGTCATCATTCTCTATGTCGCCATTCCAAAAAATCAGAAGACCCCGATCCAGATTGTTGAGCCAGTAAAAACTGACAAGAGTATCCAGGTCATAGCGAGCCTCGAGTCTCAGCTGAAGTCGGCGCTTAAATTGAACGAAGATCTTGAGGCAAAACTCAAGGAAGCAACAAAAACTCCCGCTGCCTCTCCCGGTACCGGCGTTGATATGGACATTGGATTCAAATTTAAGGGGAAGAAAATTGTTTTCCTGATCGATACTTCCTACAGCATGATTCAGGAAGAGCGTATGGGACAGGTGAAAGCTGGTCTCAAGATGCTTCTCACCGCGCTTCCTAATACCTACCAGGTAGAAATCGTACAGTTCCCATATGGCGAGCGTGCTCCATATAAGGCACTTTGGAATGAGCTGCGTGAAACGAGTTCGGGTAATAAATATGATGCATTTGATTTTATATATTCTATGAAACCATTTGGAGGAACGCCAACAAGAGAGGCGCTCACTTACGTTCTTAAAGAGTACGAGGACATTTCGGACATTGTTTTATTAACTGACGGTGCGCCCTCACTTCATAACTCAAACAAGAAAGATGATATTCACGATATTTTGCGTGTCGTCCGGGCCGCAAACATTCACAAGGTTCAGATTAATTCCATCGGCGTTGGTGAGAACTTCATCAAGGACAAGTCGAGTGACCAGTTTCAATTCCTGAGTCTTCTCTCAAGCTATACCAGCGGGTTTTTCGTCGGTTTTTAAATTCTCAAATAAGTGGGGCGGGGATAAGTTTGTTTTTCCGGATGATCCGGGAGATGGCATCTGTTTTCTGAAGGACCAGGGAATAAATCCATGGGTAAATTTTGTCCTGAGAAATGAACTCATCGATGACTTCTTTGGCGTCTTTTTCCCCAAGGAAATGCTTCAGTGATTGATACTCAAGAAAGCAAACGATGATGTGAATGTAACTTGATTGATTGCCAATCTTTCCGTCAATCTTGGGATACAGCTTTTTGAGTTCTGTTATCGCCTTGTTGGTTTCAGCCTTTTTTCCTTCCGTCCACCAGTGAAATTCTTCATGCAGCCAGGTTGAAAGAAGCTGATGCGGTTTCTCGGCATGTCTCGTATTGAGAGTAAGAACCGGATGAGAGTGAGGAACGATGAAAGACTGAATCTGGATTTTTTTGGTGTAGAGAAAAGGCCTCAGGTCGTAGACTTTCGCGAGATGGAAAAGATTCTGCTTCGTAAGCCCAGTCAGGCGATTGGGATTAAGCTCAGTGATCTCGATAACGTCTTCATGAACTTGCGGAGTGACCGGAGTGGTCCCACAACCTGCGAGAAAACTAAGGATAATAAATATAGGTAAGAAACGTCTCATTCTTTTTCCATCCGAGTTTTTCATACAGTCTTTGCGCTGAATGGTTTGTGACAGCAGTCTGAAGCGTCAGACCTCTTGAGCCATCCGCGCACCCAAACTCCATGGCCTTTCGCATAAGCTGTTCGCCGGCCCCGGTTTTTCTTTCATCCATTCTGACATAGAGATCATTTAAGACCCATTGCTTTTTCATCACAGTCGAGGAAAAGAGGGGATAGAGCTGCGTGAAGCCGATGAGTTTACCGTCTTTTACCGCGACAAAAATGACGGACTCACTGCCTTCCATTCTTGCACGCAGGAAAATTTCCGCGCCGGAAAGATCGGATTTCTTCTCGTAAAATTGCCGGTAAAGGTCAAACAGCATTGTTAGTTCTTTCAGATCTTCTATCTGGGCTTTACGAATCTGCATATCACTTAATTATGGGAGAGTTTAGTTGAGAAGTGAAGACTGGTTCACTCAAAATGGAAGGATTAAGGAGTCTCTATGAAAAGCCTTTCACTTCTTGCTCTGATTTCACTTTCTGTCCTGGCGTCCCCACTTCAGCTGAAAGGCTCTTACTTTTTCCAGAGGGGAGAAAAGAAGCCGGTCACCTTCAGTCTTCGTTGGGTGGAAAAAAACGGACAGGTGACGGGTTTTTATTCTGATAACCGATTTACCAACAGGTCACTCGTCACAGGTCAATCAACCGATAATGGACGAACATTCGAAATACTACTTCCGCAAGCATCGAACGGAGTGAAATCATTTTCCATTCTTACGTCATCCGGAGTCGCTACTCAGGACGAAAAAGAAGTTTCCCTTCAGCTCGTGGCCCGTGACATTGGCGGCACGCCTCTGTCTATTGCCAAATTCGATGCACAGTTTTCAGAGATTATTCCCGCTGCTTCTGCTGCCGTTGGAAAACAAGCTCAGGAGGCCAGGCCTTGCTCAGAGGGATTCGGGGAGATGGCCGGATACTGTGGAGTTTACGGGGGGATGCTTTCCGAAGAATCTGATACCGGAAAAGTTTGTGACCTTCTCTCGTCAAATACCGCAAGACTCGAACTCGATAACGAGGCGAATGTGATCTTCCACACGGAAACTCCGTCGGAGAAAAATTCCCAACAGGATCATCTGATCGGAAGAATTCCTTCAGGTACAGAGTCCCGTAATGTGGATCTGATGAGCCGTCACTGTCGTCCTCTTCAGGGAACAAATTTCCCCGGAGATGACTGTAAGCGGATTAATCTCATCGGCACGTTTTCCAGCAAGAACGGAAGTCCGCATTTCACCGGCACGTATGTCATCATTGATGAAAAGAATGACCGCAGCTGCCGGTACAGTATGACGATGGACCGTGTAAACCGGATCTAGTATAAAGAAGAAATGAAATTCGAAATACTCTTTCATTTTTCCCACGGTGTTGTTCACGTGCTGGAAACCAGGCGGCTGGATCTTCCCGAGTCAGCAACTCCCGGGGAGATTTATCAGTGGTTCTTTATCCGTGATAGCGAAGTCAGTGCGCTGACTTTTGGTTCTATGGAACTTAAACCTCAGAGAAGATTTTTTGAGGAAGGGATGATCGAATTTGATCTGAAAAGTCTTACTGGAAGGTTATGCGGAATAGATCTTTCACTTGTTCGGCAGGATAGTGCCAGTGAAAAGCTGAAAACTTCTATTTTAAAAGCGCTTAAAGAAAAATCCCCATAAGGATCATGTCCTCATAGTGGCCATGATGCTTTCTGCCTTTGCTGATTTTGCCCTCTTCAACAAAACCGAACTTATTATAAAGAGCGATGGCGGAAATATTTCCTGCATAAACTTCAAGCTCAACTTTCTCGAGTCCCCGCTGTTTTGCCCAGACGAGAGTTTCTTTCAAAAGAAGTGATCCAATGCCTTTCCCGCGGTATGCAGAGATCACTCCCATACCCAGCATACCTCTGTGATTGACAGTCTGACGGCCGAGGGGAGAAATGTCACACCATCCGACAACATTCTCTCCATCTAATGCAAAACACTGTGGCACATTGTTCACTATATTCTTTTTCACAAATTCTTCAACTGAACTAAGTGGTGGAGCTTCAAGAAAGAGAATGAATTTTTCTTCTCTTGCAACAGAGTCGAGATTCTCTCTGAATCCCGGAATGTACTTTTCTTCAGCTCTTATAATTTTGATTGTCACTCTAGCCTCTCATCTCGAGATTCAATTCAGGCATCTTCGCCCATGGATGACGTCGGGACTCATAGACGGAGACCGTGGGAGGAGAGAAAGAAGCATCTGTAAAATTTCCAACGGCGATAGCAAGAAAATCCGGAAGTGCGGCAATTTCCCAGTAAACGGTCGATCCGCATTGAGGGCAAAAATGGAATGTGATTTCTCCGCCCGAATCTCCCTTTCTGGTAAAGGCGGTACTACTACCTTTGATTTTTACCATGTCACGGGCATAGCGCGCCTGAACTCCAAAAATACTCCCCGTTCGTTTCTGGCATTCCCAGCAATGGCACATGGATATGCGGACCGGGTCTCCCTCACAAGTTAAGGCCAATTGTTCACAGGAGCAGTTTGCACTTTTCATAATTTTTGGAATTCGGTGTGATAGAAAAAAAATGGTGCGCGGTACAGGATTTGAACCTGTGACAACTTGGATGTCGACCAAGGACTCTACCGCTGAGCTAACCGCGCACTGTGGTGAACATCTTAGGAAATATTGCGGGTCCTGTCACGAAAATGTCGAGGTCGTTTCGATGACTTTGAGCAGAATTAACGCTAAATTACGATCCCTATGACCTCACGATTACAACGCCGGTTCGGACCGTGGATCCTTCACCACGCCTGGGAATTCAAATGGTTTTATTTGGGTGCCTTCATCTGTCTGGCACTTCTTCAGTTTCTGCAGGTTCAGATACCGGAACGTATCCGAACCATGACCGAGTTAATGGGCCAGGGTAGGCTTTCTGAAATCTCTGAGTGGATGTTTGTTGGACTCGCTTTTGGGATTCTCATTTTTCGAACGGGCTCGCGTCTTCTTTTCTTTTATCCCGCGCGCGTTCAACAGAAGCTTCTCCGGATGGAGCTCCTAGAAAAGCTTGAAAGCGTTCCGAATTCCCGATTTGCGACTTACTCTCAGGGACAAGTATTCCAAATTTTATTCGATGACATTAATAACCTCCGTGCTTTTATTGGCTTTGGACTTCTTCAGATTTGTAACCTCGTCATTGCTGCGTGGGTTTTGATTCCGAAACTCAACCAAACAGATGCTTATCTCTGGCCGGCCTTTACTCCACTCTTTTCGAGTGTGTTTCTTTTTACCATCATGACCTTCTTTAACCAGAAGCTGTTTAAAAAAATGGCCGATGTGAAGGGTGAGGTTCAGCAATATATTATCGAGGCCTATGAGGCTAAGCAGACGATCAAGAACTTCCATCAGGAAAAAAACTTTATCAAGGGTTTCGTAAAGCTCTCGGCGATTGAGCTGGGGCTTTTCTTTAAGTCGTCTATTGGTTTTGCCATCTCTGGACCTTACGTGAAGCTTGGCCTGGGTGCCTCTCTTTTATGGGCATCTCTTCTTATCAAGCAGCACGGGGGAAATACTTCTGATCTTGTTTTCTTCTCGGGCTTTCTTTATCTCTTTTTAGAACCTGTCATGTTTATGTCCTGGGTGGCGGTTGTGATGTCGCAAGGAATGGCCGCCTGGAAACGGGTGAAGGAACTTCACAACCTGATTGATGTACCGTCTGCTGAAGAAAAAGAACTTACGCATATTCCGATAACGATCACGGACAAATCCATCAGTCTTCCACTTCAGTTCTGGGGAAAAACGATGAAGCTTGAAGTTGAAAAAGGCCGTTGGAATGTTCTCTTTGGTGAGACCGGAAGCGGGAAAAGTTATCTACTTTCTAAGTTCGCAGTTTCGATGATTCTCAGGGGCGAAAAAATTTCTATGGTTCAGCAGGAGCCTTATCTTTTTAACGACACCATTCAAGAAAATATTTTTTTAGGTCCCATCGTCAACGAAGCGGCCCGAGAGCGAGCGAAATATTTTCTGAATCTCTTTCAGCTCGATTCGCTGGATGTAAATCCTGATAAAATCCTCACACTCGAAGTGGGGGAGAATGGGAAGAGACTTTCTGGTGGCCAGATGAAGCGTATCGCTTTGGTCAGATCTCTCATGTCCGGAGCTCCGGTTCTCATTTGGGATGATCCTTTTTCGTCGGTGGATATCATCCTGGAAAAAAAGATCATGGAAGCTCTGAAGATTAGTCCGGAATGTGTGGGAAAGACGTTTGTCATTTCCAGTCACCGGCTCACAACTGTCCGTCTTGCGCATAAAGCGATTTATATTTCCCGCGAAAGCGGAGTTGAAAGTGAAGGGCCGGTCTCAGAAGTCCTTAAGGAAAATAAAGTTGTCCATTTTTTCAAAGAGCAGCTTGTGGAGCTACCTCTGGCTTAAATCCCAGTGGCTCCTGGCTACGTTTATCTTCATCAATTTGGGTGTCTCGGCACTAACTGGTTACTATACTCCAAGATTGATCACGCGGTTCTATGAATCCCTCGGAACGGAAAGTGCTTTTCAATCTAATTTCTCGTTACTCCTTATTCTTTTTGCTGGGGAATACTTAAACCGGTTTCTCTTTCAGCTTTGCACTCACCGTTACATTCAGAAGCTTCTTATGTCGATTCGTGAACAGAGCTTCTCGTTCTGGCTCCGGGCCCCTTTTAAACAGAAAGGAAGAGCGAAGCAGGAAGATTATCCGCTTGGTGAAGTGCTTGCGCGTTTGATGAATGATACGGATGCCGTCAGAGAAATTGTCAGTGCGGGCGCCTTTGCCATTTTCATCGATGTGATTTTTATTCTTTCTTGTCTCATCAGTTTCCTGCGTCTCAATTCAACCACTGGCTTTGGTTTGTTTGCCGCGGAAGTTGTCGCCTGCTGGCTTCTGGTGATGGGAAGTAAGTACATGGCCGTGCTCTTTATGGACGTGCGCCGGCTTACTGGTCTCATGGCGAGAGTGACAACCGATCTCACATCCGGTCTTCGCGAATTATTTTTTAATCCTAATCCAAGATACGCTTCCCGCCGGGGAGAAAAAGTTTTCGAAGAGTTCCTCCGGAAGCAGCTTCGCGCGAATATTTGGGACGCGAGCTATTATTCCGCTGCGGAATCTCTGTATCCTATTCTCGTTGCCCTCGTGATGGTGATCGTTCCTTACGCCAAAATTGTGGAAGTCGCGATTCTCGCCGCCCTGATTGATCTCATTCAACGCTCGATTACTCCCATTAAAGACGTCGCTTCAAAAATCAGTGTTATCCAGAGAGCTGGAGCGGGTCTCGAGCGGCTTCATCAGTTTAATGAAAGCTATCGGCAGGAAAAGTTTGAATCTCTCTCATATGAAAGACTCGATGCGGACACGATGAAGTTTGAGCTTCAGCACTTTCAGTATGATCAGGGATTTGAGTTACAGGACATCAACTTCACTCTGAAGCGGGGAGAGATCCTGGGTATTCTTGGTGAGTCGGGTTGTGGAAAATCGACACTTTTAAAATTACTTTCGGGACAATATCAGACTTTTCAGGGAGTCATTGATCTCGACGGCAGGATGATTCTTCCTTCGGCGGAGACCGAGCTCCGGAAATTTTCTTCGTATGTGAGTCTTATCTCTCAGGACTCTCACGTGTTCACGGAAACTCTGCGTTTTAACATCACTCTGGGTGTCGAAGAGGATTTTGAAACTTTCTGGGCCAGGGCGACGTCTTCGATTCCCTATCTTCTTCGTTGGGGTGTAGGCCCAAATGATAAAATTCTGGCCCGTTCTCTTTCCATGGGACAAAAGCAACTTCTCTCAGGGCTTCGCGCGCTCTATCTCAAAAAACCAATTATTCTCATGGATGAAATTTCCAGCGGGCTTGATTCAGAATTAGAAGCTGCCCTCCGGGACCTCATTAAGTTTTTCCAATCACGCAGTATCACCATTATCGTGACCCACAGACTGGAGACCATTCTGAAATCTGATCAGCTTCTCCTCCTCGATAAAGGAAGAGTGGAAGCGCTGGGTTCCCATGAAGTTCTGAAAAAGATTCCGCAATATCAAAAATTCCTGAAGCATTTGAACTGAGCGACGCATAAAGAGCTTAGCTGATTAAACTGCTTTGTTTTAATTCGCATCACCTTAAGTTATGATTGTCCCATTCAAAAACAGGAGATTCTATGAAACTTTCTCTGAGCTTTACCGCTCTTGCCATCCTGCTGACATTCGCAGCATGTTCTGATGGAAATTCGAAACCTAGTTATTTATTTAAAGCACCTCAACCAGGTCTCGCTGCTCAGGTAGGGGACATGAAGGTCACAAACGAAGAGCTCAATGATGGTATTGAGTCCGAGCTCTTTGAAGCAGAATCAAAAGTTTTTGAGATTAAATTTAACCGCCTGAAAACCATCCTTCTCCAGAGATATATGGATAAGGATCCTAGAAAGAAAAATATGTCGAATGATGAGTTCCTCGAGAAGCATATCTCTTCTTCAGTGAATATCTCTGACAAAGAAGTTGATGCATTCATCAAGGATCAGAACATTCCTGCTGAACATATCAATCCGCAGGTTCGTGAGAAAATTAAAAACTACCTGGGAATGGAACGTAAAAAAGAAGCTGTTGATAAATGGCTTGCTGAGCAAACTAAAAAATCCCCGGTTGAAGTCTTCCTCGAGAAACCCCGTCGTCCGACATTTCCGGTTGAAGTCGGCTCTGCTCCTACTGCCGGTGGAAAAGACGCAAAAGTAACGATCGTGGAATTCTCAGACTTCCAGTGTCCCTATTGCTCCAAGGGGGCCGACCTCCTGAAAGAAATCAAAAAGAAGTATGGAAACAAAGTGAGAGTTGCTTTCAAAAACTTCCCGCTTCCTTTTCATAATCATGCAGAGAAAGCTGCCGTTGCCAGTCTGTGTGCCAATGAGCAAAGCACCGAACTTTTCTGGAAGCTCCATGACTCTATGTTTGCTCATCAGGATGGCCTCGACGATGCGGGTCTTTCTAAGCTTGCTAAGGAAGCCGGAATTAAAGTGGATGCTTTTGAGAAGTGTCTCTCTGAAAATCGTCATCTGAAGCAGGTCCAGTCTGATATGGAAGAGGGTCGTAAGGTTAAAGTGAAATCGACTCCAACCTTCTTTATCAATGGCCAGCTCATCAACGGAGCTCAGCCGATGGAAGTTTTTGCCGAGCTGATCGACGAAGAGCTCGCTAAGTAACCGACAAATCCTCTTAAAAGTGAAACCTTGGGCAAAATCAGCAAGATTTACCCAAGGTTTTTTCATTTCTTGCCGGGTGCTAAACTGATCCATAAGGCCAATAGAATTGGCCCTAAGGAAGCACCATGAACGGCGTAGATTACACCAGACGTTTATCCAAAGAGCGCGAGTACTTTCAGGACTCGATCAAAAAAAACAACGAAGCTAATAAGCAGCGTCTCGAGGAAACGGAAAACCGTTCGAAACACGTCACTGAAAAACAATCTGAAAATTTCATCAAAGATAAATCTAATTTGGAGAAGTCCTACCAGGGGAACCTCAACAACCTCGTGGATAAGAACCGCGATTCGATGGATCATCAGACTGACAAATTTAACAAAGACATTGCGAAAGAAAGAACTGAGTTCGCTCAGGAATCAAATGCCAAGAGTAAGGATTTTGATCAGCGTCTGAATGATATTAAGCATAGCTACAAACGCGCATTCGGATCAGAGAAAGAGAATAACGAAGAAGTTCGTAGTGCTGATAAGAAGAGATACCAGGGCAATGTGAAAGAACTGGTTGTGAAGCAGGACGGTCAGCTGAAGAAATATCAGGAAGACATCGCCGGCGCTGGTGCCGATATCAAAGATTCATTCAAGCGTGAGAAGCAGCAACTCGTCCGTAATCAGGAGGAGACATTAGCTGAAACTCAAAAACGCCACTTTAATGAAAAAGAAGGCATTAAAAAGCGCTTGTCCGGGGAGCTTTCGAAGACGAAAGAAATTCATGAAGACGAAGGCAAGCAGCTTCGAGACTACACTCAGGACAAGATCGTTAAGACTGAGAAGTATCATTCAGGAAGAAGCAATCAGCTCGCTGAGGATTATACAGAAAGATACGCAACCGATGCAGAAAAGCAGCATCAGCTATCCGTAAAAACCAACAGGCAGTACGAAGATCAGTTTGATAAAGTGAAAAGAGATGCTCAGAATGAGATCCGCCAGGCGGATAACCTCGCCCGTCGCCGTGATAACGGCGAAGGGGAGTTCAATGCAGCAGTCTCTCAAAATAGCGAATATAACGGTAAGAGTATCCAGGATCATAAGCTTCAAAACATGAAGGGTGCCCTGGACGATACCAAGCGGACTTATGAAGAAATGGCGGCCACCGATGCCAATAATCAGAAAGTCACTGGTGAAAAGGATCGTGCAAACACGCAGGCCTTTATTGATAAGAGAACCAATCAGCTGAAAGCTGAAAAAATGGTCACCGTCGCTGATGAAAGATTAGAAAATCAGAATAAACTAGACCACCAACAGCGCCAGAATCTTGTGAAGAGCCGCGACTACGAACGCCAGGTCATGCAGGAAAAGAAAATGGGAGACACCCGGGTTAAAAACCTGAAGGAAAACTTCCATAAATCGATCACTGAGATCGAAGAAAAACTCCGTGGAAACATCGAAGATGTGACCCGTACTGCAAATGCCGATAAAAAAGACTTCCTGAAGAAAAACAGTGAGCGCACGATTGAGCAGCTCGCGGATATGAAAGCGGAATATAACCGTCATCTTGACCAGACTGTTCAAGGATACGAATTCCGTCTGGCAAACTCAGAGAAGAATTTTGATGAACTCAAAATGGCGACAGAAACAAAGATGGCCAGTATGGCCCAGCAATCCGAAGTTGAACTCAACTATGAGAAAACAACGGGTGCTGAAAGACGTAATGCTGAAGTTCGCGGTCTCAGAGCTGCCATGGGCGAGCAAGGCCATCAGCACCGGATGGAAGTCAACAACATGATGGTCAACTATCAAAAGCAGCTGGCAAAAATCCAAGCGCAGAATGACCTGAAATTAAAGTTGATCAGCAATGATTATGAGACTAAATTGAAAGAAGCTCAGGCTGGAAAATCCCGCGAACTTGCGGAGAAAGAAAACATCGGTCGCGCTGAAATGGAACGTCTGAAGGCGAATTACTCAGATGACAAACAGAGAACAGTGACGACTTATGAGACCAAGCTACAGCAGATGCAGGATCACCATGATACGCAGATGCAGCAGCTGAATGAGTTTAAGAAATTAAGTTAATTTAGTTAAACCATAGCAAAAGATCCTCTATGTCTATCCGTCGCGCGAAGATCATAGCGACCATCGGACCTAGCTCAAACACCATCGAGATGCTTGAGAAGATGATTATGGCCGGCATGAACGCCGCCAGAGTCAACATGTCCCACGGTACCTATGAAGCCCATGAGCAATCCATTAAAAACATCCGCCAGGCCTCCAAGAATACGGGAAGAGAAATTGCCATTCTTCTTGATCTTCAGGGCCCGAAAATCCGCGTGGATAAACTCCCCGAGCCACTTCAGTTAAATGATGGCGAAGTCTGGGTGATCGGTCCTTCGCATGTGAAAGACAATTATCCCCAGTACGCAAAAAATTTCATTCCTACGATCTATAAGAATCTCGTGAAAGATGCTCACGTGGGCGCTCGTATTCTTTTTGATGATGGACTGATTGTTTCCGAAGCGATTGAGAAAGAAGGTAACGACATTCTCAAGATAAAAATCACAGTCGGTGGAATTCTGAAATCCAACAAAGGAATTAATCTTCCCTATGTGAATGTTTCAGCTCCCAGCTTAACTGAGAAAGACCGCGAAGATCTTATGTTTGGTCTTAAACAGGGAATTGATTATCTGGCACTCTCATTCGTGAGAACCGCGGATGATGTGAATGAAGTGAAAGCGATTCTTCATAAGATGAAAATCCAGATTCCGGTTGTCTCGAAAATCGAAACTCCGACCGGTCTCGATAATATCGAGGCGATCATCCAGGCTTCGGACGCGATCATGATTGCTCGCGGAGATATGGGGGTAGAAGTCGGGAACGAACTCGTTCCGGCGATTCAGAAAAAGATTATCAAGGCCTGTAACTCTATTGGTAAGCCGGTTATCACAGCGACGCAGATGCTTGAGTCGATGATCACAAACTCATCGCCTACGCGCGCGGAAGCTTCCGACGTTGCCAATGCTGTATGGGATGGTACGGATATCGTCATGCTTTCGGGAGAAACAGCTTCAGGGAAGTATCCGCTGGAAGCCATCAAGATGATGGGGAAAATTGTGGAAGAAGCAGAACGTGCTCCTTCGGAAAGACCGATGCTCCGTCACATGGAAATTTCCAGTGTTACGGCATCTGTTCAGGTGGCGGCATCAATCGTCGCTGAAAAAACCTATGCCCGCTGGATCATCTCCATCACGGAAGGCGGAAACTCATGCCTTCGCATGACGAGATTCCGTCCGAAGACTCCGGTTCTGGGTGTCACCAACAACATCAATGTCATTCGTAAGATGAGTCTCTACTGGGGTGTTACTTCCTACTACTTCAATATCCATGAAGAAGATGATGTTCATAAACTTGAAACACTCATGGTGGATAAACTGAAAAAGGAAAATCTCCTCGTTCATGGTGACAAGATTGTCGTGACCATTGGAGACGGAAAATTCTTTAAGCAAGGTTCTACCAATTCCATTCGTGTCGAGAACATCAAAGATATTTCTAAGGCGATGAAAAATACCGATCAGGATTCGATCCAGGAGGTGTCTTTCGACAAGGGAAAGCTCTTACTTGATACAACGATCTGTGCTTCGTGCCAGGCCTGTATCAACGTTTGCCCATTCGACATCTGGGCAACGTCTGAAGTCGATAAGAATGAAACTCGGATCAATGCAGTACAGGCCCATAAATGTACGCTCGATATGGCCTGTGTGGAGGCCTGCCCGACCGGTGCCATAGAAATCATTCCCTCGTATTCATGATCTCAAAAGAACTTCTCTCCGAACTCGGTATCGTCGACTGGGGTTACACGGAAGAGAGCCGTCCCCAGAGTTTCGAACGCTATCATCAATGGGTTGAGGAAGGAAACGCCGGTGTTCTCAATTATCTCTCTGATCACAGAAAAGACATTCGTCAGGATTTGAAAAATCTATTTCCGGAATTTGAGTCCGCCTTGGTTTTTCTTTTCAGTTATCGTCCTGCCAAAAAATGGCTTCTTGAAAATAACCGTCACGACATTGCTTCTTATGCTCTGGGATTCGGGGGGGAAGATTATCATCACGCCCTTAAGCGCTCACTTCATAAAATTCATGAAGAACTTCAGGTCTCGCATCCAGGATTAAAATCCTTCATGACTCTTGACGCTCAACCCGTTCTCGAAAGAGATCTTGCGATGAGGGCCGGGCTCGGGTGGTTTGGAAAAAATTCCATGCTTATTAATCGTCAGGAGGGGAGCTATTTTATTATCGGGAGTCTTCTTCTGAATAAGAAACTCTCTCTAGAGTCAAAACCCATGGATGTGGATCATTGTGGTCAGTGCCGGGCCTGTGTTGAAGCTTGTCCCACGCTGGCGATCGATGAAGAAACGAGAACTTTGAAGGCCGATCGTTGTATCTCGACATTCACGATTGAACTCATGAAAGAGGCCCCTGCACCAGAAGGAATGGAAAACTCTCGTGGTGAAGTTTTTGGCTGTGATATTTGTCAGGATGTTTGCCCGTGGAACACGAAACCACTCGTGAGAACGCCGGCTTCTCTAACATTCGAAAAATTTCCTTCAGTCGGCACGCTTTTCCTTAAATCGCCTGAGGAGCTTCAAATTTTTTTTGAGGAAGAATCGGGAAGGGGTGTTCAGCGACATCTCGAAGGAACTGCACTGGCCCGTCCCGGTAAGAAGGGTTGGTTAAAAAATCTGAAGTTTGTTACTTCCAGCCGAAATGGTTCTTGAGAAAAGAAAACATATGAGGAGTTGCGTGACCTGGTTCATGGTGAGGAAGTTTTTTTGGCCTCTCCCACGTCACACTGTTGCCATTATCTTCAAGAATCTTGAGAAACGCTTCCATCCCGCCGGGTCCTACCACTACATCGTCTTCACCAGTAATGAGATGAATTCTCTCGTTTGAGATCGTCATGTTCTCTTTTTCAACTTTCAACCAGGTGAAAACATCTTTTGAATCGAGGGCGGGCGACACCAGCTGGCGTCTTACTGCCAGCGTCTTTTCGTAAAAAGCTGTTTCAAAAATATGAATCGCCTGCCTTTGACCAATCCCAATTCCAACACCGATCGCGAGACGCTTGAGATTTTTAAACACCGGAAGCTCGAGAGCTTTAATCGCCGTGAAAGCTCCAAGTGAGTGACCGGCCAGGATAATGTTCTCGGGTTGCGGGAAGTTCATGGTGCCCAGATTATTTTCCATGAGCTGGGCCAGGCGCTCGTATCCTTCACGAAATAACTCGTGAGCATGGGCCTTAAAATCATCCAGGGAGTGAACTTCGTTGAAGCTTCCCAGATAATGGCCGGGCTGATCGAAGATGAGGCAAGGCACGTCGGCTTCCACCAAGCGCGTGGCCCAGTTGAGAACGTCGCCCTTGTGAGATGTGTATCCATGCGTGAAGATCGCCCACTCTTTCCGAATGGGAGAGTCGATTTTGAGAGCAGGAATAAACGCGAGGGCATTGACCTGAAACGAGGGAAGAGTGAGCTCGGTACAAACAACTTTTATAGGCATATTCGATCCTGTCGCAATCCGTCATCTCCAAGATTTTCTTGAATTGTCGTTGACGAAAATTCTCCGAAACATTAACTTAGAGTTCTCTTTTTTAGAAGTCAGTTTATTGCCCGCTTAGCTCAGTCGGTAGAGCAAAGGATTGAAAATCCTTGTGTCCGTGGTTCGATTCCGCGAGCGGGCACCATCTTTAAGAAAGAAATTTAAAGCCACCTTCGGGTGGCTTTTTTTATTTGAACATCGCCGAGAGTTCAATCATCGGCATCACGTGACTGACGCTGTCTGAGACATTATTGGATGTCGATCCGACTTTAGCTTCATCCACGGAAGTCGTCTGATAATAAACACTGGCCCCAATCCCGATGAAGCGAGAAATTCGGAATCTGTATCCAATCCCTGCCCCGTAACTCGATCCGGAGATCTTTTCACTCGTGGTCCCCACCTTGCGTGTTCCGCGGGCGTAGGGGTTCCATTCAGCAGCTACGAAGAGATTGTAGTTCTCATTTAAAAACCAAAGTAACTTGGGTCCCATTTCCAGCATGGAATAATCAGTTTTCGTCACACCACTCTTTGACGAGGTATTCCAGCTGTTGATATTCCAGCCGAAGAAAAACGTTTTCCTGTCGTTCAGCGATCCACCAATAAAAACTTTATGAAAAGTGCGTGAGTTTTCTTCTTTCGAAGTGGAGTCAGTTTTCTGTGAGGAATAGTTGAGATCGTAATTAATGAGAAGCCGGGCGAAGGCTGGAACGGGCAATAAAAGAATAAGAAAAAGGAAAGCGCGCATGAGTAATTCTCCTAGGCGCTTTCCCGATCGTCAATACTTACTGAATTGGTGGGCGACACGCCTCGATAACGGCTTCCATTCCGGGATAGATCTCAGCGGCGAGAGTACAGTCTGCTGGATCCATCTTTTGATCCGTTTTCGCCACGGCAGTCTCAATGAAGAGTCTGATCGATTCCTGAAGGTAATCTTTGGGGGCAAGAGTTTTCATTCCGGCCTGTTTCTTCTGCATTTCCTGAAGCCAGCTGAGGACAATCAGAAGCCTCTGATCTTTGGTATCAGTTGAACCAGTCAGGAAACGATCAACACTGCTCGCGAAAACGGCACCGAGGATATGAATGTCCTGAAAGTTAGGAACTGAACATTCCGCTGAGGCCTCTGCTTCTTTTGTCGCAAAGAATGATTCAAGAGCTGCCGCCGTGAAATTTTTTGGAGTTCCATCTGCAAAAGTTTTTGAACTCACTTCACGCGCGGTCTCGAGACAGGGAACGCCTTTGAGGCCCCGCTCCTGGTTATCGAGAGTATAGAAAGAGATAAGATCGGCAAAACCTTCGTTCAGGGCACCCACGACATCATCATTGGCGACTTCACGAGCTTCCACTTCCGCAGCTGCAGCGACATTTGATTTCATGCCCATTTTCCCGAAACAATTACGAAGGCCGGTCTTCTCTTCTGGAGTCGGGTTGAGTGTTTCAAAAATATGATGACCATATTCGTGGGCCGATACCATCGGAACTTCCCAGAAATTCATCTTGTAACCCATCTTACGAAACTCTTCACTATGAGGAAGGAAAGTAATCGAATCTGCTCCCGGCATATAATAGGCATTATCAGTGTCGTAAGCTTCGTATTCCCAGATCACGGCACCCTTCTCAATAACTGAGAGTTTCTTTTTAATCATCGGAGTGACTTCAACCGAAATCGCTTTGATCTTTACTGCTGGAAGAAGCTCGTGAATTTTGCGGTTAACTTTCGAAATATAAAAAGTCGCATTCAGGGCA
>JBKJNQ010000150.1:0-2903 GCA_046593575.1 Bacteriovoracaceae bacterium
CTTGAAAGTTAAGTTCTGGGAGAATCATGAAGCAAACGCCGTGAACCCGTAAAGAAGCAGGGAGCTTCAGTGTACGGTCAGGTCAAAAGAAATGTTGGTCTTAACGGATTGAAGAATAAATCCACTATCCATGACTTTCTTGGTCAGGAGCTGGGCCTTACGCGCGTCTTTGACACCTTTAAGTCCGATCATGAAATGAATATCTTTCATCATGACTTGTCCCGACTCAGACTTATCAACAGTCAGTGTTGAGTTGATCTCAATCCGTTCATAATCAAATTTCGAATACTCAGCATACACCTTGAAAGTGGCGATGAAGCAGTTCTCGAGTGCCAGCAGAAAGAAGTCCTCGGGGCTGAAAGTACCACCGCCTCCTTCGAATTCAGGAGGAACGGCACAGGTCGTTTCAAAACTCGATGAGAAAACGTCCCAGCTGGTATTTTTCCCGGAAGGTCCTTCCGCGCCACCTTTAAAAACGATTGGGTATTGAATCATAATGATCTCCTTATTAAGAGATTACCGCGGGTCTTTGAGAGAGGCCCTTAGACAAATCTTATTTTCGGGTTAAAATGATCGGGTGAAACATTTTAATATGGGTTTTCGAGCGGTCCTCCCGATCATATCGGGCATCATTCCCTTCGGGGCAGTGATGGGCTCTGCGTTCGGGGAAGCTAAGCTTTCCTTCTGGCAGGCGATGCTGATGAACACAACTGTTTACGCAGGTGCCTCACAGCTCGCAACAGTAGAACTCATGACTCAAAACGCCGCTGTTTTTGTGGTTCTCTCCACGGGCCTTATCATCAATCTGCGTTTTCTTCTTTATAGTGCGGCGATGTCTCCGATGGTTCATGACTCTTCTCCCCTCGTGAAATTTCTCTGTGCCTTTTCTCTGACTGATCAAAGCTACGCCACCATGTCGGCCAATCACGATAAATTTTCCACCAATCGAGAAGGTGTTCAGTTTTATCTCGGAACTGCCGCTTGCATGATGCTCACGTGGCATGCATCTGTGGTCGCGGGATATGTTTTTGGGAATTTTGCTCCGGCCTCATGGTCACTCGATTATGCTGTTCCACTTAGTTTTGTGGCGCTTCTCATTCCGACGCTTAAAAATAAAAAATATGTGGCCGTCGCATTTTTTTCCGCCATCATGTCGCTTCTTCTTTACCAGCTCCCGCTCAGAATGGGACTAATGGTGACCGCTCTTTTGGCGATCGGATTTGCCTGGCTGATAGTCCGGAGGAAGAAATGATCGACGGAAATTATTTTCTTCTGAATGTATTTCTTCTGGTGATTGGAACGATCGCGATCCGGGGCTCTTTCATCGCGGTCTCCGGAAAAATGAAAATCTCAGATAAAACGCGCGAAATTTTTACCTATATCCCTGCTGCCATTCTCCCCGCCTTTATTGTGCCGGCAACATTCTTTCACCAGGGAAGAATTAGCGAGGTCTTCGGGAAAGAAAGATTTTTAATTCTGGTGCTGGCGGGAATTGTTTTCTATTTCGTGAGAAGCACTCTCCTCAATATTGGTTTAGGTCTGGGTTTACTTTATTTGATCACGCAGTTTTAAAGAGAAAGAAAAAAATGGATATCTACATCGATGCTGACGGTTGTCCGGTGAAAGACGAGACCTATCGGGTGGCCGCTCGCCATCAGATGAAAGTTTTTGTCGTCGCCAATAAGAACATTCAGATTCCCCTCCATCCTACGATCACGATGAAAGTTGTTTCCGGAAATCCGGATGCCGCCGATGACTGGATCGCTGAAACAATTCAAAAGGGTGACATCTGTATCACCGCTGACATTCCGCTGGCCGATCGCTGTTTAAAGGCCTCGGCCCGCGCGATTGGCCCTCGTGGAGACGAATGGACCGAAGATAATATCGGTGACGCCCTCGCCACTCGAGAGCTTATGAAAACATTAAGAGAAATGGGTGAAGTCAAAGGAGGCCCGCCGCCGATGAGTCCGAGAGATAAGTCAGCTTATCTTTCGGGGCTCGAGCAACTCATTCAGAAGATTAAGCGCGGTAAATAGCTCAAGCAGCGTGGCGTATCATTTCCACCGAGTCCCACGGAGGAAATGTCTCCGTTAAAAGTACCGTGGAATCTGGTACGACCTTCTCCGTTCATCTTCCGAAATTAGTTGAATAGTGATTTTGCCTCATCAGAAAGGGGTATTTGTATAGTGAAGACGCAACCTTTGCCTGGAAGATCCTTGACGGAAATCTTTCCCTGATTCAGCTCCACCGCTCGTTTAGCGATCGTAAGCCCCAGTCCCAGCCCACTTCGGTCATCGTTTTGCTGCTCAAAAGCTTTAAATAAATCCGCACCCGAATCGGCCAGACCTCCGCACTCATCCTCCACTTCAATTTGCACTTGATCCGAACTTTTTTTCGCGCGAACCACGATCTTTCCATTTTGATGAGTGAACTTTAGTGCATTTTGAATCAAATTCGACAGCGCCGAATGAAGGAGCTGCGAATCAACATCCAAAATCAAATCCGGGGAAATCTCCATTGTGATATTAATATTCTTCTCCTTCACATTAAAGATCGAGGTTAGCATGATCTGATCCACCAGATGAAGCAGCACAACTCTTTCCCGATGAATCTGAGGATCCATTCTTATCCGGACTTCGGTTAGAGATTGATCGATGAGATACTGCATCCGTTTGAGACCCAGGTCCAGGATTCGACCAGTGTTTCCACTAAAACCCACCGTACCTTTTTTAATCATCTCGAGAGACACGTTCACACTCATGAAAGCGTTTCGTAGTTCATGGGCGAGAAACCCCAGGTGCTTTACTTCTCTCTCAGATTCCTCGGAGTTTCGGTTGAATTGGAATTCGCTGACTGCTCCGGCGATGGCAATATCCAGACAGCGATTGAGATCGTGAAACTCA
>JBKJNQ010000189.1:0-4287 GCA_046593575.1 Bacteriovoracaceae bacterium
GTGAACGTTTTTCCCATAGAAATGTTCCTGAAACATTCAGGAACATTATCAAAATCCTGAATGTTTTGTCTTTAATTCCTGAGTTCGCCCGGGAGTCTTTTGATCTCCTCATTGAGAGGAAGAAGTCCCTGCTCTTCAGCGTCGTCATAGTGGAAATGTCCACGGCAACGCGCTTCATAGGCGTCTGTTTCACCAAGAAGGAACTGCTCCTTACTCTTAGACAGACGCTGGGAACGGGTGGCAGGGGCGCCACAGACGGTACAGATGGCATGGATTTTCATGACCTCGTCCGCAATCGCCAGAAGCTTAGGCATGGGCCCGAAGGGAACGGCACGGTAATCAAGATCAAGGCCCGCGCAGATCACGCGATATCCGCGTGCCGCAAGTTTTGCCACAACAGTTGTGATATTTTCATCGAAGAACTGGATTTCATCAATTGCCACCACACGAGTGGAGTCCTTGAGGCGGATGAGAATATCGACGGCCTTCTCAACCGGCTCGGATTTGATTGCCTGAGAAGAGTGAGAAACGACATCTTCCTCATGGTAACGAACATCCACCGCTGGTTTAAAAATTTGAACTCTTTGCTTAGCAATTTGGGCGCGCTTCACCCGGCGAATGAGTTCTTCGGTCTTCCCGGAGAACATAGGACCGCAAACGACTTCAATAGAACCATGGTAAGATTGGTGCATCACGGAAATGATCTCCTCGAAAACTAGAAAACGTGGGTGTGGAACGAGTTTTCCAAAATTCGGGACGACTGACAAATCTAAGATTTTGCCATCACTCTGAATTCAGATAGCGGTAAGGAAATATCAGCGTGAATCAGGCGGATACTAAATAAAAAAACACAAAAACCATCAGGCTGAGGACCATAAACAAGGCCACCGTAGGGGTCAAAAGAATGACCCATGCCAGAGATCGGGATGTTCCGAGGTTTGAGCGCAAACCCGCGAAGAGAAGAAAATAATAAAGACCCATCTGAATCAGCTCACCCACAAATGGGACGATATTAAAAAGATTCGATGAAAGTGCTGCTGTTGTGATTTGATGAGCGATTTCTTCACCGGGGAGTTCCGGGTTCAGCCACTTCGCATACGACTTGATGATCCAGATCCAGACTTCCGTCATGACAATGGCACCAATCGGGAAAAAAATAATATCGAGCCCGGCAGAGAAAAGAAAAAAGTAATAAGTCGAAAAGCCGGAAGATCTCACGAGATCCTGAAGGACAGAAAACTCAGGACTCTGTAGAGACAGAAAAGACTGAAGGAAAAAATTCAGAATCACGATTTTAAAAAGTCCGCGCACAATCGCAAACAGCCATGAGATCCCGATACTTTCGGCAAGTGTCAGCGGCTCGTAAATGTGGCCGTCCTGGTTAGGAAGAGGAAGATTGTGACGGAATTGCTGATGAATGCGAAAAGGATGAACGAGCGTCATCAAATACGTTTCAAAAATATCAGTCATGTTCTTCCAGGCCACCATAGGGATCATTTTAACACATCCTTAAATTGAAACCCCATGGAATTTTCTGCGCGCGGATAGTGACATTTGAATCCCTGACTTAAGTTCACAATTATGATTTCTTCCTTCTTGATCCAGAAGAGAAGCTCCTCGCCAAAGAGTTCCACCCTAAGATGCGACTCGCTCATCATTTGCTTTTTTTCGGAATTTGAAAGAAGTGATACGCGCGATGCCTGATCCAGGGGACCAAGGTTCAGGGCGTAGCTCACGAGCTCCGTCATTCTTTCCTTATCAACCTTGAAGCCCTGGGATTCAAATTCCAAAGGCTCTTTATTAATAAGAGCGACAATAGTGCGGAGTCTTCCTTCGGTGAAAACCATATTCTCTGAAGTGAAGGGCTTAAAGTTTGAAGCGGGGATATTTTTTTTGTCCCAGTAATCCTGGAGCTGAATAAAGAATATCTTGAGTGTGCCCCCAACCATGAACCACGCTTTCTTTCTCACGGGATCTGTCAGGATCGCGTCGGCAGTCTTCTTATTTTTCATCCAGAGTTCCCACATGACTCCTTTCCCTCCACCCATGAAAGTGATCTCAGCGAGTTTTTCGCCGAAAGGACCGAAGGGAACTTCTTCTTTCAAAGTCACCTGTGAAAGGAGTGACTGAAATTTTAGGGCGAGATTTTCGTGGGGAAAAACTCCGGGAAAGGGTGGCGGAGATGTCTGATTATTTTTCAGGTCAATTTCAAAGGGAAGATTCCCCGGAACTTTGATCGTCACACGCTCCATCGGAAGTTTGGGATAGTACCGGAAGAGCTGCGTTTCAGTAAGCTCAGCTGGTGATTTAGAGAGAAGGCCTTTCAACTCATGAAGTTTGGAGGCCACAACGTCCTGCTCATTGGTTGTGAGTTCGGTGCTTGAACCTTCGAGGACTGCGAGCATGAGCTCACCATTTTTCGCAAGATAAAAGCCCTGCTTATCAAGAGACAATTCTCCGATGCGAAGGAGGTCCCCGTTGACTGAAAACTCAAGCGGAGTCCCCAGAAAATCCTTGGGATCGCCGGTGATGGACTTTATTTTTTTTAACTGGTGAATTTTATCTTCGATGAGCTTCATCTGATTATGCGAAAGAAGCTTATCCCCGCTCAGCCACTGCCCTTCTTTTTTTTCCGCGGCAACACCCGAGACCGTCAGACTTTTAAGTTCCCCTGTATAAAGCCGGTCCTTCACAAGTTCCTCGGTGTAGGCCTTCTCCATTTTCTTTTCCTGGAAAATGAAAGTCACACCAAGAAGTGCGACAAAGATCCCGAAGAGGATGAGGTTTTTTTTCATAGAAGACGCCGGCGGCGGTAGACAAAGATCCCCGCTCCGAAGAACACGATCGGCACAAAGAGAATCGCAATCACGAAGATAAGCTGGATATGCTGGGCAGAGAGAATGACCGGGAATTCTTCTACACCCGGACGGTTGAAGGAAATAATTCCTTCATCATTTAGCATCCAGGAAACGGAATTCAGGAAGAGAGTCGGGTTTCCGCTTTGAGTCTGGTAAGCATTCACCAGAAATGAACTCGATCCCAGAAGAATAAAGCGCGAATCAGAATTTCCTTCTTCGCCGACTTTCTCTCCCACACCGAGAAGTCCGATCGGGCCTTTGCGGTCCTTCTTTTCTTCGTACGCAGCAGTTCCCTCAGTCACACCCTTCAAATCAGATTCCGCCCATGAGCCCGGAAAGGCACTGGTTAGGGCAAGAAGAGTTGCTGAATCATTTCCCGGCAAAGTAGATACTGAAGAAGAGAGCGGAAAAACCGTGCGAAAATTAAAACCCGCTGTCACGGGATGAGCATCATCGTATTTGGAAATAATCGGAATAGTCGCCTCTCCACCCTGAACGGTGGACACGCGATCTACGACGACATCTTTTCCGAGAGTGAGTCCATAAGGTTGGGCAAGTTTCGTGAGGTTGTCATACAGCTCAGATTTGAAAGCGGGGGCAAGAGCTAAGAAGAGACTTCCGCCGCGCTTAAGATATTCTTCCAGACGTTTGGCCTCATCGGGAAAATAAGAGGCAATGGGTCCCAGAACAAACACCGCGGTAGCGTCCCGGGGAATTTCTTTTACCTCAGCGAGATTGATGGTTTTCACTTCATAGTTCTGCGCTTTAAGTCTGTCGCAGAGGCTGGATAAACCCTCCGGACTTTCATCCGCGCAGGCGAGTTCTTCGTGGCCCGTCACAAAATACAGAATGGTTTTTTCATCCCGAATAGCTTTTAAAAGCGCATTGGTAACAGAGAGTTCATCAGAAATAACGAAACTTGTTTCTTTACCTTCGTACTTTACGAGGACTGTCCCGTTGGCCGTGATATTTTTGGCCTTCACGAGTTCAGGTCTCAGGTCCGTATCAATGGCATCGATCTTAATCAGATTACTTTTGGCCTGGTACATCTTGAGAACATTCAATACCTGCGCCCACTCTTCCCGTTTGGAGAAAAGTGTCATCGTGAGCGGAGATTTAATCATCTCCACGACTTTGTTTGTCTGATCGGTGAGACTGTTTCTTTTTTCGCGGCTGAGATCAAACTCCCGGAAGTTTTTGTTTCCGAGATAATTCAGAACACCCAGGATAGCGAATACCAGAAACATCGTGATCGAATGATGAATGACCTTGTGGAAGAATCTGGATTTCGCAAAGACACGAATATCCTCGAGTCTCGCGATCATGAGGACACCAGCAAGAGCGATCGCAAAGACAGTAAGGCTCCCCGCCAGAATTTTCAACTCAGGTGCGGCGATCCAAAGGGCGAGACTTGAGACACTCACGAGGA
>JBKJNQ010000222.1:0-15140 GCA_046593575.1 Bacteriovoracaceae bacterium
CTTTCAGGAGGAAGGGCTTATTCTCTACGGTCAAAACAACACTTTCTGCTTTTGTCGAAGCATGGTCTCCGAGGACCCGAGTGGATTTTCCGGTTTCCATATCAAGAACGATAATTCCTCCCATGCCTGAATCTGTGATGTAGGCCTTGTTGGCAGCATCATCGATGCGAACATCGTTGAGATAAGATTTCTTGGGTGCCACATCCTTATCAAAGCTCCATGAGTTGGCGAGCTTGTTGGTCGAAAGATCAAATTCATAGAGTGCGGCCTTACCAACGACTCCTTCCATATTGGGACTCGCAGGATCGAGGACAAAAAGAGAATTCCCATGTGCGACTACCGACTGAACGCAGGTGAAAGTATTTTTCCGGGGTTTTCCATTCCATGTGTTCCAGCTCTTGTCGGGATAAGGTTTGTGGTTTCCGTCCGGAGTTATTTCCACCACGGAAAATGGAATGTCTTTTCTCCAGCGCGGAAAATTAGCAAACATTCTACCCTCCGGTCCCACCGTCACGCCGGTCACCTGAACACCATGGAACTCAGCAATTTTTTCCAAGACTGGTTGTTTTTCGGTGGGAAGTGTTCCGATAGTTTTCTTATCCACATACTCTTCAGGTTTTCTCTCTGAACGAGTGGAGCAGGAAACGAGAACGAAAGTTGCAAGAGCAGCACTGATAAGACTTTTCATGGAAACTCCTTTGGCCCTCCTATGCTAGAAAAGGTCCTGACCACGGGCAACTTCATCTTAAATGAAGACACTCAAGGCTAAATTGTCTAAAATTATGAGAGGAGAACTTATGAAAAATGTCGCACTTATCGCTCACGATAACCTGAAGCCCAAGATGGTTGAGTGGGCACGTACGAATAAGGGTTACCTCTCTCAATTCAATCTCTTTGCTACTGGTACAACGGGAAAGCAGATTCAGGATGAAGTCAAACTTCCGGTGACCTGTTTCAAGAGCGGACCACTCGGTGGTGATCAACAAATCGGTGCGGGTGTGGCCGAGGGTAAAATTCACGCGATTATTTTTTTCTGGGATCCTCTTGCTCCGCATCCGCATGATGTGGACGTCAAAGCTTTGCTTCGGATTGCCGTTGTCTACGACATCCCGATGGCGTGCAATTTAGCGACTGCGAATCTGATGATTGGGAACTTATGAAGGCGCTTCTACTTTTTCTTGCTCAGTTAGGACTTGTCGGTACGCTGGAGGCTAAAGATTGCTTCTCTGAAGAAAAGAAGATCGAACTCCCGGACTTTTTTGTGGTGGCGAAATTCTATTCGTATCATGGATCAAAGAAAACCATCGTCATCCTTCCCCCTACCGGCGGCACCAATGTGCTCGACCGTAGTTATGCCCGGATGTTTTGTGCCGAGGGATTTAACGTCTACATCCTGGACAAATTTACAGAACACGATGAGTATAATCTCGATCTCGATATTCATCGTCGGTACTACGCCCGAACTCAGAGGGCTGTTGATCTTCTCCTAAGTACCATTCCTATCGAGCATTCAGTAGGTATCCTCGGAACAAGTGTGGGTGCTATTCACGCTGCCATTTCAGTTGGTCGTGTTGAACGGATAAAGAAGGCGCTTATCATTACTGGTGGGGCCGATATCACTGGGTTGGTTGTGGATTCCGACCAGGAAGTTATGCGAGTGGCGCGTGTAGAAAGAAATATCATGTACGGCTTTAAGACCCGTGATGATTATTATAATGAACTCAAAACCCACATCGAGCTTGATCCCCTGTTTTTTGAATCAGGATATCCAGGAAAGAATATTTCCATGGTGATTGCCGACAATGACACCACTGTTCCCGGCGTCTATCAGCGACTTCTCCAGAAGATTGCCAAACCGAAAAGAGTTCTCGAGATGAGTGATAATCATTTCTGGGCGATTTTTAAGACATGGCTCTTCCATCGGAAGTTTGTGATGGATTCTTTCATTGAGTAAGTGGAACCCGGTTTGGAAAGCGAAGTTCAAAGGTCGTTCCTTGATTTTCATTACTCACGAGATTAATTTCACCATGATGTGCTTCAACCAGACCTTTCACGAGTGAGAGTCCGATCCCCCAACCCTTGATGTTTTTTTCTGTTTCCTTCAAGCGCTTAAACGGTTCGAAAAGTGTCTCCTGATCTTTTAACGAAATCGGATGGCCGTAGTTGTGTACCTTGAGCGATGTCTGAACCTCATTCTGTTCCACGATAATCTCCACCGGCGTGACCGGATCGCCGTATTTCACGGCATTTCCCAGAAGATTATCCAGCATTCTTCGCATCGCCTTCCCACACCAGAATCCACAAATTTTCTCCGGGCCTTTGACAATGAATCGGTCCCCATGAAGATCGCGGAAGTCTTCGACGGAATTCTGGATAATATCATTCATGCACATCTCACAGGGCTCGATAGGCAGCTTCTCGCCGGCCTTGAGCTTATTGGCATCAAGAAGATCCTGGATCATGTGGTCAACTTCATCGATATGCTTAATTACTTTCCGGCATTTCACAAGAACACTGGGTTCGACTCTCTTGGAAATACTCTCAGCGTGCATGCGCGCGATTGTTAATGGCGTTCGTAGATCATGAGTGAGTGAAGAAACAAAACTTTCGCGAATAGAGCGCTCTTCCTTGAGGTCCTCCACCTCCGCTTTTTGAATCTCCTCACGCGCTTTTCTCTCTTCGATCTCCTGGAAGACCATCACAATTCTTTCCGGATGACCTTCCGTCGCGGGGATCACATCGGAGTGAATAACTATGGTGAGTTTCCCTCCAGGGTAAAAGATAGTGAGCTCGTACCCGCAAAGTTTATCACCCCGGGCGACCCGGAATCGGGGTAGTTCGTTGCGCGGAATTCTTTGCCCTTCGCCGTCGAGGGCGTAATAGTCCCGCTGGTCATCCGGAAGAATTTCCATCGGGTAAAATCCTCCCGCCAGGGCCTTCGCTGCCTTGTTCACAAACAAGAGATTTCCGGTATTTCTCTCAACGATCAGAATTCCTACCGGTAGAGTGTTCAGGACATTCTCAAACCAAAGATTCTCTCTCTCTTGTAGATGCAACTGTTCAGCAAGTTCTTTCTCAAGGGCCTCATGTTGAATCGAATTATCCGTGGAGTATTTGAAAGCGGACATCCCGAGATAATAAAGGATCGTCTCGTTGATGAGATCCTTTTCTTTTTCTGTTTTTGGTTTCAGAACATCGAGGATAATAATTTTTAGTACCTCAAACTCCGTCACGATTTCTTCCAGACTTGACTCAGCATCTTCGACAACCTTCACACCTTTCGCATCAACTGAGATGACGTCACTTAGACGGGCCAGAATTGCGGGGAGAACACTTTCGAGTGCCAGGTGTTTTTTTCCCACCCGTTCCATCCGCTGCCGAAGCTGGCCTAAAATGTTTTCTGAATTAAGAGCAGACTTATTTTCGTGATAGTCCATGAGGCGATGTTAGTTCAACCAGATTAAGGGCGAAAATGAATTGTTAATTGAGATTAAAGAAGCGCAGGAGTCATTAAGATGAGCAGGACACCGTGACATTTTTTTTCTCATAGGGCGTTGGTTGAGAGTAATTGACGAAAGCAGAATGCTCATCAAAAGGCGTGGAGAGAATTTCCAGCCACTGCCTCAAAAGTACATCACTTCCAGCTTCAACATCAGCAATGACTTCCTGGGCGATATAATTTTTAAGAACAAACTTTGGATTAACCATACGCATTTTACGTTTACGCTCTTCCGGGGTCGTGTCTTCGGAAATTAATCTTTCCTCAAAACGAGCAAGCCATTTTTCGAGTTCATCACGCAGTCCATAGTACTCACGGAAACCGGTCATATCTTCTGATAGTGAGCGAAAGAAATAAGTGAAATCGACATTAAGTTTCCCCATAATCTGAAGGAGATCAAGAAAAAGCTTTTGATCACTGGCCTCGACATTTTCCAATCCTAATTTTTTCCTGCCATGACCAAGAAAATATGGATGAAATGTTTGCGGAAAAATATCGAGAATTTTCTCAAGCTCAACTTGCTCCAACTCATCAAGGAAGCAGACCAAAAGCCGCGAGAGATTCCAGTGGGCCACGCCTGGTTGTTGCCCATAAGCATAGCGGCCTCTTTCATCGGAGTGATTACAGACGAATTCAAGATCGGTATCTTCCAAAAATCCAAACGGGCCGTAATCAATGGTGAGACCAAGTATGGACATGTTGTCAGTGTTCATGACTCCGTGGCAAAATCCCACCGCCATCCAGTCTGCCATGAGCACAGCAGTTCTTCGCACAATCTCCCCGAGCATCTCCTTAACAGAGACGCCGCCAAAGAAAGTCATGCGGGTATATTCAATCAGAGCTTTCAGCTCATCTTTTTTCTTGAAATGATAGAGAAGTTCAAAATGTCCGAAGCGCAGATTCGTAGGAAAAACACGAGCAACGATCGCAGAATTTTCCACCGTCTCGCGATAGACTTCATCTTCACCCGTGATGAGTGCCAGGACTTTGGTAGTAGGTATTCCAAGGCCCGCCATCGCCTCTGAACAGAGATACTCTCGCACAGAAGACCTTATCACGGCCTTTCCATCACCCATTCGAGAAAATGGTGTGAGCCCTGATCCTTTTGTCTGCACTTCCTGGCGCTCATTTTTTGCTGTGATGATTTCACCCAGAGAGATGGCGCGGCCGTCTCCCAGTTGACCTGCCCAATGACCGAATTGGTGTCCGGCGTAGCGGGTAGCAATTCTCTGTTCACCAGGAAGATTGAGCTCACCATTTAACCAGCGAACAAGTTCTTCATCGCTTATTTTGAGACCGAGTTCATCTTTTAGTTTTGTGACATGGATAAGCTTCGCATTTTTGATGGGAGTCGGCTGGACCTTCTCAAAAAGAAATGACGGTAATTTCTGAAAGCTATTATCAAATTGCGCTTTCATGAGAACCTCCATCCGGTCACCGGACAAATAAAAGCTTCCAGTTCGCGGGCCATTTCTTTTTCAAAGTCTTCAAGGGGAATGTCGGCAATCTGCTGAAATTTTGATTTTCGGATTTCCTGAACCACATCAAAAGGAAGTGAGGCCTCGAGATCAGAAAGACCGTTCGGTAAAGCGCGGATCATCGCGCCGTACGCGCGAGGATATCCCTGTGCCTTATCCTGTCTCTTCCAGCCGTCGAACAATGCCACGATGATCTCGCCCTTCTCATCCATCGTCAGGTCCTTGGTCTCCCCCAGAATTTGTCCCCAGTGATCCATGAAGGGGCCCACCGGAACGAGAAAGCGGTGCGAGCGCCTTAAGCATCTGGGCTGCCTCATCGACATGTGCCGATGATTTTCTACCGACAGAAAGGCCTTGTTCACTTGTCCCGCATAACAAAGGACGGGAGAATATTTCTCATTCAGCTGATGACCAAGTTTATAAATATGCAGGCGGAACGGATCGTCCTGGGCCATTTCCCATTGATCGATCACGCGGTCAAGATCACCAAAATTATGGGCCATGAGGGCGGTCGCTCTCAGGAAATTTACGTGATCTTTTTTCTCACGAAGAAAGAGCAGAAGTTTTTCTTCTTTCTCAATTTCCGCCAGGATGACATTCTTCACTTCCAGAGCGAGATCAGCTTTCTGATTTTTGACGAGGGCATTGTAGGCACCAATAGCGACCGAGAGCCATGTCCCCTCGTGTGTGCTCATGACCTGATGAAGAGACGGATTGTAGGCCTTGCGGTTGGTGACCTGTTCATAATCCCAATTCCAGGCATCAATCGTCACGCGCGCCATCTTCTCGATGTGCTTAGAGGTGTCTTTATGTTTCCAGAGCCGCTCACGAATCTGATTATCCACATTGGTCGGAACAAATGTTCCTGCCGTTGACCAGTGAGCGGCCATGCAGACCGAAAAGTATTCTGTGAGATCAATATACTTAAGAGAGTTGAGATTCTTTTTGTAGCCAACGAGTTTAGCGAGGTAAGCGCGATTATTTCCTGAGAGATCGATTTCGCCCTTGAAGATAAAAGGTGCAGTGATCTCGATATCCTTCAGAAGAAGATTCGGGGCAATGCCACTTAATTCTAATTCACTCCTGAGAACTTTCTTTGCCATTATTCTTTCTTCGTAAATTCGGCTTCGATCACTCCGCCCTTATCAATGGGGGTCGCCTTTGGCTTTTCGTAAATGTCCTGCTGCTGCTGTCCCCAGGGATTTCCCGCACGATAAGTCCGGACAACAAAGCCCCGTGATCCGGAAAGTTTTTTCTTCTCCAACACTTCACCAGAGATGGCGACAAACCATGAAACGGCAACGAGAAGAGGATTCGTTTTTCCGTAGGCCATGGTGGCAAGAACAGCGACCAAAATTCTGGGGGTAAAAAGAAATCCCATCCACCAAAGAAAGCCACCGGTGACAACCGAGGAAAATAAAAGGGTGAGGCGTGGAAAAAAGGAAATGAAGACCAGAAAAAGAATATTATGCTTCTGGAAGAAATCAATTGTTCCCCACTGGATCTCAAATCCACCGAAGAGAAGTGATGTTGCAACGATCGCTGCAAAAAAGACGATAATGGGAGTCATGAGACCTTTAAACATGGGCCCATTATAGTGAAGACAGCACCCTCTTGCAAACCGCAATGAGGCCTTCAAAATCGTGTTGTTTAACTGTGGCACTCTTGACGGAAAGATAGACCGTTTTCTTCACCGGACGCCAGGACATGAGAACCTTCTCGAGCTCACCGTTTTCCTCGGCCTTCTTGGCAATCAGCTCAGGAAGAAAACCCAACTGATCAGTAACCTTGATAATTTCCGCGGCACTTCCCGCGGTTGCCGTCTCATGGCCTTTTCTCCTCTTGGAAAGCGGAATCGGACACTGGTCATCACCGTAACGGGTTCCGTCCGGAGTCCAGTAAACCGGAACGACAAAGGGATATTTCAGCACATTCCTTAGTCCCGGAGATTTCAGCACCGGATGATTTTTTTTACAGTAGATCGACCAGCGTAAATGTCCCACTTCCACCGTGGTCCAGGTGGATGGCCATTCCAGTTTCTGAGTATGAAGGCAGTAATCAAAGGCCCCGCGAAGTCCGGCAGGGATAAACTGCGCCGGAGGCAGATCAATCATCCGAACTTTGGATTCACCCAGTTCATCCAGCATTTCATGAAGGATCATCGGAAGAAGATTCGTCGAAAGATAAGACGAGCTGGCAATGGATAAGATCTTTCCGCTTTTTCTGGTCCCGGCTTCCGGGCGAAGTCCCTCACCCAGGGCACTCATTTTCTCGAAGACTGGAATGAGCTCCAGCGCCCTTGCCGTCGCTTGAACCCCACTGGCTGAGCGGTCCAGGAGCGGAGTTCCGACCTTTTTCTCGAGTGACTGCACCCATTTTGAGATCTGGCCCGGCTGCATGTTGAGCTGGCGCGATAGTTCCCGCACAGACTTAATTTTAACCAAAGACAGGAAGAGATTGATTTCGCTCAGTTTTATATCTTCAACCATGACAAACGCTCCGATGGAAACAGGTGTTTCCCAACCATATCTTGTTCAATGCGGTTTGAAAACATAGGTTGGTGAAAGGAGGGCATCATGCTCGAAACAATTCATCAGTCTCATCAGTCTCCCCCAGTGGTCATGAGCCAGCTCTTGACCGGAAAAGAGGAAGAAATCCATGTGATCCGGGATGACCTCCTGACAGGTGGAACCAAGGAAAGGGCACTCTGGGCATGGCTTGCGACCGTAGAAGCCGAGGAATTTATCTACGCCAGTCCCTTTTCCGGATACGCGCAGATCGCTCTGGCCTATGTTTCACAACTCATGGGTAAATCCTGCATCATCGTAGCAGAAAAAGATCCTTCTACTGGAGACTTCCATCCCTACTCACTTAAGGCCCGTAGCTTTGGCGCTCAGCTTTTCGGGGCGCTAACTCTGACAGATGCAGAACAAATTTCCCGTGGAGTTGCAGAGGGCAGATCGGGAATGATCAAAATTCCACTCGGTTTTGATGACCAGGGATTCCGTGATTCCATGAGAAGGGCACTCACCGTTGAGTGGATGAGAATCGAGTCAATGGTCACTCAAAAGATCAACACACTCTGGTTACCGGTTGGATCCGGGACATTGGCCTCAAGTTTTCTGAGTTTTCTTCCCTCAGACATCAAAGTAAACTGTTTAAACGTACGTGTTCTGAAATCGGATGATCAGAGGATTAAGCGGATCGAACAAGATCCCAGAGTGACGTTAGTGGAAGCGGATGTTCCTTTTCACACGCCCTCAAGGATTGTTCCATCACTGCCTTCGAATCTTTATTACGATGCCAAGGTGTGGGGGCTGATTAATGAATTTGGCAAGACAGGCGACGTCTGGTGGAATGTAGCAGGATAATTATGTTCAGATTAATGATTCTCATCATTCTTTTTACTCTCACTTCCTGCGGAATTGGAAAAGGAATTACCCCACTGCAATTCAGCGCTAAAATTGAAGAGCCCGTACTCGCTCAAGATGCGGACTTTGCCGTTCTTCAGAAAAGAATTCTACCCAAATGTATTGGTTGCCATCAAGACTGGACCTCGGAAGAAGCAGTGAATCGGTTTACGCGCGAAAGTGATCCCGACCATAGTCGGCTCTTTACGACAATCAATTCCGGCGAAATGCCGAAAAATTCTCCTCCACTCACGGCGATAGAAAAAGAAATCGTGAGAAACTACATCCAGAATATTCAGTGGAAGGCGCCCGATGAAGAACCACTTCCCGATGATGGCCTGCCGGTTTCGTTCCAGACCTTGAATGAAAAAGTCTTCAAGATTTCCTGTCTTCCTTGTCACGGACAAAGGGGCCTCAAGGATGAAGCTTCCCTCACAAAAAAATGGATCGATAAAGTGAATCCGGATCAATCAAAGCTTCTTCTCTCAGTGACTTCCAACAAAATGCCCAAAGAGAGAAATCTTCTGACGCCCAATCAGCTTGAACTCATCCGCCGATACCTTCGCAACTTCCGCTAGGAAGGTTCAGGAAGGTTCCATCACACTTTCCCATAAACACTGCATTAAAAGTGCTTTGTCCATCTGACGTAAGGACTCACGGCCACTTCCCCACGTCTTAAAGAAACTATATTCCTCTCCCCATCAAGACCATAGGAGAAATACCGGCTGTCTAAAGTGAGGGTTGAGAGTGCAAACGCACTTGAAGTGAGGAAAAGAAAAACGACAGGAAGGTATTTCATCTTCCTATCGTAACATTTATTTTTTTAATGGCATCTGAGATTTGTTCTGACCACGACGAGATTCTTACAAGTTGATTTAGGAAGAGAATTGATCTTCCACTCCCCGCTCTGGATTTTACCGGCGAGAGTAACAAATAACGGAGTGAGTTCGGCTTCAATCGCCTTCGTTACTGAAGCCGGCTTGTTAGGATTTCCATCCGAGAACCCACGCGGGCACATTTCGTTTTTCATCACAGCGGCCATGGACATATTTTCTGTGAGCATGCGGTAAAGTCCCATCGCCGTTCCGGTACGATCTTCTCCAGCTGTACAATGAAGGTAAGTTTTTCCGTTCACCTTCTTCACGTCGCGGATAACAGTCAACGCCTCAATGACCTGCTCACAAGCTTCCTGCATCGAAGAGAACTGCTTCCAACGGAAAGGAATATGATGGGGTTTGATGCCCAGGCGGTTAAGGTCTGCGATTTCTTTTGCGACTTCGCCTTTCACATCATTTTTAAAGATAACGACATCGGTGATCCCGATGTGGGCCAGTTCATCCACCAGTTTTTCCGGCTGGCGTCCGCGGAATACGTTTCCGTCTCTATCAACCTGGTGAGAATTCGGGATCGTAAGACCCGGAACTTGCGCAAAAGAAGAAAGACTCAACGACATGAGGGTAAAGAGAAGTATTTTCATGCCAGGAGCTTATAGGATTCAGGATTTTTTAACAGAGACCCATATAAAATCTACTCAAAGATCATGAGGTCCTGCTTGCGGGCGAGACGGCAAACACTGTTAATCAGGCCCACATGGGAATAGGTCTGGGGAAAGTTCCCCCATTGGCTGCCGTCGTCTGAACTCAGGTCTTCAGAGAGAAGTCCCAGATGGTTACTGTGGGAGATAATATTCTGAAGTGTTTTTTCTGCTTCTGTCAGAAAACCCAGGCAAATAAGGGACTCGATATACCAGTAGGTACAGATCAGAAAAGTCGCGTGGGTGTCTCCGAAATCATCCGGGGCACGATAACGATAGATCATGTTGCCATCAGTGCGAAGTTCAGATTCAAGTTTCTTAAAATGTTTCATCGTCTTCGGATCATGCGGATCCAGATAATTCAGAATAATAAGCAGGAAAGCACTGGCATCGAAGTATGAGAGCTTCTGGTCAGACATATAGCACTCGTGCTCTAAACTATAACAGCGCTCGATATTTTCTTCCGCAGCTTTCATCACGCGCTCAGCGAGACCCAGAAGAGCATCATCGCGGTAGTGCTTAGCGATCTTGATTCCGGCCTTGGCCCCTGCCCAATGGAAGACATATGTTTCAAGATGCTTTTCTTTTTTTCCGCGGAATTCCCAGATACCGGCATCGGGTTCATCCATCAGTCGCTCAATTTCTAAGAGGAGTGATCTGATAACATCCAATGAAACGAGAAGATTTTTATGAATGATCCGCTCATCCATGCAGAGTGGGAGCATGGAAAGAATCATCTGCCCAAAACAATCGTATTGTTTCTGGTAGTGGGCCGCGTTTCCGATCCGGACCGGACCGTTGCCCTGATAGCCCGCAAGCGGAATTTCTCTTTCCGTAATATCAGCGTCGCCGTTAATTTTATAAACTGGCTGAAGTGTGCCGAGGTTATTCATGACGTTGTGAAGAAACTGCAGATATTTTTCTGCCTCTTCAAAGTGACCAAGCGAGTTCATCGCTCCCAAAGAGAAATAAGAATCCCTAAGCCAACAGTAACGATAATCCCAGTTCCTTCCGGAGCCAGGATACTCAGGAAGAGATGTTGTCCCGCTTGCAATAATGGCACCCGTGTCTTCGAACTGATGAAGTTTGATGGTAATCGCAGAACGAATAACTTCTCTCTGGAAAGTCGGGGGAATATAAGTTTCCTTTACCCAGCTGCGCCAGTATTCAAGTGTCTTATAGTAGAATTCCTCAAATGTTTCCCGGAGAGGTGATTCAAACGGCTCTCCTCCGGAAAGAACGAGATAGAGATCTTCCGTGAGATTGAAATCTCTTTTTTCAACGATATAAGATTTTGAAGCATTGGTTGTGAGTCTCATCGGAAAATGAAGATTCCGATAATTAATATGATTACTCCCTACAAACATATCAGGAGTCGATTCACCGTAATCCCCCCGCGGCTCACAGATGATTTTTACCCTCGGCTGCCCTTTGATGCGTTTTATTTTCCGGAAAAACTGAAGAGGTTTGTGAAATCGGTCGTGATAATTAAATCGCGGAGCAAAGTCGATCACCTCGAATGATCCGTCCTCGCAGATGAAACTCGTAACAATGATGGCAGTATTTTCGATATAAGTTTGTTTCGTGGTGAAACTAGCTTGCGGACAAATTTTAAATGTTCCGCCACGCTCTTTATCGAGGAGTGAACCAAAAACAAAACTTGAATCCATGTAAGGCCAGCAGAGCCAGTCGAGACCCGAGTCGGTCGAGACGTATGCGAGGTAGTGACAGTTTCCGGTGATACCAAGGTTGTAGCGATGAGCCTTTGTCATGAAGTTAGTTTAGTTTATTATCCGGCGTGATTCAATCACGGAGGAACATGATGTCCCGATGTCTTCTTGTCAGTAATCGACTACCTGTTACGTATGATGAAAAAATTAATAATTTCAAATCAAGTGCAGGTGGACTTGTCTCGGCTATCAAGGGACTTGATGCATCCGTCGTGGGAAGTTCATTTGAATGGATGGGAATTCTCACGGATGACATAGCGGGTGAATTAATTGAGAAGGCACGTCAGACGCCCGTCGGCAACTTTGCGTGTCATCCGATTGTCGTCCCGAAAGATCTCTATCATCACTATTATAACGAATATAGTAACAATGTTATCTGGCCTCTTTTTCATTATGAAAGATCCCTCGTCATGCATTCGGAAAAAGGATGGAGAAGTTACTGTCAGGTAAATATTCTGGTAGCAGAGGCCATCCTCCGTGAAGCAAAAGATGGGGACACCATCTGGATCCATGATTTTCAGCTGATGCTTGTTCCCGGATTACTCAAAAAAAAGAATCCGAAACTGCGAGTGGGATTTTTCCTCCACATTCCTTTTCCAAGCTCAGAAATTTTTCGAGAACTTCCACAAAGAAAAGAAATTCTCAACTCTCTCATTAAGTCAGATCTCTTAGGCTTTCATGATCTGTCTTATCTGAATCATTTCAGAAGTTCGCTTCAGCGTGTGCTTGGAGAAAACCCAATGCCGGAAAAATCGCTGGGTGTTTACCCTATCTCAATTGATGCTCATCATTTCCGTGAGCTCTCAGAAGCACCGGAGACCAAAGATTTCATTGAGAAATATAAGGCGAATAAAAAAGAGATGAAGTGGATCCTCGGAGTGGACCGGCTGGATTACATCAAAGGGCTCATCCTGAAACTCAGGGCCTTCCGGAGACTATTGAAAGAATACCCTGAAGAGCGTGGAAATGTTCAGCTGGTCCAGATCGTGATTCCATCACGCACAGAAGTTCCGGAATATCAGAAGTTAAAAGCAAGAATTGAACAACTGGTCTCCAGTATCAATGGAGAATTCGGCACACCCGCTTACATGCCGATCTCTTATATCTATCATTCAGTTTCTGAAAATGAGTTATCTGCTCTTTACCAGCTCTCTGAAGTCATGCACATCGGCTCCATCCGTGACGGGATGAATCTCGTTTCACTGGAATACGTCGTCTCACAAAACGAGAAATATCCCGGCGTCGTTCTTTTGTCTGAGTTTGCAGGTGCCCACTCCACTCTTTCTTATGCCATGTCTATCAATCCGTGGAACATCGGAGAGACGGCGAGAAAAATGAAAGAGGCGCTCCACCACCCTGAAGTAAAAAGAAGAGGGGAAATGACGGCGATGAGAACATTCCTTCATCGGTACAACTCGTCTGAATGGGCACGGATATTTCTCCGTGATCTGCAGTATACAACGATAGAAAGAAAATCCCTAGTCCTTCCAGACGACGGGAAGTTTCCCTGGATGAATCTTCTTTCCGGCAAGCGCGTGGTGATTTTCTGTGATCTCGATGGAACTCTCGCTCCCATCTCAAGATTTCCGAGTGATGTCCGTCTTCAGGAACACACAATCGATCTGCTCCGAAAAATTTCTCAGACCAGTGCCGAGTTTGTCGTGGTTTCAGGTCGAGATAAAGAATTTCTGGAAGAACAATTCCTACGACGGGACTTCACTTTCCCATTGGCCGCCTGTCATGGCGCTTACTACTACTCTCCCTTTGAGGAAGAGTGGACGAATCTTGTTTCGCATGACTCTCTCAAATGGAAAGCGGGTGTCATGGATATTTTGAAACTCTATACATCCCGCACACCAGGCAGTTTTATTGAAGACAAGGGTCATGCAGTGACCTGGCACTACCGGAATTCACCGACTGAGTTTGCGGACTTTCTGGCGAACAAACTAACTTTTGAACTTGAAGAATCTCTTACTAACCAGCCGGTGAAGGTTAACCGCGGAAAAAAAGTGATTGAAGTAAAATCAGTTAACGCGAATAAGGGATACTTTGTCGAACAATGGCTCCAGAGGAAGGAATACCTTCCGGACATTGTCGTCGCTATCGGGGACGATACAACGGATGAAGACATGTTTGACATGCTTCAAGGAAGAAGTGACGTAAAAACTTTCTGCATCAAGGTAGGAAAAGAAAAATCCCATGCCCGCTACTCACTTCCTGATCAGGAACGTGTGGGCGACTTCCTGAAAAACCTTTTCGAGAGCCTGGAACCGCATGAAACCACCCTTTCCTAATCCTTACATCCTGGCATTAGGCGTGGCGCTTCTTTCCTATCTCAGTCTGTTTGGGTTGAAGAAAATTTTCACGACAAGAGTGTCGCGTTTTCTCAACAAGTCGACCAATAAGTGGGATGAGATTATCGTTCATACTCTGGAACAGACGACTCAACTGTGGATGGTAGGAACCGCTCTTTATATTGCCATCAGTTTTATTCCCCACGATAAGGATCTGAACACGCATTTTGATCGGGCTTATTTTATCCTGACTATGGTTCAGCTGGGAATCTGGGCCAATTACCTTTTGGATAAATGGATTGTGGTGACGGTGAACCGGAAAATCCGAACCAATCCGGCAGCAGCGAGTTCCATCGGCCTCATGCAGCTTCTCGCAAAAATTTTCATTCTCTCTGCCGTTCTTCTTTTTACTCTGAATAATCTCGGAATCAAGATCACAACGATCCTCGCTGGGTTTGGTGTTGGTGGTATTGCTGTGGCGCTGGCCCTCCAGAGAATTCTGGGGGATCTCTTTTCATCCTTATCCATTGTGATGGACAAGCCCTTTGTCGTTGGAGACTTCATCATGCTTGACCAATACATGGGTGAAGTGGAAAGGATTGGTCTGAAAACCACCCGCATTCGAAGTCTTGGTGGTGAACAGATTATTATCTCTAACTCTGATCTGATTGCGACCCGTATCCGGAATTATAAACGGATGCATGAAAGAAGAGTTTCACTTTTATTTAGCCTTCCTCTTTTCACCAAGGGCGAGGACATGAGAAAGGCGGTTTCGCTGGTCACGGCGGTAACTTCCTCGAAAGAGCACGTGCGCTTTGAGCGTTGTCATTTTTCGGCCATTGGCAGAACTTCGATGGATATTGAGCTGGTTTATTGGGTTCTGACAGAAGATTACAATCATCATATGGATCTTAAGCAGGCCATTCTTCTTGAAGTTCAAAAGGCCTTCGAATCTGAAGATCTTCAGTTTGCTCAACCGGTTCAGACAATCACGGTAGAACCAAGGGAATTTATCATGCGCAGTGAGGCACCCATCAGTAATTCAGCGTCAGAAAGACCAATCATCAGTTAATTTTACAGAAATACTTCTTCTTCTCTGCGTCCTTTGTTAACATTTTTTTATGACAATGCTCCTCGCTCTATTTCTAAGTCTTTCTTTTGCCTTCGCTGTCGATCAGGACATCTTCGAAAAATC
>JBKJNQ010000007.1:0-30774 GCA_046593575.1 Bacteriovoracaceae bacterium
CCAGGACATATCATCACTCGCCAGAGCAATCTGCCCTTCATCGTGGCCTGGGACCTCATAGACGCGAACAGGATGACCCAACCAGGAAGTCACGACATCACCCTCTTTCACAATCACAGTTTTGACCATATTAAAGTAGCCTGGGATTTTTGCTGAAAGTCTTTCCTTAGTATCTTTTGAGAGAAGTACCGGAACATTATATTCAGCCGCCAGCCGCATGGAACGTTCATGATGGTCTGGATGATGATGAGTGAGGAGAATTTTATCAAACGCAAAACGACTTAGTGTGTTTTTGAATTTCTCATATTCAGCATCATCTCTTGGCGAAGGATCGAGAAGGACTCCTCCAATAAGAAAGGCATTCGTCCGGGTTGCCGGAGGTAAAGTATGAGACAGAGGCATGATTTGCACGATCCCTTTCAGGTTTTCAATGAAAGGAACGACCCGGGAATTATCATAGTCAAAATTTAAATCAGGAATGGATCTAAGATCCGGGTCTCTGCCTAAGGACTGGATTACCCTGATCACTGGAGGAACCGCCAGGATTTTTCCTTCTTCATAGCATTTCGTCAGTTCAAGGCACGTTTGCCAATGAGACTGCATGGCCTCATTGGTATCAACCTTGAACGGAACTTTCGTATTGAAGTGGAAACGAAAAAAATAAGTGGCGAAGCGGTAGGGATTAAAATCCGGCGTGATGGCAAGCCCCAGAAAATCAACCCGATCAATTCTTCCCGATATAATCTCTTCACGCAGATCGATGCCAAGTTCTTCCATTCCTTCTCTCACGGCCGCACCGAAGAGATTCTTCTCGAGGCCTTTCGTCTTGGGATGGTCGATATAAAAATCTTCGTCGGCTTTTTCCACTTTGCCGCCGGGAGGTGCCCAATAACCAGGAAAGGCCTTGAGATAATTCTGCCTTTGAATGGCAAAGATCTCGTCCCCGCAAGTCATGACGATGGAAACAGCATCAATGATCTTACTCATACTTTGTATTTCAAGGCCGCTGCATAACGGACTTCACGATATCCTTTTACGGATTCGAGTTCACGTAGACGCTGGCCTGAAACTCCCTGAAGGAGCTGAGTTCTGATGGTAGAGGCAATTTCTTTTTCCTTCTTATGCCAATCGGGCATGAGGAGCCTCAGAATTCTCAGATGGCGCATGATTTTGAGCATCCATGGCCGTGGAGAAAAATCGAATTCAATTTTTTTCCCACCAACATCAAAAGCAGGACGATTGATGTGAATGACTTTGAAGCCTGAACCAAGATTTCCGTAATTCTCATGATCTTTTTCTGTTTTCAAGGGAGAAATCATCAAGTGAGAAACAAAGACTTCATCTTTAATAAAATAAGTTCGAACAAGGGTCCGAAGAGCGATACCGATATCATCCTGATACTTTTTCTTGAGAACTAAAGCATCCTCAAGAAACGCAGCAAAACTCAGCCCTTGATCAAAGACCAGGAGGTCGTGAACGTAACGGGCAAGATGTTCTTTTGATAAAGTCGGGAAATGAAAACTCAGAACCTCAGTATGAGAGGCCCAAAGTCGGATGAATTTATCTTGTCTCTGCCATGGGTAGGCAGCCAGGCCAACACTTGCCTTCAGGGCCGGAGTTAAAGAAGGTTTGATGACTTCTGAACTTCCAGAAATGACCCACTCTCTTCCTAATGTGAAGGCGTCTTTATTGAGTTTAATTTCTGCCTTGGGCACTGAAGCCTCAACGGCCCTATTCATATCTTCCAGCGAAAATGGCAGGCGTCCCATCTGATAAGCAATTCCCAGAATCATCGAAGAAGCATAAACCGGACGACCAAAACGCTCGAAAGAAATTCTTTTAAGAGGTGCAAGGATCAGGCGGTCACCAAGTTTTGACTTGAGTTCCTCACGCATTTTTTCGGGGGTCATGAGCTCGTGGTCAATCCCGCGATCAAGGAGAATGGAAAGGGGAACCTGATAATCGTCATCGACGATCAGAAGCCCTTCTTTTGAAAGGTATTCAATGGCACGAGCACCTTCCAGAAGATCTGGAGAAAGAATAAGATCAGCTGTTCCGGTTGGGACAATCGGGCCATGAGATTTTTTCTTACTATAAATAGAAAGATGCGAACTCACAGAACCGTTTCTTTGAGCGAGACCTTTCTGATCAACGAACTTAAATCCAAGATCAGTTCTTCCGCCCATGGATTCTGAGGCTTCAGCGAGAACGCGGGAAATGGTCGTCACACCAGAACCACCAACGCCAATTACGACGGTTCTGAAATCAACGCCCTCAGCAATTGCTACGAGATCTTTTTTCATCACCGGAGAAGGAAGTGCATTCTGCACGACTTCCTTTATCTGCGGTTTATATTTGTTAGGATGGTAATCAAAAACCTGCACGAGCTCGAAACTTGGACAGGCCTTAATTTTTGTACAATAAGAATCGGAAACACAAATTTGCGGATCAATCAAAACCTTGGTTCCGTAGGCATCTGATGTCTGGGACAAACCGGGACAACCAGTCATCTCAACACAAGCACGACAATCCTCACAAGCATCAGTATTGATCTGGTAAAACTCGCGGACTTTTTCTGTTTCCCCGCTGGAGAAAAGTTTTCTTTCTTCGCGCTTCTTACGACCGTGAAAAGTAAGACCACATTCCTTATTCGACACAATAATCTTCACCCCAGGTTTCTGAACGTAAGAGAGGAGAAGGTTTTTATAAAAGTAGCGATCCGATGGATTGATCTCAATGGCTTCATCTACCCGAAGAGATTTCGCAACTTCGAGCATATTCTGCCGTGGACGCTTCTCCCCTTCAACTGACTCTCCACTGACCGGAGTCACCTGGTGTCCGGTCATCGCGGTATTGTCATTATCAAGAAGAATATAAGTAATGTTGTGACCCATCTGAACGGAGTTCGATATCGACGTCATTCCGGAATGGAAGAAAGTCGAATCTCCCATCAGGACGACGGAAGGATTGGTGGTGAAAAGGTCAGCACCCGCCCCCAAAGCTCCGCCCTGGCCCATGGCCGAAAGGTCGTGCATCTCTTTAAAGGGTTCAAGAAAAGAAAGTGAGTAGCAACCCACATCACCGTGCGAGATGAGATTAATATCTTTATCTGAGAGGCTTGCGCGCACATCTTTCATGATGGAGAGAGTTTCTCTGTGCGGACAACCGGGACAAAAAGTCGGAAGGCGTCTCGGCACCAGAAGATCAAGTTTTGTAGATTCATGGATGGGCGAAAGGCAAACGACTTCGTCCTGAAGGGCCAGAAACTGATTTAATTTCTGATAGATGATTTCATAAGTAAGTCCACCGTAGGCCGGAAAGCCCTCTACGAATGTCTCACCTTTTTTAAATTCCTTTCCGATGATCTCGATCGAGAGACCGTGCTTCGTAACAAACGAGCGAAGTTCATTTTCAAGGAATCCACGCTTCTCTTCGACCACGACCAGTTGTTTTCTTTCTTTGAGAAAAGGAAGTAGCTGCGTCTCATTGAAGGGATAAGAAGTGGCTGCCTTATAAAGCGCAAAAGAAGAAAGTAATTCTGATTCTTCGAGGACTTGCTTTAACGTTTCGAAAACTCCACCAGCAGAAATAATACCTGTGCCAGATTCCTGATTCCCGAATATTTCATCAAGGTTCATCGTGTTCAGTATCTTCTGAACGCGTGGGAAACGATTAAGAATCATTTCTTTATCAGCAAGTAAGGAATTAGGCGGAACCATCACATGTGCTGAGAGATTAAAATCCTGTGGATTTAAAGTTACTTTCTCATGCGAGACAACTTTTTCCGGATAAACTTCAACCCGTCCCCCACCTTCGGCCATGAAGGTCGTAAGAATGAGTCCCGCGTAGACTGAACTTTCCTGCGATAGATAAAGGGCCTTCGTCATCCAGTCTTTCAATTCCTGAGGAGTCGATGGTTCCAGAAAAGGAATGTGAAGATGTTTAAACAGGTAACGGGAATCGGCGGGAGTCGATGTGGAGATGGACCATGGATCATCGCCGACAACAACTACGACACCTGATTTTTCTTTTCCCGGATTAGCGAAATTTCCTACCGACAGCGCATCAGAAGCAACATGAAGACCCATCGACTTCATGGCGACCAGCGTGTTTTGCCCGGCCATCTTGGCCCCACTCGCCATCGCCGCAGCGTTGGCTTCTGAGTTCGCTATGACAACGCGAATTCCCTTGTCGTGAAGTTCGGTTTTTTTCTCATAAAGAATATTAAAAAAATCTGCGAGAGGAGACCCAGGATAACCCGTATAGAGATGAAACCCCGCTTCAAGGGCCCCCTGTATGAGTAACTCGTTGCCATTCAGAATCTTATAGCTCATTGTGGTTCCAATAGTGTGAACAATAATGTTTATACTACCGCCCGAAGACATGGGCAAATAAGATCAGGAATTCAGTTTTTTATGGAAGAAACAGATAACAAAATTACGATAGCCCAAACCGTTGCCATCCTGGTGGACGGGAACAATATTGAGCGTTCTCTCGAATCAGAATATAATAGCCCCAGCATGATGATTAATTTCGACGTCCTCATCCCTAAATTATTGGGTGGAAGGGGCCTTAACCGATTGATCTACTTCCGTGAAGGAAAGAATATTTCTTCCAAGCTCGCCGAACGCCTTCATAGTAAGTATTTCGGTATGGTTCGCCCCTGTCACAAATCCGCTGATATTCCTCTGAGTATTTCGGCCACTCAGATTGCAAGTAAGGTCGATTCCATCATCATCCTCTCTGGCGATTCTGATTACGTCGAACTCGTTCGCCACTTGAAATCTGAAGGCGTGCGAGTTGAAATTTGTGCCGTGGAATCAACCACAGCAGAAGTTCTTCGGGAAGAAGCCGATTATTTCCAGCCCATCACCAAGGAAGACACGTTCACTGGTGGCGGTCATCAGCATAAGAAAAAGCAGCAGCAGCGTCGTCGATAGAGGAACCAATCATGTTACAAAACCCCGCTGGTCTTAAAAACATTGATCATCTCGAATTTACGGTAGATTCCTTTGAGTCGCCGACTGTGAAATTTTTCAACACTCTTGGTTTCCAGAGAACGGCCGAATCCGCTGATTCCCGCCTGTACACACAGGGTCAGGTGAGATTTTTGGTGAATGCTTCGAGTGTCGAAACTGAGCTTTCCAGAAAATATTTTAAGAACCACGGCGAAGGAGTGAGTAAGATTTCATTCCGCGTGGACAGTGTCGAAAAAGCTCTTGAAGTGACGTTGAAAAATGGCGCCAAACTGATCTCCGATCTGAAAATTGTTGAGGGGCCACAGGGTCTCACGAAGACCGCTTCCATTCAGGGCTTCGGCGATGTTGTCAATGAGTTCGTCGAAAGACCAGACTCGGAATTCCGTCCGGGCCTTAAGAAACTGGAAAGCGATACTGAAGCAAATCCACTTAAGATGAAAGTTTCTCGCATCGATCACCTGACCAATAATGTGCCGAAAGGCCAGATGGAACATTGGGTGGAATTTTATAAGCGCACCTACGGTTTCATTGAGACCAGATATTTTGATATTAAAGGTTCACGCACCGGTCTCAATTCGAAAGTAGTTCAGCTGGCGGATAATTCAATTATTATTCCGATTAATGAACCGGAAATTGAAAACGGAAAATCCCAGATTCAGGAATTTCTTGATCTTCATAAGGGACCGGGTGTTCAGCACATTGCTCTCATGACTCCGGATATTATTACGACAGTAGGAGAACTGCGTGAGCGCTCAGTGAAGTTCCTGAATATTCCGGATACCTATTACGAAGACATTCCTAAGCGCCCTTTCACAGTCACAGAAGACATCAATACTCTCAAGAAACTCAATCTCCTCGCTGATGGCGACAAAGAGGGATATCTCCTGCAGATATTCTCCGAGACTTACATCGGGCCTTTGTTTTTTGAGTACATCCAGAGAAAAAATCACTGGGGATTCGGGAACGGAAACTTTCAGGCGTTGTTCGATGCCATTGAAAGAGATCAGATGAAACGCGGATACCTGAAGTAATTATTTCAGGAAAACTTCATAAGATAATTTGATCACAGTGATGAGAACGATCGTTCTCAGAAGTCCTCTTACAAATTTATTTCCCTTAAGGAGCGCAAGTTTCACTCCCAGGTAGGCACCGGCCACATTGAAAACCATCATGGGAAGTGCCAGGTGAAGAAGAAAAGTTCCCTTCATCACAAACAGTAAAATGGCCGCCACATTCGTCGTGACGTTAATCATCTTGGCGTAAGCTGAGCCCTGAACAAATGTCATTCCCATAAGGCCCACAAATCCAATGATGAGTAAACTTCCGGTACCCGGACCAAAGAAGCCGTCGTAAAAACCAACGACTGCACCTAGCACCAGTGGTTTCCACGAAGGGATTTTTATTTCCGGATCGTGATCACTCATGCCGAAATCTGAACTGCGAAGGGTAAGAAGAAAGACTCCAAATAAAAGAATCGTAAAAACGGGCTTCAGAAATTCATGACTCATAACTGAGACTACCCACGCTCCAAAAAAACTCGAGATGAAGGCAGTCAGCATTGCGGGAAATAGAAGTGCCCTGATATAGGGAATCGTTTTTGAATATCGCCAAGCCGAAAAGGAAGTTCCGGTCACTGAAACAAGCTTGTTGGTTCCGAGCAAAGTTACGAGTGGCGTACCGGGTAAAACGAGAAGAAATGCCGGAAGCTGGATGAGTCCCCCACCCCCTACGATAGAATCTACAAACCCAGCCCCAAAAGAGGCCAAACAAAGTATAATTAGTTGCTGCGTAACCATATGAGTTTTCAAGTTAATACTTCACTGCATAATCGTCCAGCAATATGTATTGTTAAGAACAGGTTAAGGTCAAAATTCTCCCTCGAAACATCCATACGAAAATTTTAAGATACGAACAATTTAACAAAGGATTCCTCAATGAAAATCATGATTCTCATGGCACTCATTCTTGTTGGTTGCTCGAAGCGCGATCAGGTCATTATTCAAAATAAAGGATCCGATACCATCGTCAACCTCGCACAGGCATGGGCAGAAGAATATAAAATGGCAAAACCCAATGTTGGTATTGCTGTTTCTGGTGGCGGTTCAGGAACTGGACTCGCGGCACTCATCAACGGAACTGTTGATATCGCGAACTCTTCGCGTCCGATGAAAGAAGAAGAAAAAGCTCAGGCGATGAAAAACTCTGGTAAGCCAGTTCAGGAATATGTTGTTGGTCTGGACGCACTTGCTGTTTTCGTTCACCCGGCAAACCCTCTGACAGGTCTTTCACTCGAGGAGATTGCTTGTATCTACGGTCAAGATGGAACTTGTAATCTTTGGAGTGACGTTCGTCCGGGAACAAATGTTCCAGGTTGCGAAGGTAACAAAATTATCCGCGTTTCACGTCAGTCAAACTCAGGAACATATCAATATTTCCGGGAAGCCATCGTTGGTGAGAAAAAAGATATGAAACAAGGGTCGATGGATCTCAATGGTTCACGCGAAGCAGTCGACCTGGTTGAAAAAACTCCGTGTGCCATCGGTTATTCTGGCATGGGCTATTTGAATCCGAATGTGAAAGCTCTTTGCGTGTCAAAAACTAAAGATGGTCAGTGTATTTCTCCTAATCTTGAAACTGCTACCAACAAGAGTTACCCAATTTCGAGAGAACTTTACATGTACACTTCTGGTTCTCCCTCAGACGAGGTAAAAGCGTATATCGAATGGACACAAAGTGATAAGGCCCGTGAGATCACGGTTAAATCCGGATATGTTCCGGTTCCTAAAAAGTAGATATGGAAATGAAGGCGACTGAAACTGCGCCGCTCTCCATGGAGTGGCGTCAAAAGAAAAGCTCCAAGCCAAGATCTGAAAAGATCCTGGAAGGAATTATCAAAATCGGTGGCTATAGCTCAATCGTTCTGATCGGTGCGATCCTGTTCTTCATCCTGAAAGAATCGTTTCCGTTTCTGATGAATTCTTTCGACTTCAAAAATTTCTTTTTTTCAACAAACTGGAATCCGGCTTCGGTCAACAAAGTCAGCTACGGAACACTGGCTCTCGTGGTTGGAACGCTTTGTGTTTCTTTCTTGTCGATGCTGATCGCTGTTCCACTGGGACTTGCGACTGCTTTTTACATTTCAGAGTTTTGTTCTCCCCGCCTTCGGGAAACTTATAAAATTCTGATTGAGTTCCTTGCTGCCATCCCTTCCGTTGTGTGGGGATTTGTCGCCATCATGATGATTAATCCGATGATCATCAAAACGTTTAATGTTCCTATCGGTTTGAATATTCTCAACGCTTCGATCATCCTTGCCCTGATGTCGCTACCTCTCATCGTATCGGTTGGAGAGGATGCACTCAGGGCCGTTCCCGATACTTATCGCGAAGCTGCTGAGGCCCTTGGTGCCACCAAGTGGGAAGTCGCCACGAGAGTTCTTTTCCCTGCTGCTAAGAATGGTCTCCTTGCTGCTGCTCTCCTTGGTGTAGGTCGCGCACTCGGAGAAACGATGGCGGTTCTCATGGCGACCGGTCACTCCATTCAGATTCCAAAGTCGGTCTTTGATCCGGCCCGCACACTTACTGCTACGATCGCTGCCGAACTTGGGGAATCTCCCAAGGGTGGAGAGCATTATCAGGCGCTCTTTGCGATTGGTCTGGTCCTCTTCTTAATTTCTCTTATCGTCAACGTGACGGCAGATCATCTGATCCGGGGAAGGAAGAAGTAATATGTTCAAACCGAGCATTCACCTCCTCAATAAAGAAATCCGGGAAAATAACTTCAAGAGTGCTTTGAGCATGATGACGTTTTTCCTTTTCCTCCCCGCACTTATTATTATTTTCTGGCTCTTTATCAAAGGCCTTCCGGTTTTATCCTGGGAGTTCCTGACTCAGGATCCGATCCGGGGAATGACGGCCGGGGGAATTTTTCCGACGATCGTGGGAACTTTCTGGCTGGTTGTGATCAGTGTTCTTGTTTCGTGTCCGCTTGGAGTACTAGCGGCCCTTTATCTTTCAGAATATGCAGCTGACGGGCGCACAACCAGAATCATTCGTCTCGCGATCCTGAACCTTGCCGGAGTTCCGAGTATTGTTCATGCGCTTTTTGGTCTTGGGGCCTTTGTTCTGTTTCTCCATATGGGGACCAGTATCCTTGCAGCATCTTTTACACTGGCCGTGATGAATCTTCCGGTCATTATCACATCGACGCTGGAATCATTAAAGGCCGTTCCCCAGTCATTCCGCGAAGCCTCGTGGAACGTGGGCGCAAGTAAGCTTCAAACGATCCGCTATATCGTTTTACCAAATTCTTTTCCGGGTATTTTAACTGGTCTGGTATTTGCCGTTGGCCGGTCTGCCGGGGAAACAGCAGCGATTCTCTTCACGGGAGTTGCGTTCTATCTGCCTTTCTTACCTCAATCAGTCTTTGATCAGTGTATGTCTCTCTCCATGCACCTCTTTACGATCTCCACTCAGGTCGTCGGTGTCCCGGAGGCTTATCCCTATGCCACGGCCTTGGTTCTCATTCTCCTCATCCTTTTAATTAACTCGATTTCTGTCGTCCTCAGATCCTATTTCCGCACACGGAGGAAATGGTGATTAAGAAAAAAATTGAGATTAAAAATCTCTGCGTTGGATACAACAAAAAAATTATCATTGAAGACCTGAACCTTGATATCTTTCATAACGAAGTTCTGGCGATCATTGGTCCCGCGAACTCCGGCAAAAGCTCACTCCTGAAATGCCTGAACCGGATGACTGACTTCAACACGGAAGTTCAGGTTTCTGGAACTGTTCTTCTTGATGGCGAAGATATCTATGAAGATGAGGACTCTACATTTCTAAGACGTCGGGTGGGGATGGTTTCACCTCTGCCGGTTGGTCTCCCTATGACGATCAAAGAGAATGTTACTTACGCTCCCAGAATGGCCGGTTGTAAGGATCCCCGCGAGCTTGATTTCATCATGGAAGACTGCCTGAAAAAAGCTGCTCTTTGGGATGAAGTGAAAGATCGTCTGAATGGACTTGCGACCAAATTATCCGGCGGACAACAACAGCGCCTGACGATTGCCCGCGCTCTTTCTCACCATCCGGAAGTCCTCTGCCTGGATGAGTTCTCCATCGCGATTGATCCCGTGACCACCATGAAAATTGAATCCGTTCTTCATGAGCTTAAGAAATCCATCACGATCGTGATGGTGACAAATGTCATCAGCCAGGCAAAACGTCTGGGAGACCGCACGGCCATGATGCTCAATGGGAAGATTCTTGATCTGGATAACAACGACAGGATCTTCGGTGGGCACACGAAAGATTCCCGGACAAAAGATTACATTGAAGGACTTTTCGGATGAGCTTTGCAGTTAATACAAACGATTTTTCTTTCTGGTATGGAAACTTTCAGGCGCTCAAGGGTCTGACGTTCAATATTCATGCTCACAATATTACCGCTCTCATTGGCCCATCAGGTTGTGGTAAAAGTACTTTTCTCAAATGCCTGAATCGCATCAATGAACGCGGAACGACTGTTTCTCACGAAGGCAGTATCCAGGTTTTTGGCCACGATATTTATCACCCGACGGTTGCTCTTCCGGAACTTCGTCGCCAGGTGGGAATGGTTTTTCAGAAACCAAATCCGATGCCGCTGACTATTTACGAAAATATTATTTTTGGTGCCCGCACTCACATGAGAAAAGTGAAGAACGCTGAGCTCGATCAGATGGTCGAGACTTCGCTTAAGCGCGTGGGCATGTGGGAAGATCTGAAAGATAAACTCAACAGACCTGCAACCGGTTTATCGCTCGAAAAGCAGCAACGCCTCTGCATTGCACGCCTCCTTCCGCTCAAGCCAAAGCTTCTTCTTTTGGATGAGCCATGCTCGGCCCTTGATCCGGCAGGGATTGAGGCAATTGAAATTCTCATCCGCGATCTCAAGCGCGACTATTCCATTATCATCGTGACTCATTCTATGAGTCAGGCCAAGCGCGTCTCTGATGAGACCATTTTCATGTACATGGGCGAGCTTATTGAGATGAGTCAAACGAAGGCACTCTTCGAGACCCCTAAAGAAGAGCGTACTGCCGCCTATATCGAAGGAAGATTCGGCTAAAACACTCCTGTATTTTGACATCCACGCTGGCGAAAGATTATCGTTAATCCTCGATATTCCAACTCTTTCGACACTTGAGGTCAAAATGTATAAAGTCATTGCCGTCTACCGGGTCCCAGCTGACGAAACTACCAAAGCAAAATTCGAAGAACATTACAAAACTGTTCACACTCCCATCTGTCTTCGCATTCCGGGAATCAAAGAACTTCGTACGAATAAAATTTTTGGAGGCCCGACCGGTGCTTCGAATCTGCACATGGTGGCAGAAATGTGTTTTGAAAATAAAGATGCATGGAAGGCGGCGATGAAAACTCCGGAAATGATGGAGTCTGGAAAAGACGCTATGAAGTTTGCCGGTGATCTTGTGTCTGTTCACTTCGCTGAAGAAAATATTGTTAAAGCATAATGAAAAATTTTGAGAATATCCTCGTTACAAAAAACTATCGTGAGCATGCTCACGTAGCTTTGATCCAATTAAATCGCCCAAAGGTGCTGAACGCTCTTTCCACCGATCTCATGAAAGATGTCGTAGAGGCACTCTTTATGCTGGATGAAGATCCGCACGTAAGAGTGATCATCATGACCGGAAATGATCGTGCCTTCGCGGCAGGGGCAGATATCGGTCAGATGATGGAGAATTCTCCTATCGATCAGATTAATGACAACCGATTCCGCACCTGGAAACAACTCCACCTGATTACGAAACCCGTGATTGCGGCCGTGAATGGCTTTGCTCTCGGTGGTGGTTGCGAGCTTGCGATGTCATGCGATTTTATCATCGCGGGAGACAAGGCCCAGTTCGGTCAGCCGGAAATTAAAATTGGAACAATTCCTGGTGCCGGTGGAACTCAAAGATTCACCAGGGCGGTAGGAAAATCCAAGGCGATGCTCGCCGTTCTTACAGGTGATATGATGGATGCTTACGCCGCTGAGAAATCAGGGCTGGTGGCAAAAGTCGTTCCGGCAGAAACACTCATGCAGGAAGTTTTTGAGATCGCTAAAGTCATCGCTAATCGTGCACCAGTGGCGGTGAAGCTTGCCAAAGAAGCTGTGAATATGGCGTTTGAGACATCACTCAAAGACGGCATGGAATTTGAGCGGAGAAATTTCTATCTCACTTTCTCTTCGAAAGATCAGAAAGAAGGAATGAAGGCCTTCATGGAAAAGCGGGAGCCGAAATATGAAGGCAATTAGTCTTCTGTTTCTTCTTATGGCGTGTTCCAGTCGCCAGCCTGATCACATTAAGCAGGCCATGCTCGATCAGGAACCTCACTATCGCCGTTGTTATACTGAGAGCGAAACTTTTAGTAAAAAAGAAAAGCGTGGGTTTAAGCTCGCCTTCACCATCAAAGCCGATGGAACAACAGATGGGCACAAGCTTTATGATCAGGTTGGTTTTGATAGGAAGATGGATGAGTGTTTTCTCAATGTCATGAGGGGGCTTCACTTCAAGCCAAATACCGATGGAGAAAGAACTACTGTTTCTCAACCATTTAACTTTTACCCATAGAATGAAAATGAAATATCTGATTTTAATTTTAATTTTTGCCTGCTCCCACACCGAACGTCCGCTCCAGGAGAGGCAACTCATTCAGTGCTATAACGAAAGCGATATCTTCGCCGAGAAGAAACCTTACGACGCCAAGATGAGTGTCAATATCTCAGAACTGGGAACTGTTCTCAGTGCAAAAGTCATTGAGGCTTCAGCTAAAGATGCCAATCTCAATGCCTGTCTTTCTTATGTCATGATGGGTGCAGGAAAGCCGTTTCAAATGGAAGGAAAAACCGGCCCCATTACCAAGACCTTAAAATTTTCTCCAGAGGGTAAGCATGAACTTTGAGACGGTGAAGTATGAAGTGAAGGGGGCCACCGCCATCATCTCGATCAATCGACCTCAGGTTTACAATGCCCTCAACGTTCAGGGAAAGCTCGATATCATCAGTGCCATCCGCGAATCCAATAAGAATGCATCTGTAAAATCGATCGTCCTCACAGCAGAGGGAAAAGCTTTCTGTTCGGGACAGGATCTCAATGACCGCAGTGTGGACGCTACGAAGGGCCCGGTGGATATCGGTCATACGATTGAAACAGAATGGAATCCCCTGATCGAGGCGATTCGCTCATCGGAAAAACTCGTGATCGCCGCTATTAATGGCGTCGCCGCTGGTGCGGGATTATCGGTCGCTCTGGCCTGTGATCTTAAAGTAGCGGCTCCCGGCGTTCGCTTTATTTCGGGGTTTAGTCAGATCGGCCTGGCCCCGGATGCGGGCATGAGCTTCATGTTAGTACGACAATTAGGTTATACAAAGGCCCTTCAATTCGCCCTCTTAGGGAAGCCGCTTCTTTCAGAGGACATGCTGAAGTATAATTTCCTTACGGAGATCAGTGAAAACCCGCTGGAAAGAGCGCTGGGATTAGCAGAAGAAGTAAACGCCCTCCCTCCTCTTTCGGTCAAAATGGTAAAAAAGAACTTCCAGTTTGCAGCAGAGAAAGAGCTCGGTGCTGTTTTAGAAAGAGAGAAGTATGCCCAGAGATTCCTGGGTTTTTCTCAGGATTATAAAGAAGGTGTGAGTGCCTTCATGGAAAAACGAAAACCATCATTTCAAGGTAAATAAAGGAGAAATCCCATGCGTGAATATACAAATGAAGATCTGAAACTTTTTGAAGAAATTAAAAACGGTCGCACTTTTGAAGCCACTGATCAGATGCCGGAGATTTATCGTAAGAATCTCCTTAATCTTTTGTGGATGCAAGCCGATTCAGAATATGCCGGCGGACTCGGTTATATGCACTGGATTGCAAAAGCTCCTAATGCTCACGAGCGAGTGCTGGTGGCCCAGATCGTGAAAGACGAGATGAGACATGCTCACGTCATTTACAATCTTCTCGAAACTCTCGGAGAAAAAACTCAGGAGCACATGCTGAACCATCAGTTCGACTGGCGTCTGCCTGATGATGTTGCCAATATCGGATTCTCCCGCGCAAAAAAAGATAAGCGCGTGAATATTTTCTATTACCCGATCATCCACTGGGAAGATTTCTGCCTCTTTAACTTCCTTATGGACCGCGCCGCTGGTCACGTTCTCGAGGATACCCTCAATTCTTCCTACGCTCCGTGGAAAGCCGCCATTAGTACAATTGTAAAAGAAGAGCACATGCATCTTGCTCACGGTGATAAGACTGTGAAGACGATGGCACAAGATCCGGAGAAAAAGGCCTTCCTCCAGGAACGCCTGAACCTCTGGTGGCCTCGCGTGATGAATACTTTCGGAAAATCAACAGGAACGGGAAATGATATCTATCAGAGACTGGGTCTCAAGAATCGGTCGAACGCTGACGTCCGTGCCGCTTTCGTGAAAGAGATCAATGACAAGTGCACCGAGTGGGGCCTCAAAGTTCCTGAGTACAATGAAGCGGTTCAGCCGACTGAATACAAAACGGCCTGAATGAAACTCGAAAGAATAGTCGTCATCGGTGCCGGAACAATGGGTTCCGGTATTGCTCAATGGTTCGCGCAGGAAATGTGCTTTGTTGAGCTCGTCGATAATTCGGCGGAACAATTAGAACGCGCGAAGAAATCTATTCACGATTCATGGAACAAGCTCGTCGAAAAAGAAAAGCTCACATCCTGCAAGGCCGAGCAGATGAAGAAGCTTCTCGAATTTAAAACCCTCGATACAGTTTCCCGAAATGCTGACCTCGTGGTTGAGGCGATCATCGAAAACCTTGATGTCAAAAAAGAGCTTTTTGCTAAGCTTGATAATCAGTTCTCTGAGCACACGATCTTATCGAGTAACACCTCCAGCTTTCCCATTCATTTGATGGCGGAAGCTGTCTCTCCTGCAAGGAAGAGCAAATTCTTAGGTCTCCACTTCTTTAATCCCGCCACCATCATGAAACTCGTCGAGGTCATCAAGGGTAAAGACTCAGACAATGAGCTATGTCGGGAACTTTATTCTTGGTTCGATTCGAAAGGAAAAAAGGCTGCTCTTTGTAAAGATTCACCAGGCTTTATCGTGAACCGGGTTGCGAGAAACTTTTATGGAGAGCCTCTGCGTATCGTAGGTGAAGACGATGAATGTAAAATGCGTGAAGTCGATAGCATTCTTAAAGAAGTGGGTGGTTTTAAAATGGGCCCGTTCGAACTGATGGACATGATAGGAATTGATGTGAACTACTCAGTGACCTGTTCAGTTTGGGAAGCTTACGATAGAGAGCCTCGGTTTGCTCCCCATCATCTGCAAAAAAAGATGGTAGATGAAGGGCGGTTCGGAAGAAAGACAAAACGGGGCTACTACAAATATGACTAACGTGAGCTTTGGCGATTACCTGCTGAATTTCGGCTTTGGAACCAAAGAAGAAAAAGCGAAAATTCTGAAATCTCATCCTGACAAGAAAGTTGTCATGGATCTCAGTTGCTATGATCCGGCAGAATTTTATAATAGATTTCCGAATCTCATCGGGACTTTTGCTGCTCTTTTTACAGACGAAAATAAAAAGATTGAAATTCATCTTCCAGAGAAAAATCATGAAGTCCTGAAGAAGTTTTCTGAACTTGGGTATACGCCTGTCGAGACGACTATTGTTTCATGCGGCTTCGTTTTTCCCAGAACAATTTCCCAGATCATCAATGAGGCCTACTTCGCTCTTCAGGAAGGGGTGGCCAGCCGTGAAGATATCGATCGTGCGATGAAGTTCGGTGTGAATTATCCTAAAGGCCCGTTTGAATGGGCACTGGGGAGAGAAGTTTACGTTAGGACGCTTCTGGGTGAGCTTTTTAAACTCACCGGAGATATGCGTTATCAGGCTTGCACGCTTATTCCCCATCATTAATTTGACTCATTAGGTCCTACTGATTGTAGAATATCGACATGAGCGTATCATTAGTTTTTCTTCCATTCTGGAGCGCGTACACTCCTCCCCTAAGCCTTGCCTATCTTCATGCGGCCCTCAAGCATGAAGGAATCGAAGTTCATTCGTTTGATTTTTCCACAAGCTTTCAGCCTGGACTTAGGGCACCTGCCGGTGATCCGAATAGTGAACAGGCCCTGATTGAAGATACGACCACCGTATTTCTGTGGCTCAAGAAAATTCTCGCACACAAACCAAAGGTCGTAGGCTTTTCGTGCGTCGATTCTAATTTTCTCGTGACGTCAGAATTCTGCAGAATCATTAAACAAGTTTCTCCAGGTACGACGATCGTTCTGGGTGGCGCTCGTTTTGTCTCGGAGCAAATGTTCAACGTGAAACCTGGTCTCGAGGTTGCCGACTACATCATCCAAAATGAAGGTGAAGAAGTTCTTCCGGGATTCGTAAAGGCGATTCTTGCAGGTAAGCCAGCCGATGGGATGAAAGGAGTCTGGTACAAAGACGAAACTGGTGAGCCGAAATACGGTGGGAATATTGAGAAAGGATTTCTTAATCAGAAGTTATTTCCGAACTTTGATGATTTCCCTCTCGAGAATTATCCTACTAACCGCCGCATCCCCATGACTTTCTCACGGGGTTGTATTCTCAATTGTAATTTCTGTACGAACAAGTTTAACGACAAAACTCAAAGATCGCGGACTGCTGAAAATGTTTTTGAAGAATTAAAACTCAACGCTCACCGATACAAGATTAATGAGTACATGTTTAACGATGACTCTTTAATCTCAGCCATTACTTTGAACGAAATTGACCGGTATGCGGACATGGTTATAGCCGAAGGTCTTATTTATCCATGGAGCGTCTACGGGACAAGGGTTGAAAAACTCCTCACTCCCGATTATATCGGCAAGCTTCGCAAGTCGGGTCTCAATGAAATTGCTGTGGGAGTTGAATCCTTTTCTAGTGTAGTCCAGAAAGATATGGGAAAGAGCTCTGATCTCCAGCTCGCGGACAAAGTTGTAAAAATGTTTGTTGATGCGGGAGTGAGTACCCGGACTTGGCTTATTTACGGCTATCCCAATGAAACAGATGAAGAATTTGAGTTCACCTATCAGTGGCTTAATCTCTATGGGCACTTGCTTTCTAGCATCTGGGTAAACCCATTTTTTGCCAATATGAGATACCGCCAATTCAGGCCCAATGTTGTGACCTACTTCAAAGAAGTGGCCTGGGGGTGGCAGTCTCAGGACTCGACCCTCGCAAAGAGAAAAGAAAGATTTTTAAGATTAATCGAACTCGCTGAAGTAGTACGTAGACGCCCCGGAAGTAAGCTCGATTACAGTATCGGAGATCCCTTTGCCATTAAGTATTTTACTGAGTGGAATGAAGATTCCCGGAGATACTTGATGCAAAAATGGGAAGAAATGGAATCATCACTCATATAAAAAAGGCCCCTTTCGGGGCCTTTTCATTTTCAATCTTTTATCAGAATTATTCGCAGGCAGTTCCTGGCTTAACTTTGAGGTAGAAGCGTTTTTTAGCAACCGGCTTCAATCCACCTTCATTGTAGATCTGAACGTAAGCATAGTCCTTACATGAACCATCTGGCTGGTTCACTTCATCACACTCGGTAGTATTAACAGCGAGCGGGATAGAGAGGATTTCATCAGCAGAGTTCACCGTGTAAACCTGAGGATTAGTAGCTTCTCCTGCCCACTTCAGAGCGCCCTGGAGAGCACCTTTCTTGTATTCAACTTTCACAGTCGCAGGGAACTTGATGAACTCAGAATCACCAGAAGTTAAGGCCAGTTTCAGTTCGTAAGTAGCAGTTCCTGAAGCGTCACAAGCAGTGAGTGGCTTCTCACGAGATGCCGGAGAGATGTTCGTCAGAACCTGCTCGCCGAAAGTAACTTTCATAGAAGCTGGTTTGAAGTCAGAAGAGAATGCAAAGTTACGAGCAGCGAGAGCTTTCTCAATCAGACCTTTGAACTGACCCTGAGCGCGGGCAGTTGAGCCGAGTGAATCAGCGTAAACCATGTGCTCAAACCACAGACGGGCAGAAAGCATCGGGTGGTTACGAGTGAGGCGCATTGTTTCGAGAGTCAGGTCAGTGAAGCCTTCGAGGCCCGCTTTTCCATCTCTATCGATAGCAGCGGCGAGCATATCTTTCATCACACCACCGTAAGACTCCCCTTCATCATGAAATTCATTGGTGAGGTAGAAACCAGTATTGTTCTCAATCCGGAAGTCATACTTCCCTGGGAAGTCCTGGCTGTTGGTCTGTTGCTCAACAACGATCTTGGCCACGAAATCCGCCATACCTTCTGAAAGTCCACCGTAACCGGCCTTGGTATCGCCGAAGATCAGGAATGAACCCATGAGGCGTTCCATCACTCCGTGGCCAAGTTCGTGCCATACAGTTGGATTGTCGCGGGCAAGGTTCGGGTTCTCTGGTGAGTACGTCGTAAAGTTAATCGTATCATCCGTATAGTAAGCATTGTTTCTCATCCCGATATCCGGGTCATAGAGGAAGGCGTGGAACGGACGAGTCGAAAGAACAGGATCTGTGAATCCCATCTCCGCAAGAACTTCCATGAGAGTTGTTACTGAATAATAAACCTGCTGCTCATCAAAGCCCTGGTTTATGTATTGAATAGGATCATGCTTAGGAAGACGGAAAGGTATACGGTTCGTGAGTTCGTCAGCAGCAGAAATCGGTTTCCCGAGAATCCCTGAACGTGGAACACCAACATAACCATCGGCCGTTTCTACCCAACTTAGCATGGAGTTAGGACCGTTTTTAAGGTCAAAATCGATTCCCTTAAATTCATCACGAATTGCCGGGTGAAGATTGACCGTTGCAAATTTCCCCTGAAGAAGAAGCCCAGAAGTGAAGTCGTTTGCTTTCTTAGGAAACGCAGCCGTGAGGCCTTCTACAGTTCTTCTGATCGAAGCTTCTGACCAGATGTCATACTGACGACCGATTTCAGTTTCTGCGAGAACCGGATTGTACCGCTGCTCAGGGAATTTCGCATCACCAAGACCAGCGAGAGGATTTTCTCCTCCATCAGCGATCTCAGTTTTAAGATATTTGAGTTCTTTCACTTCGTAGTTAAGTTTCTCGCCAGTACCTTCAACTTCTTCGTACATCGGGAAGATGTTCGCTTTGAGAGTTGTGAAAGCTTCCGACTGTGGAAACTCCATGTACGACTTCTCGATTACTTTATTCTGGAGAAGAGAAACGACGATACGGTGAGTACCGCGACGGCCGCGAACTTCTACGACGCGAACGAGGTCACCATTCTGCCACTGATCCTGCGACTTGATCCCGAGAACGCGCTTATCAGTAGCGTGTTTCGAAACTTGCTCGGCTGCGATTTTTGAGATCGCCATTTTGAGAGTGTTGGATTTGAAAGCACCCGGAGAGAATTTCGCTTTCTTGTATTTTGCAGCAAGTGTCGCTTCTTCTTTCTTCGATTTTTCATCGAGGTGAATTTCCGCGAGGATGAGTTCACCCGTATTTTTATCTGACCAAACCCGGATAGCGGTTTGTGCGACAGGAATGAACTGGCTCGTCTGCACGTAGAATTTGTAATGGCTCGTAGCGAGGTCTCTGTCTTCAATGAGAGCAATATTCTCTTTATCGAAGTTCACACCGGTTTCAGTGCGTGCCTTCTCAAGGAGAGCGTCCAGATCAGGGGCCATGCCGCCTTTTTTGATCTGAGCTTCATAAGCATAAGCGCTTGAAATGAGGGATAGAGTCGTTGCAAGAAGCAAGGTCTTTTTCATAGAGTGATTCCTTTCTCCGGAAAATTAATATCGGGAATGTAACCCGTGAAGGCCAAATCCAAGGAACTATTATCAACATTGCGGTGATGTTTATAGGGTATTAATTAGATTTCACTGATCTTAAGGGAGATCGCCGGTAAGTTTTTCATGCCTCCCAATCGGAAGTTGCATCCTTACACTTACACTAAGCGACAACCTCCCTCTTTTTTTTCTCATTCCATGTCTTTGTTGATAGGATGTTTTCACTCTCAAAAAGGCCCTTTTCATGAAGAAAATTTCTTACATCGTCCATGCCAAAAGGACACCAGTTGGATCCTTTGGCGGCTCACTTTCCGGAGTTCGTGTTGATGATCTTCTCGCAGAACTTTTCAAGGATTATGCCCGGACCTCGAAACACGATCTGAAAGAGATCGCTGATACGATCATCGGCTGTGCTAACCAGGCCGGCGAAGATAACCGCAACCTCGCGCGCATGTCGCTTATCCTTGCGGGATTTCCGCTTGAGGTGACCGGCACAACAATCAATCGCCTTTGCGGATCTTCCATCGACGCTGTAATTGATGCTCACTCACGGATCCAGGCTGGCATCGGTGAATGTTTTATCGCCGGCGGTGGAGAAAGCATGTCACGTGCTCCGTATGTCATGTCTAAATCACAATCACCTTTCGATCGCGGCCAGAAGATGTGGGACACAGCTATTGGTTGGAGATTCGAGAACCCGAAAATGTCCGCGATGTTTCCTCTTCTTGGAATGGGCGAGACAGCTGAGGAAGTTCAGAAGCTTCATAACATTTCCCGCGAAGATCAGGATAAATTTGCACTCGCCTCTCACCAGAAAGCAGTAGCCGCACAGACTGCGGGTAAGTTTCAAAGTGAGATCGTTCCGATTACCGTGGAAGGAAAAAAAGAATCTGTCGTGTTCGAAAAAGACGAAGGACCGCGCGCCGATACGTCGCTGGAAAAACTCGCAAAACTTAAACCGGCCTTCCGGAAAGACGGAACCGTCACTGCTGGGAACAGCTCATCGATAAATGATGGCGCCAGTATGGTGGTGATTTGTTCAGAGGAATTTCTTAAGCGACATAACCTGAAGCCGCTGGCGATGGTTACGGGTGGAGCTGTTCATGGTCTTCACCCGAATGTCATGGGACTGGGACCGGTCGGAGCTGTGAAAAAACTTTGCGACCGCTTCGGATATAAGACCAGTGACTTTGATGTGATTGAGCTCAATGAAGCATTCGCTGCTCAGACCCTGGGTTGTATCAAGGAACTTGAGCTTGATCCTTCGAAGATCAATAAAAATGGCGGCTCAATTGCTATCGGACATCCACTCGGAGCATCCGGAACGAGAATTCTCACGACCATGATTCATCAGATGCAGAAAGATACTAACCTTAAAAAAGGACTGGCGACGATGTGTATCGGCGTTGGTCAGGGCATTGCCCTATCGGTGGAAAGATGTTGAAAATACTTTTTGTTCTTTTTATTTCTCTTCCACTTTTCGCCTGCACCGGCGTGAATGTTGATGGGAAGCTCGCCGTTGACGGACAATCCTGGAAGTTGAACCAGAACTTCACCCTTGATCGTGAACAATCCATCCCTTTGGGTCCCTATATCCTTTCCATGACTGTTTCCCATTCTGGAAATATTTATAAGGCCAAATACAAAGTCGAAGAGAAGAAGGCCGGCAAACTCGTTCTCGTAACGGCTGGCGAAGAGGACGAAATAGATCTCAGTAAGTCCCGCGATATCATGGCCAAGGGAGAGGAAGGACAGCCTCACTCCATCATCACACTTAAACTGAATCACTTATAAGGAGCTCTTATGAAAGAGATCAAATTATTCATTAACGGCGAATTCCGTACATCAGAGAAAAGCTACATCACCGAAAACCCGGCCAACGGTGAGGCGATCGCAAAAGTTTATCTTCCTTCCGAAAAAGATATTGATCAGGCGGTGGATGCTGCCGAGAAAGCATTCTCTTCAGCTGAATGGCGTGGCATGGATCACTTGAAACGCGCAGAACTTCTGGAGAAGATCTCTGAGAAGATTAAAGAAAGAAGAAATGAAATCACGGATCTTGAAGTCGCTGATTCTGGTTCTGCTCTAAGAAAGGCCAAAGCCGATGTGGCAAACGCTGCTTCTTATTTCAAAGTTCTCGCAGGACAACTCCGGAAATTTTCTTTTGAAGTTAAAGATGAGGGTGCCTCTCGTCCGGGATTCTCCCACAATTATAAAATCTATGAGCCAGTTGGTGTTTGCGCTCAAATCATACCGTGGAACTTTCCTCTGGTGATGGCGGCCTGGAAAATCGGTCCGGTCATCGCTTCAGGTTGTACGACTGTCTTGAAGAGCGCTCAGGAAACTCCGGCCACGGCTGGTATCCTCGCAGAAATTCTCCGGGACGTTGGAGTCCCTGCTGGTGTGGTCAATATCATTACTGGTGGTGCTGACGTCGGACAGTACTTACTCAAAAATCCGAAAGTGAGAAAAGTTGCTTTCACCGGCTCAACAGAAGTCGGAAGAAAGATCATGGAAGGGGCGGGAAGAAATCTTCAGCGTCTTTCTTTGGAGCTTGGTGGAAAGTCAGCGAACATTGTTCTCGACGATGCAGATCTCTCAATTGCCGTCGATGGAGCGCTCTACGCTTTCCTTTATCATTCAGGTCAGGCCTGTGATTCAGGAACACGTCTTTTTGTTGAAGAGAAAATTTATCCTGCCTTCAAAGATGCCCTCGTGAAACGAATCGCTGACGTAAAAGTCGGCGTCCCGACAGATGCGAGTTCAGGCTACGGGCCCGTGATCAATAAGAAACAAGCTGACCGGATTATGGCGTTCATTGAGACCACGAAAAAAGAAGGCGGAAAGCTTCTCTTCGGTGGTTCAAGAGAAACGTCTGGTGAAATGGCCAAGGGTAACTACATCCAGCCGACTCTGTTTGAAGTAACTCCCGACAACACCATCTTCAACGAAGAAATCTTTGGGCCAGTCCTCGCCATCACTCCGGTGAAAAATGAAGCTGAGGCGATTCGTCTCGCCAATAATTCCATCTATGGACTGGCTGGCGCAGTATGGTCGAAGAATCCTGAGCGCGCGAAGAATGTGGCGAAACAACTTGAGACCGGAACTGTGTGGATCAATGAATACCATCTTCTGAATCCGGGCATGCCGTTCGGAGGCTACAAGCAATCGGGCCTTGGAAGAGAAATGGGCGAAGAAGGTCTCAAGGCCTATCTCGAAGTAAAACATCTGTGGGTTTCGGACTGCGATTCGCGGGACAAGAAACCATGGTTTGATGCCATCTTTTAATATGACAAAAACTTTTCATGATTGTGTGATTCTTTTTGGTGGGAGTTCAGAGGAAAGACTGGTGTCAGTTGCGTCTGGCCAGAATATTGCGGCGGTTATTCCCGAAGCACTTCTCTGGTTCTGGACCAAGGAAGGACAGGTTCACGAAGTCACTTCCACTGAACTTGCCGTTCATACCGAAGCTTTCACGAAAGAGTTCAAGCCAAAATCTGTGGCGATTGCTCCTAACTTAAATGAAGCGCTGAAAAGTATTTCGGGAAAAACAGTCATCATTGCCCTCCATGGCACCGAAGGCGAAGACGGCACTCTTCAGAAGCTTCTCGAGGAAATGAAGATTCCTTTCACGGGTACTGGCGGTGTTTCGAGTGAAAAAGCCTTCAATAAAGTTCTGACAAAGAAAATTGCGCGCGAAAGCGGAGTGAGTGTTGCAGGAGAACTGATCGTCAATGATCTGGAACCGGCCACAGTTAAAAAGCTCGAAGAGTTCCTCGCTCAGAACAATAAGATTGTTCTGAAGCCCCTGGCGAATGGTTCCAGTGTAGGACTTCACATAATAAGCTCCACTCAGGATCTTGCGAAGGCCCTTCCCGCCATTCGTCAGAGTGGATATCTCCCTTATGTCAGTGAACCATTTATTACGGGAAGAGAAATTACTGTTGGAGTGAAAGAGGACGGAAGCCATAAGCTCTCATCACTTCCCTGCTCTGAAGTCCGTGTTCTCCAGGGAAGAAATTTTGATTACCAGGGGAAATATCTTGGATCCGGGGTGGAAGAACTTACTCCCGCACCACTCACAAAAGAAGAAAGCGAGGCATGCCAGAAGCTCGCTCTTCGCATGCATGAAGTGGTTGGATGCAGAGGGTATTCACGGACGGATATGATTCTGACTGAAAAAGGACCAGTGCTCCTCGAGATCAATACCCTTCCAGGTCTTTCGAAAGCTTCATTTATTCCACAACAGCTGAAAGTCGCTGGTATCACTCTCCGGGATTTTTTCCTTGAACAAATCAATCTAAAATGAAAAGGCCCGCTTTTCAGCGGGCCCCTTAAAAACTTATTTCAGAACTTATTAGCCAATGAGCTTGAGAGCATTCTGAGAATTCATGTTTGCCTGAGCAAGTACAGATGTACCAGCAGCATTCAGAATGTCCAGTTTCGCTTTCTGCGCAGTTGCATCAGCGTAATCAACGTCACGGATACGTGAGTTAGCAGCTGACAAGTTCTCTGTAGAAATCTGCAAGTTGTTCGATGTAGAAGTCAAACGGTTCTGAATAGCACCGAGGTAAGCGCGCTGTCCGGAAACTTTTTCAATCGCTGAATCGAGGGCACCGAGTGAAGATTGTGATCCTTCTTTCGTTCCAACTTCGAGCTCAGATACACCAAGGTTTTCAATGCGTGAGTTTACCTGGCCAGCAGAGTAAGAAATACGGTCATTGAAAGCGTCATTGTTTACGCCAACCTGGAACTCGTACTGTTCGCCTTCGCCGTTAAGAAGCTTCTTACCGTTGAATTCAGTCACCTGGGAAATACGCTCAAGTTCGAGCTTCAGGTTTTGATATTCCATATTCGTCATACCACGCTCAACATCACCGACAGTATCAGAAGATGTCTGAATCGCGAGTTCTCTCATACGAGTGAGGATTGAAGATACTTCATTCAATCCACCTTCAGCAGTTTGAACGAGCGAGATACCGTCGTTGGCGTTGCGGTCCGCTTGTTTCATAGAACGGATGTTAGCTTTCATTTTCTCAGAAATCGCGAGACCAGCAGCATCGTCAGATGCTTTCGTGATTCGTGTTCCAGATGAGAGTTTAGCTAGAACGCCTTCAGATTCTCTGTTGCTTACGCCGAGCGAGCGCTGAGCAGAAATCGAAGCCATGTTCGTGTTGATACGGAAACCCATGAAATCCTCCTTGGTTTTGTCCTCATCAAATCCATGATGATCAGTTCCCAACCTTGAGATACTTTATAAGCTTCCGTGCTTAAGTGAATTTTTTTATGTCTAACACAACATGTGTCAGACAATGTTCTTCTCGGAGTCAGAAAACGTTTCTTAAGAGTATTTTACGAAAAAAGAGGAATTTTTTGCCCGACAAAATGGCTCTGATTCGAGGGCAGAAAGACTCGAATACGGATAGATAGATCATTTTCAAGTTCATCTCTGACTGGTATAGTGGATTAATGCGCCACTCGCTTCCCATTCTCCTCTGCAGTAACAACGAAGATTTTCGCACACTCATCCGTGAAATGCTGGGGAAGAGCGGATTCTTTCATGTTCTTGAAGCGGGAAACAGTGAAGAGACTCGTGAACTCCTGAAGAGTCACGCTGAGGGAGCACTCACTATCATTCAGTATGATCTACTGAATGAGGAAGTCACAAAGATGCTGAGAAAGAGTGGCCAGTTTATTGTGCTTTCACAGTCGGAATCAGAGGATGCTATCGTGAAAACAGCGATTCTGGGAGTGGAGCACTTCCTCTCGTTCCCGTTTTCTTCCCGTCATCTTATGGAAAAAATCGAACAACTCATTCAGTGATTTTTTAATGGTATTCGGAGTATGGGAATTGATTCATCCCCATCCAGTGCTTGAGATCCACTTCTACATTCTGATCAAACTCTTCCATCGTGTAGTTCTTATTCTTCACCAAAATCTTCGCGTACGTCAGGAAGTTGCCATTGTTCCAATGAGCAAGATCCAGATTTACCATCCGGGTCCAGGTACCGGTGTTGATAAAGATGGTCCCGTCATTGAAAATCCTGAGCGTCGGATTGTGAGTGTGACCTACAATCAAAACCCGGGTGTCGGGATTGGTTTCAAAATACTGTCGGGTAACGGTTTCGAAATCCTGAAAAAGTTCGAGTTCGCGTAAGAGATCGCCAATCACCTTCCGGAGACTGCGCTTCATCAGATAGTAATGCCAGAAGCGGACCATGATAAAATAGTAAAAGTTCGAAAGCATGAATCTCAGGGTGAAGAATGTATCAAAGATCAGTCCATGAATCATGAAATGCTTAATAGGTCTTACTGAGTTGATGAAAATACGTTCCTGCTTGTACTTATTAATGACATTTGTGACGTAATAAGATCCCCAGGGAGGAATGAAATACTTTTCTCCGTTGAGAGTTTCGACCACGGCATTTTCCTGGTCAAAATCATGTGCGACTTCATATTGGTGACCATGAAGAATCGATACACCAGGAGTCGGTACGTGAGTGCTGATGGCATTGGAAAGAGTCAGCCGATCTTTGAGAGGACCAAAGTAATTTAAGAATTCTTCTTTCACAGAATCAAAAACAAACTCAGCGTCATGATTACCAATAATATAAACAATATTTTTCCCATGATGGGAAACAAAGCGCTTGAGCGCATCGAGAACACCTTTGTGGGCATTCATGATCATATGAAGCTTGGCGAGGGCTGCTTTCTCACTCCAGAACTCATCGTCGTAAAATTCCACATAAGGAACGGCAAGAAAATCGAGGAAATCGCCATTGATGATGAGCTCAACTTCGATCTCGGCGTAATCACCACTTGAATAGTAATTCAGGAAATCAATCAACTCCCGGTCGTAATGAAAATCTTCAAGAAGATTGCGTTTTCCCTTAAACATCTTTCCTGCTGAAAGATGAAGGTCAGAAATGACGAGGACAACTTTCTGGAAGTTATTCTTTTGGTGGGACTTCATAGGCCTTTTTACCGAAAATGAGCTCAACTTCCTGGAAGGCAGGGCTCACGGGAACAAACGTGACGTTGGATCCGGATGTATTTTCAATTTCAACTGTTTCTGATTTTCCTGACGGGATGGAAACATATTTAAGAAGTCTCCCCTTTGCTTGAAATTTTCCTACCTGATCAGAGAGTGAACGGTTTTCAACAATCACTGAAAAAAGCTTACGTTCATTTTCAGGAGAAAGAACCGTCATCCTGCGGTCCATAACCTGAATGACAAACACATCAGATTTCGGAGCCGCGATGGCCGAGAGGGAAAGAAATAAGAGGAGAAACTTCATAGCATAAACCTTAACTCGGAGAGCTTTTTCACTTCATCCCGCAGGCGGGCAGCTTCTTCAAACTGAAGGGCACTCGCCGCTTCTTTCATCATTTGCTTCAACTCTTTAATTTTAGCATCAATTGCCTCAGGCGAAAGATTCTCTTCGGATTTTTCCTTCCGAGCTTTTTTGTCGGACTTCTTTGTCCCGCGGAGGATATCGATCACTCCGCCACTGACATTCTTACTGATAGTAGTTGGGGTAATGCCATTTTTCTCGTTGTAGGCAATCTGCTTGATCCTTCTATCGGCCGTGAGCTTCATCGCTTCTTCGATACTGGGAGTTTTGCGGAAGCCGTAAAGAAGAACCCGGCCTTCGGAGTTGCGGGCGGCCCTTCCGATAGTCTGAACAAGGGATCGGGTAGAACGCAAAAAACCTTCCTTGTCGGCATCAAGAATTCCTACGAGAGATACTTCGGGAATATCGAGACCTTCCCGAAGAAGATTAATCCCTACAAGGATATCAAATTCACCGAGACGAAGATCTCTCAGGATCTCCATCCTCTCGAGCGTATCAATGTCCGAGTGAAGGTACTTAATCCGCATCCCTACGCCTCGGTAGAAAGTGGTCAGTTCTTCGGCGAGGCGTTTGGTAAGAGTCGTAATGAGAACACGAAATCCCTGAGCAATGACTTTTTTTGCTTCCACCAGCATGTCATCGACCTGGTTCTTGGCGTCCCGGAATTCAATCACCGGATCAAGAAGTCCTGTCGGACGAATAATCTGCTCGACAAATTCGCCATTAACTTTGCCAAGTTCATATTCTGCCGGTGTGGCCGAGACAAACAGAACCTGATCGTATTTCGTTTCAAATTCTGGAAAGTTGAGAGGACGATTATCGAGAGCAGATGGTAAGCGGAAGCCGAAATCCACCAAGGTAGTTTTTCGCGCACGATCGCCTTTATACATTCCTCCGACCTGAGGAATACTCACGTGAGATTCATCCGCGATGAGAAGAAAATCCTTCTTGAAATAATCAATCAGCGTATAGGGAGGCTCTCCCGGTTTATTGCCCGTAAGGTGCCGCGAGTAGTTTTCAATTCCCGGGCAAAAACCCATTTCTTCCATCATCTCGAGATCAAGAAGTGTGCGCTGCTGGATGCGCTGGACTTCAATCAGCTTATTCTGAGACTGAAGTTCAATCAGGCGTTCGCGGAGTTCTACTTTTATGGTTCCTATCGCTTGTTTCATCCTGTCTTTACCGACGACGTAGTGAGACTTCGGATAAATGTCCACGCGGTTCAAAGGCTGAAGTATTTTTCCGCGAAGTGGATCCACGATGAAGAGTCCGTCGATCACATCATCAAAAAATTCAATCCGCACAATCTGCGAATCCTCGTAGGCCGGAAAAACTTCCACGATGTCGCCGCGAACCCTGAAAGTCCCGCGGTGAAAATCCATGTCGTTTCGCTGGTACTGAATATCCACGAGACGACGCAGAAGTGCATCCCGGTCCATTTTATCCTGAACAAAAAGCATAATTCTTTGATCGAAGTATTCATCCGGCGCGCCGATACCGTAGATGCAGGAAACAGAAGCAACGACGATCACATCATCGCGCGAGAAAAGTGAACGCGTCGTTGAGTGACGGAGTTTTTCAATTTCTTCATTGATGGCGGAATCTTTCTCAATGTAGGTGTCTGAGCCCGGAACATAGGCCTCCGGCTGGTAGTAATCGTAATAAGACACAAAATATTCAACGGCATTATGAGGAAAAAATTCCTTCATTTCGGCAAAGAGCTGGGCCGCCAGAGTTTTATTGGGAGCGAGCACGAGGGTTTTCTTTCCGAGATTCCGGATAACATTCGCCATAGCGAAGGTTTTCCCCGAACCGGTGACACCAAGGAGGGTTTGAAACGGCTTTCCGCTGTTAAAACCGTCAGTAATTTGTCGTATTGCCTCGGGCTGATCGCCCATGGGCTCAAATTTGGATTCGAGCAGGAATTTCGCTTTCATCAGAGTCTTTTCCCATTGCCAAAGACACGGCAATTTTAATAAATTGGAGAAAACAAATTAGGATTTTTATGGATATGATGCTTCTTCGCATCAAGACAAATTTCCAGGTCTCCAAGTCTCAACCCTACCCTATTTCGTTCACTTCTACTTCCCTCTTTTTAACTTCTCAATTTAGTCAGCCTCAGGAGGATAATGATCAAGCATTTCCTGTCTCTCTCTAGTCTTTCTCCCGCTGAAATTTCCGCTCTTCTCGATAGGTCCCGTTTCTTTTCCCAGAACCATAAAAACCCCGAAAAAATTCACCATCTTCTCCGACATAAAATCATCGCGAATGTCTTTTATGAGCCCAGTACGCGCACGAGATGCTCATTTGAAGTTGCGGCAAAGCGCCTGGGTGTTGAGGTGGTTAATTTCGTACCAGAGAACTCGAGTGTAAAAAAAGGTGAGACTGTCTACGACACTCTGAGATGTCTTGAGAGCCTGGGTGTAGAAGGAATTGTCTTCCGTCATTCTGATGACAATGTTTTTGATCAGTTAAAAGAAAAGATTCAACTTCCCCTTCTCAATGCGGGTGCCGGAAAATTCGAACATCCCTCTCAGGGATTACTGGATTTGTTTACGCTTAGAGAAGAATTCCAAAGACTCGAAGGACTTAAAGTCGCCATCTGCGGCGATATCAAACATTCCCGTGTAGCGGGGTCACTCATAGTAGCAGCGGAAAAATTCGGAATGGAGATTTATCTCTCTGGTCCTGCTCCCCTTCTCCCTAAAGCTCAGAAGGCTTTTGTCAGGGAAGTCTCCTTTGACGAAGCACTTACCAAAGTAGATGCTGTGATGATGCTCAGAATTCAGCTGGAACGTCATGAGAGCCTGGAACTTAACCAGGCAAGCTATCATCGCGACTTTGGACTGACTCCCAAACGATTCGCCACCATGAAGAAGAACGCCATCATTCTTCATCCGGGGCCCTTTAATCGCGGAGTAGAAATTTCTGATGAACTTGTTGAGCATCCGCAGTCACGAATATTTAAACAAATGGAAAACGGCGTCTACGCGAGGATGGCAATCCTCGAGTGGGCCTTGAACCAGAAAGTTGAACAGGGGAAATAATGAAAAAGATAAAACTAATCCTCGAAACGGGTGAAGAGTTTGTCGGTGAGAGCATCGGTTACGAAATCGATAATGTGCATTCACTCGGTGAGCTCGTTTTCAACACGAGTATGACGGGTTATCAGGAAATTCTTTCTGATCCTTCTTATTGCGACCAGATTGTTGTCATGACTTACCCATTGATCGGAAACTACGGTGTGAATAAGGATGATTTTGAATCCTTGTCTCCTGCCCTTAAGGGCCTTGTCGTTCATGAGTGTCCGAAAGAAGGATCGAACTGGAGAAACGAATATTCTCTTCGCGAACTCTTATCGCGTTTTAAAATTCCCGGCATCGCTGGTCTTGATACCCGCGAGCTCACAAAAAAAATCCGCGACAAGGGTGTGATGAAAGCAGTTCTGGTCCCGATGAATTACCCGGTCGCAACGGCGATGGCACATCTTGCGAAGCCGATGGAGACTGATCAGATCGCCCGCGTTTCAACGAAAAGTCCGATTCATTTTCCCGGCGAAGGAAAAAGAATCATCCTCATGGATTTCGGGTACAAGAAAAATATCCTCCGGTCTCTCAAGAAAAGAAATTGCGATGTGGTGATCGTTCCCTGG
>JBKJNQ010000013.1:0-10936 GCA_046593575.1 Bacteriovoracaceae bacterium
GCGGAGATAATGTCGGTGTGGTGAAGATTTTCGCCACGGACTTTGCCAAGTACAACATTAAGCACACCGAATTCCTGGCGAAAATCCGGAATATTAAAATCGAAGGTGCCACGTCGCTGCAGTTTGAAGAGCTGATCAATGGTCCGCCAGTAGGAGCACCGGTCACGGTGACTTTCCGCTCGAACCAGGCCGCAAGTCTCGACGGCATGATTGAAAAAGTCACAAAGGACCTGAACCAAGTGAAGGGAATCTTCGACGTGAAAGTCGATGACGTTTACGGACCGCCGGAAGTAAAAGTCATCCTCGATTACGAGAAACTCGATCGCCTGGGATTAACCGCGGCTTCAGTTGGGAACACCGTCCGTACGGCACTCACCGGAACTTTCGTTTCCGATGTGACGTTGAATAATAAGAAGGCCGAGCTCAAAGTGAGTTTCGGAGATGTTTCCAAAGAAACAGTGGATGACCTCGCGAACGTGAAGATCATGGATGGCCGGATGAATCTTATTCCGCTTTCTCTCATCGCGCGCTTCGAGCAATCCCGGGGAACTCCGCAAATTAAGCGACATGATTTTAAGCGCGCTAAAACCATCACAGGAAATATCGACACGGAAGTCATCACATCGGTTAAGGCCAATCAGATCGCGGCCGATTCGTTTAAAAAATATAGCGTTCAGCATCCGGACGTCACTCTCATCTTCGGAGGAGAGCAGGAAAGTACCAATGAATCCATGGCCTCTCTCGGGAACGCTATGATTCTCGCCTTGATCGGGATTTACGCCATCATGGTTTACATTTTCCGGTCATACCTGGCACCGGGACTGATCATGACGACGATTCCGATGGGACTCCTCGGAGTTTCGGTTTCTTTCTTTTTCCACGGAAGACCTGTGAGCTTCCTGGCGATGATCGGAGTGATTGGGCTCGCGGGAATTATTGTGAACAACGGGATTATTCTCATCGACTTCATCAATCAGATGCGGGCAGAAGGGAATATGAAACTTCATGACATTCTGGTGAAGGCGCCCACCATTCGTCTGAAACCGGTGATGGCAACGTCGCTCACGACGATGGGAGGACTCTTTCCGACGGCCTACGGAATCGGGGGAGCCGATGCGATGCTCGTTCCGATGACGATGGCGATGGCCTGGGGACTTACGACGGGAACTATTCTTACTCTCGTGTGGATTCCTTCTGGTTACGCCATCATTGAAGACATGATGAATCTTTGGAATAGGATTCCCTTCTTTGCTCGGATAAAGAAGCGCGCGGGTATGCAAAATGCTGAAGCCATGGGCATGGGGAAATAAGATGACTGATCAAAGTAATGATACCAAAGAAAAAATCATGGAAGTGGGGAGAGTCCTTTTCGCCACGAATGGTTTTGACGGGACGAGTATCCGGGAGATCGCAAAGATTGCGGAAGTGAACGTCGCTTCAGTGAATTATCATTTCTCCACCAAAGAGAAGCTCTTTCATGAAATCCTTCTCAAGGGGCATGCTGATTGCTCATCTGACATTCAGGCGTTGGCGGCGAGTGGAAAAAAGCTTGATGATGTCCTGGTCGATGTTTTTGAGTACTTCCAGACGAAATCCCACGATCTCATGTCACACTTTAAGATGATGATGTCGACGGATCAGAAAATTATCCCTCAAGGTGAAGACATGGGGCCGCCGGGTGGTCGGGCGATCGTTGAACTCATTATTAAAGAAACCGGAAAGAATCTGACGGACGAAGATCTTCACTGGGCCTTGAAGGCCCTGTTCAGTCACACTGTTCACATGTCGCTGATGTATAATTGCTGCTTTAAGAACAACACAGTTCCCTATTCCTCAGGGCAGGATATCGAAAAAGGGATCCGCCGGCTTACCCGCTTGGTCTTAAAAGAACTTAAGGCTTAACTCTTCGTAAATAGGGCACTTTAAGTGCCCTTACTTTTTTACCTACTCTATATATCCCAATTTGACGCAGTGCTAGAGTCTACGAAACTATCAAGGACTTGGAGTCATGCGTTTACCCCTCATCGGTCTCTTATTATTTTCTCAGCTGAGTTTTGCCCAGGAAGCTGTATCGCTTAAAAACGATCGCGAAGGGAAAAGCTTTTATGAAAATCCAGCGAAAATCTCGCGCGCTCTCCGTGACTTCAAAGGAGAAGAGCTCTTAGAGATTTATCAGAACTCGATCAAAGGGGTAGAAGTTCAAAAACTCTGCGCCTACGACATGAATAAATCGATGAGTGATGCTCTCCTGAGTAAGAGCCGCCGCTTTGATGCCTATGAAGGAGTTCTTCTTTATCTCAGATCAAAAGATGAAATCGATGATGTGTCCTTGAAGATTCTCCTCGATGCGAGAAAAGTCTCTACGACCACAATTGATCTTCCGAAAGCAGAAGCGAATTTAAGAAAACCCTCGGACAAAGTAAAACTCGCTCTGATGGTGAAGTCAGTCGGAACTTTCCGTGAAAAATTCCTGAAGAACGCCTGTTACGATGAAGCTTATAGAAACCTGGTTCAGGAAATCAGAAAGGCCGGCGAAGTTTCTGATGTCGAGATGGAAGGTTTGTTTGTTGAAGCCGCGAAGAGAAAAGTCATCAACACGGAAACTTATCTCATGCTCGAGCGCGCCCGTGTTGGCGAGGTCGCTTCGAATTCTCTTTCTCTCAAATCTTATTTCCAGAAAATGCAGTCGCTTCGTCTTCATAAACCGCTTCGTGATGCGACTGAAAGAAGTGACTTCGTGACTGAGAAAGTCTCGAAGATGAAAGTCAGTCACCGGATCAGACTCTATGAAAGTTATTCTGATCTTCAGATCATGCTGATGGCCGATGTGGTGAAGCGCCTTCGCACACGTCTCGAGGCAAAAAAAGTTACGATCACGATCTTTGGTGAAGAAGAAGAAATTGAAACCATCACTCTGGAGCCGATGGAGAGATTCCGTCTGGCGATCAAGCTTCTCCGGAAGGAAATGACTCTGCTTGCGACCAATACTTATTTCAATGGTCGCTCACCGGACTACATGGATCTCATCACGGCTTCGTATGAGACAAGTCTCATTCCAGCGGTGGAACTGAAAGAACTCGGTGGACTCCAGGAAATCTGGAACCCGGCGAAGACTTTCTGGGAAAAAGCATCAGTCTGGATTCGCACATTCAGTTCAGTCGCAACAGTCGCGATCCCTGCACCATACGGATTTATCCCGGCACTGGTTCTCGTCGTGATCGAAGCAACTGTAGGCAAGGGCGCAGATACTCAACCTGACAACACGGTGTTATTCTAATGAAAACGAAAATTTTAATTCTTTTAAGTTTCTTCTCTTTCTCAGCTCTAGCCTCCGAGAGAGTCATGGAGGCCCTGGTCCGCACGGATCTGGCCAACATGCCGATGTCGGAGAACGTGACTTTAACTAACCTCGTTTCGGAAGATTCTTTCGACGGAGAGTTCTTTAAGATCGTGAAAGGGAAATCTCAGGACGCCGTGAAGTTCTCTGAGGAAAAGCATCTCACTTACCGTGCCGCCACGGCCTACTATCACCTCATGAAAGCGCGTTCGTACTTTGTCGACGTCGTGAAATCTGAGTACGTGAAAAACATCCCGAAGATGACCATCCGGATTGAGCACTCAAATCAGTTCTCTGAACTTGGTCACTTTGCTCACGATAATCTTGAACCTCAATTTAACAACGCCCTGACTATTCCGGCCGGGAAAGGTCTTGAGTCGCGCGGAGTTCAGCCTTGGGGAATGGAAATCTGGTTCCGTCCTTCAAAACACATCAACATTAAAGATCTTCGCGTAAACAATCTTCAGCAGCAGGAGTTTTCGGTTCTCATGGCGCAGTTCCGCGACCAGATCCGTATGCAGTCACTTCAGCGCTTTATGTCGAACATCGCTGTTGCCTACACAAACTCTGATTACAATGGCCCAAGTCCCTTCTCTCAGGAATCTCTTATCCGCACGGTTGGATCGTCCCTCATTATCGAGGCGGGTTACCTTCTGATGGATCCTTTGACGAAAGTGCTTTCAAGAAAGTGGTACTGGCTTGATACAGCGATGATCCCGGAAATTATCTATCACGAGTATTCGCACGCTGCTCTTTCAGATGCTCTGGTTCTTTCTCACTCAACAGCGGTGATTGAAGGGATGGCGGATTTCTTTGCGGGTCAGATTGCTGATTCTCCGAAACTTGCGACAAGGATCAAGAAGTACAACACGTATAACGGAAAAAATGCGAAGAGAAAGCAGGACTATATGGTCCAGTTTGAGATGCAGGATTATGCCAATACGGATTTTGTCTTCGGTATGCTCTGGGAAATGAAGAAAGTCGTTGGTGGAAAGGGTGTCGATTTCATGTATTCACTCAGAAATAACATCACCACGAACTCCGGCATCCGGAATGAACTGGTTGAAGGAATTCTTACGACGTGTGATGAAATGTGTGAGATGCCGTTTAATGACAAGATCCGGATTCTCAAGGCACTGAACCTTAAGGGTCTCTAAATCTTCCTTCTGAAAAATTTTCAATTGTTCCCACAAAAGATACGGCCGTGATAAAAACGGCCGTTCCTATTTTTAATAACCTCTAGGAGGGTTACCATGTTTAAAAGACTAATCACATTGATGATGGTTCTCGCGATCACCACAACATCTGCATTCGCAGGATCAAACGCCGGCCTCAAGTCTGCTTTTGATGAACTGAACTATTCACTCACTGTTGAGTGGAACCAGAAAGACAAAACTGTTTACGATGCTCAGATGAACAAGTTCAAAGCTTCTCTGAAAGAGCTTCAGGCCAATGGTCTTACTAACGCTGATCTCATCGCGTTCGTAAAAACTGAAGTAAAAGATGCGAAAGTTGCCCGTGATATGGAAACTGCTTTCACTATGATCCAGCTCCAGAAAATGAATGCTTCTGATGCTGCTAACTACATGACTGAAACAATGAAGAAGTCTTACTCGGTAGGAGCTTCTTGGAACGGTGATGCAGTTATGTACATCGGTCTTGGCGTTCTTCTGATTGCTGTTGGTCTCGCTGTAGCTGCTGGTGGATATTCTGGCGGAAATGGCGGCGGAAACTACTGCGAAGAAGTTTATGTTTGCGATACCTATTGCTACAATGACTACTACTGGGGATACACTTGTGACGAGACTTGTGGATACGAGTGTTACTAGTCTTTAAGAATGAGATTTTAAAAATGAGGGGTCCGTAAGGGCCCCTTTTTTTATCTGCGGAGTTTGGTAGAGGACTGGGCCTCGTGAGCGTGGTGACCCAGGAAAACGATTTTGATCTCTGGATTAAGTTTCTTCACGATCTCTTCTGCTTTTACCTGCTCATCCTCTTTCTCAAGCCGTGAGGCCACATAAAGCGTATCCAGCATGGGAACGAGGTCTACAGCACGGGTCCAGTTAGGAATGTTGACCAGACCATCAAAGCCCAGGAGAAGTGAGAGTTTCTTTTTCGGATAGGTCTTCTTCAGGGTCTCAATCCATTCAACAGTTGGATTTTTTTTCTGATCAAGAAGGAAAGTCGGAACAAGAAACTGATGAGTTTTAAATTTAATTTTACCCGCGAGTTCAATCGTCGAAAGAACCGGGTCCACTTCGAGTACATCTTTCCAGGGATTGCGGTCCGGAAGAACAAAACATGTTTTATCATCCGGAAGAAGATTTAGGCACGCCTGGTGGCCGGAATGCCACGGAGAAAAAGTTCCACCGAAGAATACCCATTCATCCTTATCGTAACCCACCACGAGCTCAGGACACATCTGGTGGAGTTTTTCATAGTCAGGTGAAACAGGGTAGCGGGCACTCGCGAGATCGACGAGGTTGCGGGCGTCAGTCGCCATGAGATCGGGCAGGAGTGATGTCCAAGACATCATGAAGATAGTTTTTTCTGTGAACTCAAACTCAACGGTATCCTTCCATTTAAAAGGATGGGTGAGTTTCTCACCCGGCTGCGGGGTCCGCGCCTTGAACATTTCTCCGTTAAATTGAAATAAGAATTTCGTCACTCTGTGAAGCTGAAGGGAAGACATTTTCCTAATTTCAGTTCCTCTAGATCCATTCTACATTGATAAACAAAAATTTCCACCCCCGCTTCATGCGCCTTTTTCAGAAGACTGGCATAAACAGGATCAAGCGAATGAGCGGGCCTGAAGCTTTCCACATCTTCCCGCTGAACCACAAACAGCATGCAGGACCGAAACCCCTTTGCCTTGAGGCCCATAAGCTCTCTCAGATGCTTCTGGCCCCGTTCTGAGACGGAATCGGGGAATTGGGCCACTCCCTCGAGCTTAAGCGTCACGTTTTTCACTTCAATATAGCAGGCGGGTTCGGTGGCATGACCTTCCAGATAAAAGTCCACCCGTGAGTCGCCGATCTTTTTTTCGGGTTGGATGACTGTGTATCCGGGAAATTCCGGCAGAAGACCCAGTGTGAGCCATTCTTTGACGAGCTTATTGGCGTTTCCGGTATTCACTCCGATCCAGGTTTCCCCGTTATGAATGAGCTCAAGCGTGTGAGGCATTTTCCGGGCAGGATTATCTGAAACCGAAACCGCGCATTTCCATTCCGGTTCCCAGCAAGACTGCATGCTTCCAGTATTCGGCACATGAACAGTGAGAAACTCACCCGCCAGATCAATGTCAGCGAGAAAGCGTTTGTATCTTTTTTTGAGGATTGCAGTTTTAAGCGGCTTGTCCCATCTCAAATTTTATTCTCCGTCAGAAAATAAAAATTCTAGGGAGCTGTCCCGACTTTGTAAATGAGACAACAAGGATGGTTCGATTTTGGTGAGGGCCTTCAGGTCTACATCAAGACGAGCGTTCTTTTTTCCCTGACGGGCATAAAAACAGTCATACATCGTTTCCACGATTCCCATCACGGCACCTGTCCTGGGGATACGCACCACCGTGAGACACAACTCGGGCCGTCCCGCCTCATCCTCAACCCCAAATTCAGCGTTGATGACATCAACTTCAGCAGAAAAAGAGGCATAGGAAAAAAGAAGAGTAAGAAGGAGAAGAATAGTTTTCATGAAGGGGTTTTACGCCCGGAGGAGTCTTGTGGCCCGGTGACTTTACGGATGAATGGGATCTAAAAAAGAGATGACTCCCGAAGGAGTCATCCGTGAGATTTCTATCGACCGTAGGGGCGTTCGAGTTCGGCTTCAATACTTCCAATCAGGACCGGAGACTGGGTAAAGATTCTGATATCTGCGAGAGCGGTCGGGGTTGTGAGAAGAATGATCGTTCTGCCTTGAGCAACAATGGCACGTCCGACGGTATAACCCTGGCGGGACATGAGTGTGATCTCATTATTTCCGTAACCGCGAATAGTTGTTTCAAGAGTCAGTGAGCGAACCGCAGAGAAATCACGAGTAAAACTTGCGAGATCAAGCGGGTACGAAGCACTGATTTCCTGATTCACAAAAATTCTTGAAGACGAGGGCTGCTGCGGAAACTGTGGTCCTTGTGGAAACTGCGGACCTTGTGAGCGAACCTGTCCGATGCGGATGTTGATATCCATGATTCTTGCTGATCCCAGAACAATGAGTTTCAGAGTTCGCACTTCTTCAAAAGACTGAACCTGAATCGGATGCATTCTCTGACCGGCCATGAGGGGGCGCGATGTTCCTGCGAGTCTTCCGTTCAGTTCCACCTGGACTGAGGCCTGAGCGTAACCAATCGGAGATCCTTCCACAGCGATGCGCTCAATCTGCGCGCCCTGGAGAGTTTGCCCGAGCTGTTCGCGAACAAGACGCTCGATTTGAACTTCTCCTCCGCGGAGGAAATCCTGGTTCACACGAAGATTAATAAGAGAAAAGGCAGCGACCGGGAGTTCACGTGGGTTACCCCAGCCACTTCCCGGACCTTGTCTTCTCGAAGACAGACGAGCCGAAATAGTTTCTACGTAAACATCATCAAGAGAAGAAAGTTCAAGATCTTCGAGGGATCCTAAGTTCTGAGCGCGGACCTGAAGCTGAATCAGCTGGCGACCGACCTGAAGATTTTCAATGATTGATCCGCGTGAAAGAAGCTGAAGACTTCCACCGCGTGGCCCGAAACTCTGAGCAGTGATGGTGAGAGAAACAATTTCTGCTCCAGGATTTCTGGCGTAAAGATACTGAGAAAGACGGATTCTGGAACCGCGGGTGAGCGACTGCTGAAGTCGGGCCTCAATGTTTTCTTCCTGGTTGCGATCTTCGTACTGCGGAAGGGGTTGCGGATAATTTGGTTGCGGATAATTAGTCTGGGGAAATGGTTGTTGCGGAACTGGTTGCTGTGGTCCTCGGGGATCACGATCGGGGCGCCTTTCATCACGTGGCTGACGTGATTCATCGTAGCTCGGAAGGGGACGGACCTGGGCGAATGACTCCCATGAAGTGAGGGATGCTACGAAGATAACAAATAATGACCATGAAGCGTTTTTCATGCTTTCTCCTGTGTTTCCCCAAACTTCTTGTTTGAATTAAAAGGGAAGAGAGCAAGAGTTTTGCCAAGAGTAAGAATTCACGAAATAAATGTGAGAACCTGAGGAAAACCGGCAACTAGACGCGCACCGTTGGTTGAAAGAATTTAACCTTCCCGAAAGATTACTGGTGCCAGTCTGTCACCAAATCAGAGTTGTTTTGGCCCTGCAAGAATTCGACAGCGTTAACTTTTGTCACCATCTAACCGATGAAAATCAAAACAGAATTTTAGACAGAAACTGGTCTTTTCGCTAAGATAGGCCAATTTATTTCAATTGAAGGAGCCTCCTATGTCTGACAAGGCCAAACTTATTCTCGGTGATAAAACTTTTGAACTTCCTACGTTCACGGGTTCCGAAGGAGAGAAGGCAATCGACATTACAAAATTGAGGGCCGAAACCGGATACGTCACACTCGACACTGGTTACATGAACACGGGTGCGTGTACCTCAGCGATTACATTTCTCGACGGTGAGCAGGGAATTTTAAAATATCGCGGTTACTCCATCGAAGAAGTTGCAGAAAAATCGACATTCCTTGAAGCGTCTTATCTCGTTTTCTACGGAAAACTTCCATCAGCAACCGAACTCAAAACTTTTGAAGAAAAGATTTCTTCTTATGATGATGTTCCGGAAGGAATTAAACTTCAGATCAAAGCGTTTCCGAAGACTGCGCATCCAATGGCCGTTCTTGCCTCAAACATGGTTTCTCTTTCTGCTTTCTATGAAGATATGTGTGTCCAGGATCTAACTCCTGCTCAGAAAGATACAGCGATCGTCCAGCTCATGGGTCAGCTGAAAATTATGGCGGCATATGCTTACCGTCATTCGCAAGGAAAAGAGTTTGTTAAGTCAGACAAGTCTCTCGATTATTGTTCTGACTTCATTCATATGATGACGGGTGATAAGAATGTGAAGAAAGAAGTGGCGAAGGCCCTTGATATCCTTCTTATCCTCCACGTTGATCATGAACAGAACTGTTCAACTTCTTCGGTTCGTCTCGTCGGATCTTCGAAAGCAAATATTTTTGCGACGATCTCTGCCGGCGTGGATGCTCTCTGGGGACCTCTCCACGGAGGAGCGAACCAGGCGGTGCTCGAGATGCTGGCCGAGATCAAAGATTCTGGAAAAGGCTACGAAGCTTTTCTTGCTGAAGTAAAAGATAAAAACTCAGGATCACGCCTCATGGGCTTTGGTCACCGGGTGTATAAGAATTTCGATCCGCGCGCGAAGATCATCAAAGTTGCCTGTGATTCAGTTCTCGCTACTCTTGGTGTAAAAGATCCGCTTCTCGATATCGCTAAAGGACTTGAGGCGGTAGCTCTCAAGGACGAATATTTTGTTTCCCGTAAGCTTTATCCAAACGTGGATTTCTATTCAGGGATCATCTACCGCGCTCTGGGAATTCCTACCAATATGTTCACGGTGATGTTTGCGATGGGACGCCTTCCAGGGTGGATGGCACAGTGGAAGGAAATGGTTGAGCAGCCTGGATTCAAAATCTGTCGTCCTCGCCAGATCTACACAGGGGACACAACTAACAAGTATAAAGACATAAAATCGAGGTAAGTTTTGTCCGGCAAACTGGTAACTCTTCGTCACTCGCGTGAAGAGTTTCGGAGCATTTTTGCCGTCAACTGGACTCTTAATAACGTCTGCAATTACTCATGCTCTTACTGTCATCCTAACCTCTACGACGGAAGCTTTAAGGGCGTAAACCTCCTCCTCATGATCCGCTTCATTCATCAGGTCTTCGAACAGAAAAAAAATAAGAAAATTTATTTTGAGTTTACCGGCGGAGAAGTGACTTACTATCCGGACTTTCCTGTGCTTTTAAATTTTATTAAGGACAAGGGTGGTCTTACGGGAGTCATTTCGAATGGAAGCAGGACCTTAAGTTGGTGGAAAGAGAACTCCCATCTTATGGATCACGTCTGCATGAGCTTTCACCCGGAACGGGGCGACCAGGAAGAATTTCTGGAAGTACTAAAGTATCTAACCCCCCTTATTACTCTTCACGTGAATGTGATGATGAAGCCTGAAAATTTTAATGAGCTCTACCAGTACGCCCGACGGCTTGTGAAAGAATTGCCGGGAATCTCGGTTTCCATTCAGCCACTCTTTGAGAAATTCTCCGGACCTCCTTACGAATACACTGATTCGCAATGGACGGTTCTCAGGAATCCTGAACTCCCATATACAACTCCTGCGCGCGGAATGATCATGAGAGGAGCGATGGAGTCACTTGATCAGAATGGTGTTACAGAGATCGTTGATCCTTCCTTGCTCATTTCTGGATTTCAGAACCGATGGAAGGGCTGGATGTGTGAGGCGGGGGTAGAAAATATCGCTGTCAACATGAACGGGGATATATACCGGGGCCTTTGCCAGGCAGGGGGTCCGATCGGGAACCTGCAAGAAAATACCTTTAAGCTTCCGGAAATAGGGATCATCTGTCCCCGGGAAATGTGCA
>JBKJNQ010000052.1:0-25478 GCA_046593575.1 Bacteriovoracaceae bacterium
GGGGAAGGGCCGACAGATCCGTGGTACTTTTCGTGAATGCCGTTCCTGCTTTCAAGCGAAGGCCACCAATAATGGCCCCCCTTCCGGAATTCGTTATCCTTCCCAGTGTCACTGCACTCGTATCAAGTCGCAGGAGAGATTGAGCAAAGCCCAGAGCAGGACTTCGGTAAGAAATGGATATCGCTTCCTGGTTACCGGCTTCGGGATGCACGTCGAAGAGTTCATAGTCATGTGAGACACGCTGATAACTTCCTTCTAAAACACCGGTAGAAAATGATCTCGTCTCACTTTTATTCTGCGAATGGGACGTACCGTTCTCATAAGCGGGCCCGAGAATGAGGGTCGTTCCGTGTTGATGAATATCGTCCGTCCATTTCATCTGGGGTCTGACTCTTGTGACAAACTGCTCGTACTTGAATTGTGATTCGCGAACAACTTCAAACTGACTCAGGAATGATTGTCTGGGTTTTTCTTTCCACCGAAAATAATCAGAGGATAGATTCAGCGACTGCGTTCTGAACGAAGCTTCTATATTTGCGGAGAAAAGACTCGCCATCGGACCCGAACGGTTATGAGCCCAGCGTGCGCGGGCGATGGGACCAGATTCCGTACTTGCTCCCGCGCCGAAACGAAGTGTCCGGGGTGGACCATTGATAAACTTCTGCTGGAGGGAAAATGTCTTCCCTCCAGTTGCGCAATTTTCCAAAAAATAAGTTCCCGGTAGAACTTCAGCACGAAGAATTCGTTTTTCATTCAGAGTCAGGAGGTCTCCGTCGAAGCGTTGCTGGGCAGTCATGGGAGAAAAGCGATCGAGTGCTTCGGGATAGAGACCCTCGACCTCATCGCGCTTAATCGGTCCAAAAAGATGCTTTTCATTCTGATTAAGAATGACGGTCACCGTGTCTGTATTTGTGTCCACTTCTGAAGATATCTTCCCGCATGGATAGCCGCGCCTTCTTAACTGGGCAGTCGCTTCACTTTCGATTGAGTTCAGCATCCCGGTGGAAAGTTCGCGCCGGCGAAAAAGTCTTCGCAGGTCACGTTGTATTTTTTTACTGAGATTATCGTTTTGAGAAATGACCTGGAGTTTTTTTACTTTGCTTTTTTTTCCGGTTTTCACAAAAAGAATTTTGTCCTTGACCTTAAACTGCGGAGCAAGATAACCCCGGGACTGAAGAAATCCCTTGATGATAAATTGCGCTTCGTAGGCCGGAATGTAGCGGTAAGCGTGAGAGGAAGGATCACCGCAGAAGAGCTGAATCTCAGTCTTGGTAAATGTGATCTTTTGTGAATGAAAAATGACCTGAGGACAATAGGTCACATTACCCCGGACAAGTCCGGTGCTGGAGAGAAAAATGAGGAAAAACCAAAGGGAATTGACCATTCATGGACAGATAAGCAAAGAGAGGGCCAGAGTCAGGAAACAGAGCGCACGCGCAGTTGATTGATGACAATCTTGACGCCAGGAATTTCGAAGGCAAGATCTTCGGCGTGCCATTTTGAGACGCGCGATTCTACAAACCCCACCAAGTGGACTTCATCTCCGACAACATCGACTTCAATAAATGAGGCATCAAGATGTCTGTCCTTTGTGAAGAGATGGACGATGTCTTCACAAATTCGTTCATCGGAGCGGATATAGTTTCGAGGTCCTTTGCCGAAATGATCATTGGTGATGGTGGAGGTGGATGAATAGAGGCCCCGGAGATGTCCTCCGAGGCTTCCGTCGAATTCATTATCTGGTAAGTTAAAACGATTGGAGCGTGTCCGGTTCGGATACATATCCCGGTTCAGGTCACGATCACTTTCGTCAATATCACCGCGAATACCCATTTTGATTTCCTCTTGCTGAGGATCATGTTCCTGCGACTGGACTGAGTGGTAAATGAAGTTGAACCTAATTAAATCAGAGCGATTTGGGGGGACATGAAATGAAAGCAGCACATTCGCGCGGCATGCAGCGGATTTCGTAAATCTTTTTTTCTTCCGGACAATGAAGGATCGTAATTTCTGTTTGAGTCCCACTACAAAAACCGACATCACCATTTTGGTTCACGATAAGGTCAGAAATAAACCATGAGCTTCCCTCTTTCTCCTGAATTTTCCCGATTTGATTGTGGGTCAGGCAATCTGCCTCCCATTTGGGAGTATTGTAGTAAGGATCATGAGACTGCTCGAAAAGGAGTTTGAGATAATTGAATCTATTTTTGACAAAATTTCGCGCTTCCTGAGAAGTCGCAAATTGTTTTTCTGTCACGCGGGCATTAACCGGTAGTTTTTTCGATGCGCAGGATATGAGCAGGATGAAAAAGAAGAGTTTAATCATAGAGGCAGAATCTGTTCGTTACAGGACGAAATTCCTGATCCGTTGAGATGGCAGTCATCTGAGTCATCTCCATGCAATCTTCACTCTTTCCGGGGTAAACGAGAACGAATCTCTTTTCATCCTTAGAGGCAAAGACAGCGGGAAGTTTAGAACTTAGAGATTCATGCTCAAGGAGTGGCTTCATTTCATCCAGTGTTCCCTGAAAGACATGCTTCCTTAATATCTCAACTTCGACCCATCTCACCTCACGCGCCCAAGAGGGAATCTGTGAGCGAATATTTTCCGGAAGCTTGGAAACAGTTTTGGTGACGTAGCTGATGGAGTTCACCTTTTTTTCTTCCTGAGTAAATATCGGTTTCACGTAGCGGGTGGTGGAAAAGTGCTGAGAAAAAACATCCCCGCGGTTTTCAACAATCGTATGACAGGCGTAACAAGCATCCTGAGTAATCTTTGGATCTTCGTTAAAAGTTTTTCCTTCCGGATCAAATAAAGCGTAACCCCAGCCGTGGGTACCAGAGTAGGTCTTTTTATTCTTCACCATGATCTGATAACGGCGAATTCCTTTGGGTACGACCGAACTGATAAACTGAGGATCCACACCAGTATGAATGCCGGTCTTGGCGAAGACTGAACCGTCAGGATAATCAGTCTTTCCTTCTTTTAAGGCCTTCATCGCAATGGGATTAGCGTAGGTGATACGCATTTCGCCGGTGTCTTTCCGAAAACGAATGGTAACAAGTTCCCATTTTTCCGGGAACTGCCGGAATTCTTTCCACGAAATACCGTTCATCTCCCCTTTGCCGGAGTAATCGGTCGCCGCCTGGAGCTTGGTGCAAATAAGAATGAAGAGAAGGAGAATTTTCATTGGTCCTCAAAGTATATGACGATCACAGGAGGGATTGAAAGGGGCTTTTATCCGTCTGATTCAATCAGGAGAGAAGTCCCACGAGCAGCTGAAGAATCATCCAGCTCACATACGCCATGGCAAAGAACAGGATCAGGAGAGCGGCGATGAAAAGGAGAAGGATGGCCCTGGAAACACGGGAAGTTTTCTCAGGGTGGGCCAGCTGATGATCGAGAATCTTCATGTTGCGATTATTCGACTTCCAGAAGATATCAAAAAAACTTCCCAGAACCGGAATCATATCGATCAGATTCTCAAAGAAGATATTCAATGACATGCGAACTAAGGTCGCCGGCGTGGCCCCCAGGCGGGCGCCCTCAATCAAGATAAAAATTGAAATAGACGTCGTCACAATATCCCCGATGAAGGGCACAAATCCCAGAATACCATCCAGACCAAAACGGATACCAAAAGGTCCTTCAAAACGTGAGTCCAGCAGAACACTTAATGTTCTCAACTGTTCCAGCTTTTTTTGATCGTTTTGGTTAGTCACTTCTCTATTATACACCAAAAGAAATGTTGGTACTCCTCTTGCTTCACAAGAGTGAGTCAGGGACCAAAAGGTCCCATGAAAAAGAAAAGGAGTTTCTTATGAAAGCACTTAAATCTATCGTGCTATTAACGACGGGGGTTCTTGCTCTGTCTGCCTGTGACATGAAGAAAAAAGAACAAGTCAGCGGATCTACAACCCAGGACACCACTTATCAGGAAGCACCCTATCAGGACGCCACTATGGGTGCGGGAACTGCCGCCACACCAGCGGCAGCTGCTACGAACATGAACACGAGTCCGGCCCCTAAAGCTGTGGAAACGACTTCTCAGGGTTCCGGTGCTGTCAGCGATGATATGGCCTCAGAAGATCTGAGTGATCAAAACTACGATGAAGATTATTCTGAAAGCGATGAAGCTTACCTTCCCTCTACCTCGGTTGGTACAGGGAAAAGTTCTGATGACTACGAGTATGTGGATGAAACGAGTTCAGAACCAAACAACGTGCGCGGTGGTCGCGATCCGCGTATGGTTCCAAAAAATAATGAAATTGATAATACGTCTTCCGAACCTGATGCCGATCAGGAATAGTAGTTTATTAAGACAGGGGCTTCGGTCCCTGCTTTATTTTGCGGATGACTTTCACGGGGGAAGATCAGCGGAGCAGGATGATGAGCAAAGACTGATGCTGTCACAGAAAGAGTAAACTGCATCGCCAGATCTATCGTTTCACAGGCATTCGTCTCATGACTAAAGTCAGGATTCACTTCCACTAAGTCCATTGAGCGAAGTCTTCCAGTTTCACCCAGAAGCCTTCCGAGTTTCATCATTTCATTTTTCTCGGGTCCCTGCGGGACTCTTGTACCGGTGGCAATCACGTCCTGAGGATCAAAGACATCAATATCAAACGAAAGATGAATTGGTGCCGTGCCATCGGGATCAGCAATCTTCAGGGCCCGACTAAGAAGCGCCTCAGTCCCGAAGGAATTGATGTCATCGGATGAATACCACTGAATGCCAAGTTCTCTGATGATCTCTTTTTCCGCCGGATCAAGATCTCTCGGTCCCATAAAAATCAATCGCTCTGGTCGAAGTTGTTTCCTGAGCCAGGAAAATTCCTCTCTACCCTGATTACCTTTCAGAAGAAAGGATAAAGGCATACCGTGAAAATTTCCTGATTGAGAGGAACCAGGAGTATTGATATCTCCGTGAGCGTCTGCCCATACCACAATCAAATCGGGATGATGATGAAGAAGTCCGTGAATCGTTCCGAGTGCCATTCCGTGGTCACCGCCGATATTCAAAAGAAAAGACTGGCCGAGATTTTCAGACTGGATACTTTCACTAATGAGAGCATTCCCAAGGGCGGAAGCGCGTTCATTTTTAATCTGACCTTCTTCATGCTCTCCACAAAGAGAAAAATCGAGATCCCCGAGGTCTTCTACCCCAGGAGATAGTTGGCGAAGAAGTGGAATCAGTGACTTTGCCCTTAAGGCCTCCGGAGCTTCTGCAACACCCGCATGAGGCTGGCCCGCTTTGAATGGGATACCGAGGATCTTAATTCCTTTCATAGGCCTCCCGGATTTTTTCAAAAGCTTCATCTTTCAATTGGAACTTATCTTTTCCTACCGGAGATATCTTCGGAAGCTGAAGAACGCTGATGGAAAAGGATTTTTCAGCACAGACTTTCCAGAAGTGCGGAACAAACGACATCGCTCCATACCAAGGGGCAAGATCACGATTTGCACCATGATATTTCACAACCACCGGCTGAAGTTCAGTTTGACTGTCGATAGCGAGCTGAAAGAAGTGGGCCTTAAAGGGAAGAACCGTTTTTCCGTCGGAGCTCGTCCCCTCCGGAAAAAGAAAAATATTAAATCCTTCCGAGAGACGCTGGCGCATGAGGGCCATTTCTTTCTCGGCGGCTTTAGGAGTTCGCAATTCTTTTCTTCTTTCGATAAAAAAGCAACCGGCGAGCTTTGTGATCCAGCCTAATACCGGGGTCTGCTCAATTTCTTTTGAGGTAATAAAAAGTGCCGGATACCGGGTGAATAGAACGAGAACGTCGAGATAAGAGAGATGGTTACAGGTAATGAGTTTCCCCTGCACTTTCTCAAGATTTTCATCCTGAGGTTTGAGCCCAAGATACTTCATGACAATAACCGCATGAAACGCATTGGAGCGGACAAAAACCTGAAGGCGTTTCTTCTCATCTCTCACCACGAGAGTCAGGACAATGTGAGAGAGAAGGAAAAGAATGACATGGATAATAAAAAGACAAAGCTTGAGGAAAGCAAGAAAGACGGGCGTGCCCACTTTGAAGTCAATAGGTCGAAGTGTGCGGCCCTCTATCAAGCAAACCTCCGCTCAAAGGAAGCGGGAAGCCTGGAAAAATCCATCACCGTAAAGAAATCAAGACAATCCATCTCGGCGTCGTAAGCGAGTTCAGTACCCATCTTTGCACCAGTGAGAAGATACATATTCATGAGAGATGGCATCGAGCAGTGATCTTCCGAGATTACCTCAGGAAGGATGACTTCCGGATATCTTGAAAGTTGAAACTCGCTTCGTGCCGGAACTGGAATTTCAGAAAGAGCATTCCGCTTAACTAGTTGCTCGCGGATGTATGGGAGAGCGGCAAACTCTTTCCGACCAAGGCTCGAGCAGCCGAACAAATATCTCGTATTCGTTTTTTTGGCGTACTGAACCATTCCCTTCCAGAGAAGTCCCACAACAGTACCCGTACGAAAATCTTTATGCACACAAGCGCGACCAAGCTCAAGTTTATTGCCCGGAACTGCATGGAAAGCGCTGAGATCGAATTCGCCATCGGTGTAGAATTTTTTCTTCTCACCCTCTTCCTGAAAAAGAAGACGGTAGGTCGCAATTATTTTCTGAGAGGCCTTATCCATCACCACCAGGTGATCACAGGCAAAATCGTGTTGATCAACATCGTAAGGGAGGAGTGAAAAAAGATTTCCACGTCCGGCGAACTCGCGAAAGAAGACATCGTAGCGGAGACGAAATGTTTCCTCGAGATCACATGGTTTTGAAATAGTTTTTACAACGTAAGAATCAGTTTCGATCAGAACATGCACGCGAGGTGCAAGGATCCGAACGCGTTTCATGCGGAAAAATAGCGGAACCTTGGCCAGGTTCTGCGACTCCATCCATAGTGAAGCTGAGGTCATGGATTCTCCATAATTATTTGATATAATTGTCCCTTCGTGAGTGAATTTTGGCTTGTTAAAATTACGTCAGCGTCCTGTGTGGAAAGAGATTGTTTGTGTGAATTCCGCTAAGATCGGACCATGACTTTGAATTTCGGTACGATAGAATGTTATCCTGATTGTTTCTGCGAGCCCCATGCGGGCGCCGGGATCCTGTTTTGGAGTTCTGGGGCCTATTTCCTGAGCGCGTTAATCCTGTATCTGAAGGCAAAAAAGCGCACCTTGGAATTTGAATTCTGGGTTTTCTGCCTGATTACTTTGGCCATTTCAAGCTTTCTCTTCCATGCCACTCAAACCCGGGTAACCCTCGCACTCGATTACGCCAGCATCATCATGACTTTGATTTTCTTTCCGCTCTGGAACCAGATGGGAAAACTTTCCCGCCGGAAAAAAGAAACTCTTTTTTATATCATCTATATTTCTTGCTGGATTCTCTTTCTGCAACTCAATCAGATGATGAGAATCGGAATGTCGGTGGTGGTGTTCTTCTGCTCGTTAATGGCGGTACGACTAGAGGCCACGCGCTTCCGGTCTCACGGATACCTGCAAGCCGCGGTCATTCTGAGTGTAATTTCTTTTCTCATATTTCTTCTGGAAGAGACAAGATGGGCCTGCGACAAAGCGAGTTTTTTTCAAGCGCATGCGCTATGGCATATAGGAAGTGCCACCGCCCTGTATCTCTACGGGCGATGGCGATTCCATCAATTACACTGATGGAAAATTCTCATTCGTCTGGGTCTTGGCCTTAAATAGGTTCACATCAAAGTCTTTAAACTTCCCGAGAAATTCATCTTTTAAGATCTGAACAGACTGGTTTATTGCATCTTGAAATTCAGAACTAAACTCAGAGAGTTTCCCCTGAAATTTCTGATCAATCATCGTCTGCTCAGTTTCCGAAACAGGAAGGGAGATTCCCGTCAAAGCACCAAGGCCTGCTCCGATCGCCATAAAAGTCATGGGATCAAGGCCCTTCACCTCTGCGATTGCGTCGAAAGCTGTGTCTTTGATCTCTCCAGGATTAGCGTCGATGCTTGAATTACCAAGTTCACCTCCGGCATTAAAATCGAACTCTGCGCCCTTTGTATTCTCGTCACCAGAGAATTTATTCCGAAACTTCTCGATCTTCGATTTTGTATTATCGACCGCTCCGTGAAGTTTTTGATTCACTTCTCCCACTTTACTCTCTACTTTCGAACGGACAGACGAGCCCCGGTTTCGAAGCGATGTCTCATAGGTCACCTGACTTTCATCTTCCATCAGGAGAATCGTCCCAAGGCTGAGAAAGGCAGTTCCAATGGGATTAGTCTTCAGGTGATCAAAAATCGCGCGGGGATTTTTTCCGACCGGTTGAAAAAGAGCATCATCGATAAAGGCACCCGGCGTGAGTCGCCCTTGAATATTATCGAGATCGTGACGGACATTTTGTAATTCGTTCAGGACATCCCGTTTGAGTTCTCCCGACGTTTTATTTTCTTTTAAATTCATGGATTCTCTCCTGGAAAGTGTTACGAATGTGCCCAAAGGCTTCGATGGATTTCGTCGGAACGAGATCACGGCCAGCTAGTTTTTTCTGGGCACCTTTGACCATGATAAAACCAATCGCCATAAGGGCAATGGTAACAATGGCAGCTGCCATCCATGGATCAACGACATTTGATAAAGCGAGAATTAAAGTAGCGGCGAGACAGAGAACACCTACAAAAAGCAGTACTCCTCCAGCCACCAGAGAACCGGACGCGGCTTTTACAGTTGTGACTTTTTCACCCAGTTCAGTGCCAATAAGGCGCGACTGAGTTTCCCAAAGATTAGTTGCATCCGTGGAAAGTTTTTCAAACATAACACCCCAGCCATCCCTTTGAGGAATTGTTGTCGCCTCCGGATATAGCTGATGAACATTATTTTTATCCTGGTAGATAGGTTCCATTTAGGACTCCTCCGTTAGTGAATATTTACATTTTGTTTCATGGTTTTTCCCAGGTGTCGGCCGAAGCGCCCGAGAATGAGACCTCCAAAATAAGAGACTCCGAAAAGAATGGCCGGACTTTTCCGTCCTTCCTCTTCCAGAAGATGCATAAGGTCTTCCGTTGAATTTCCTGTGAGTTTATCTTTCCATTGGGAGATCCAGTCTGCGCCTTCCGCAAAGTAGCCAGAGATAAAGGTCTCTGCTTCTGCCGGTTGATCACCCTTGAGTGAATCAGCGGCTGCTCGCAATGCTTTAGTGACAGCTTCAAGATACGGTGAGAAATCACCCTTGTGTTTAGACAGAACTCCGATGAAAGGTTCGAGACTTTTTTTTCCAAGCTCTCTGACTTGTCCATTACGGTTGCCTGTCTTTCCTGCCTCAGGCGGGGTCGTTAATGCCTCATCAGAAAAACTATTATTTTCAGTGTCGTCGGTTTCATTGATCATGTTGAATCCTCCTTGTAACTTCTTAAGAGTAAGAAGCAAGAGGGATACCAACAGAAGCTTTAGGAACTAACTCTGTTAAAGGTAGCGGTGATTCTTAATTCGATTGATCAGTCTGATCATCTGGAATTTGTGACTGAAAGAGGTTGGCCGAAAGTGCACCCCATAGCCGGGTGTTTCTGCGATGACGTGACGACTGACGACGACCACCGGAACTTCCATCTGAAGACCTTCTGACTCAAAGATCAGGTTGACGATCTCGCCTGGAGAGAGAAGATTATTATCTTTCAGAAAGGCACCAGTCTCAGAAATGTTTAAAATTTCTGTCTGGAAAGTGATTTTGTCTCCGCTGACCTTAGCGGGAATCACTGTCCGATAGCGTGGTTTATTTTCCCACCAGCGAAGCTTCCGGTTAAAGAAGGGAGCGCGTACATCCGGAACCAGAAAGTACGCAATGGTTGCCAGAGTAATGGCGATAACAAAGTAATGATAGAAAAGTGGCGAGTCACTGTTATAAGGCCAGGTGTACTGCTCATAAGTAGCGATACTGAAAATGAGATACGCCAAGACCGAAAGAAACGCGAAGTAAGTCCATTTGCGGAGTTTCCAAAGCATGAGTCCAGCCACGGGAAAGACAATCCAGAAATCAAAAATATCGCGGAAACCCTGACGGGAAAAAACGTTCGCTAAGATTACGGCAAAATCAAAATGCGTTGAGGCCTTGAAATAAAGAATCTTGATCGCAGGCTCAAAAAGAAAGAGTAGCGAAAGGAGCTGAAAGATTAAGGGCTTATTTCTCATGTTAAAAATCTTAACATGACTTGGGCCCGTGTCCAGAATCTTCGTTATTCAGGCGCCTTCCCCCTCACCAAGACCTTAGGCCAGAAGGATGTTCCCCGGATCGTTGGCACTTAATCCCAGGGTTCGCTGCTCTTCGGGGAGAAGACATGATTTCCATGCTGGTCGTGAAAGCAGGAATGAAAGGCCCGTTCCAGACCATTCAAAACTTCCGCAGCTGCGGTCATAAGTGCCTTCTCCTCGGTGTCTTCAAGAAGTCCCACATGTTCACGACACATTTCTTTGACTGATCGGATTCGGGTTTCAATATCAATGATCGAATTATCCATAGCGGCCCCTTGTTAGAGCTTATTCTATGAGCGTCGAGTGCGAGAGGAAATTTGCTGCGCAATTACTGCGCTTGATTCCTGAGAGCTTCAGTTACCAGCATGGTAATTCTTCCGGAAGAAACGAGTTTTCCCTTCTGATTGGTAATATTCACATCCCAGACCTGGGTCGTTTTCCCAATATGTACGGGTGTGGAGCGGGCAGTGAGAAGGTCTCCGGGGCGCGCTACGGCGAGATGATTGGCACTCACCTGAATACCGAATGAGTTGTACTTATCCAGGTCAAGATAAAGACAAGTACTGATGCTGCCCATTGTTTCCAGAAGCACCAGGCTGACTCCTCCATTCATAATGTTTCCCGGGCGCAGATGACGATGATCAACTTTTAAGGTTCCCGTCACAGAGTCTTTTTCTACGAGCGCGATATCAATCCCGAAAGTTTCAGGAAGCTGACCTTGAATAAAAATTTTACGTGCAGTATCGAGATTAAACATGCGGTGTCCCCTCATGAAGTTTCTCTAAGCGTAACAGACTCTCAGAATCCATGCATCGAATTATCTGAGAATCGGGAAATCCGTCTGACTTTCAGGCGATTTTCCACATTCCGTATGCCTTCCACTTCGGCTAGGCATTTTTCTACCACGCGCTTAGCATGTCTTCCGCTGACGTCGCCTTCCAGAATCACCACACCTTCTTCCACTTCGACTTCAATATTGTGGGCATCCATCTCGCCGTTCAGCATGAGCTTGTGGCTGACTTCAATTTTTAACTCCGCATCGTTTTTTAAAATCTCTTTCATAAAAACTCCTCACTTTATTGTAGTTAAGCGCCATCACTAAAGCACCGGTGCAAGAAGGTTGGTTGCCCGTTCGAGAATTTTCTGCCTAAGTGGTTTACTGCGGAACTCCTCTGCCTGGAGAAGGCGGGACGCCTTCATATCTTCTTCAATCATTCTGGTTAAAGACCCAATGTAGTCGGGATCACTGCAGACGGTAGTGATCTCGAAATTAAGATACATGCTCCGGAAATCAAGATTGGCAGATCCCACCACTCCCAGGATATCATCCACGACCATCACTTTCTGATGGAGAAATCCATTTTGATATTTATAAATTTTTACACCATAACTCATCAGTCGCTCATAATAAATTTCTGCCACTGCCATAATGAGGAAGTTATCAGAGTAGCTAGGCACAAGAATTCTCACATCAACTCCCCGAAGGGCCGACATCGCAAGTGCATCCATCAAACTCTGAGGAGGTACGATATAGGGATTGGCAATCCAGAGGCGCTTTCTCGCCAGTTCTACGAGAGCAATATGATGGAGAAGGCAAAATGGTTTTTCTTCAATGGGACCTGAACTGAAGATGAGAATATTGGCGTCACCATCTGATGGACCGTGCTTCCATTCAATTTTCGGAGCACTCCCTTGCGAGTCTTCCCAGTCATTGCAGAAAGCAAGCTGTGCTGGAATCAGAGAAGGGCCCATGACCCGTACATTCGTGTCGCGCCAGTGACCAATCTTGGGATACTTTCCTACGTAATCATCACCAATGTTTATTCCCCCTAAAAATCCTACTTTCCCATCAATGACCATGATCTTCCGGTGATTCCTGAAATTCAGGTGCCACTTATTTCGTGTAAAAGGTTTAAAAAGTCCGGTTTGAATCCCGGCAATGTGCATTTCATCCAGAAGAGTTTTATCCATCTTGATCAGGACTTTCTCATACAGAACGTAAACCTTCACACCTTCGCGAGCTTTTCGCATCAGGATGTCAGCAAATTTCCGACCGGTCTCATCGGTGCGAAAAATAAAAACCTGGAGGATGATATATTCTTTTGCGGAGTTCAGGGCCTCAAACATCGAGGGGTAGATCTGATCAGCGTCGATCAGAAGTTCAATGCTATTTTTGGCGGTAAAGGAAAATCCAGTATGCTGGAGAAAACGTTCGAATTCCCGCAGAGGCTCGAAGCGGTGCTTAACCTCATCGTACTTAGGCATATGAACTGTTTTTTCTGGTGTCTCGTCGTGATAGCGTCTGCGTCCTGCCATGATGAAAACAGGTATCGAAACAAAAGGGAATCCCACCAGCGCAATAAACCAGGCGAGTGCCCCCTGTGGAGTGCGGGATTGGAAAAGAGCGTTTACAGCCAGATATAAACCCACGACATGAGCGCAGATGACGAATGTATCATTCATGAGCGTAACTCATTTTTCTTTTCCCATGATTTTTCATGATCATGCGAATGGCAGGGGGAAGGATGCCAAGAGCAACAAGTGCTAAAATAATTTCCCAGGAAAGAATTTGTGAGACGTTGGTGATAGAGGTAATTTCTTTTCCTCCGTAGACATAGAGAAAAGTTCCTGGAAGCATGCCCGCATAAGTGATCCAGGCAAAATCCCATAAGCGCATTTGCGTGAGTCCCATGACGACATTCACAACGACGTAGGGTGAAACCGGAATCATCCGGGATGTAAAAAGAAAAACTCTCCCCTCTTTCTTCACCTTTTCATTCATCGTTAGAAACTTTTGGTGAAATTTTTTCTGAAAATATCCGCGAAAAAGATAGCGTGAAAGCAAAAAGGCGACACAGGCACCGGTGGTTGAAGAAAGCATAACGAAGAAAGTACCGGCGACTGTCCCGAAGATGGCGCCGGCGAGTAAAGTCAGTAAGAGGCAACCCGGAATCGAGAGACTCGTCAGGAAAATATAAAGTCCCACAAAACCAGCGGTAACCCTGACCGGATGGATCTCATGGAGATTTCGCAACCACTGAACATTTTTCTGGATGAAAGCAAGAGTGAGAAAGTGTCCGCCTCCAAAAAAATAGAAGCTTGCTATGATCGCAATCATCAGAAGAATGAAGAGTGGACGGGTCTTATTCAGGTGTCTCCACCTGGAAATAAGGACGCTTATAAAATTTAAGATTCTTGGGAGTCGTGTGACGATAATTCTGCTTGAACCACGGTTTACGGAAAACCCGGACATCCTGATTTTCTCCCACTTCTGTTTCTCCGAGATCGAGCTGGAGGTAAGAATCATCCAGATCATATGGCCACAGGGGCTCGCTCCAATCAGTCGAAATACTCATGAGTGGCAACTCTCTCGACATAAACCCTCCGATTTCAGTAAACGGACAGCGACGCAGAGGAGAGATTAGGACCTAGAGGAAACTAATGAAAATGAAGTTTGCCTCGAGATTTATGCGGACCGGATTTCCGATGCTTTGCCAGATACTCTTCAGCCAAGACCAACGCGTAAATCCTGAATAAGATCGTCAGCATGCTCAAGGCCGACCGAAATTCTTAATGTGTAGTTATTTAGTCCCAGTGCATGCGCGTCTTCCGGCGTCAGATCATCTCCGAAAAACAGGAGTGTCGGACAAATAAGGGATTCAGCTGAACCCACACTTGCGGTGAATTGATGAAGCTGCAGGCGATGGCAAAAAGAGAGCGCATCTCCGACAGATGGATCAATCTCAAAAGCGAGAATTCCTCCCATGGAAGTCATTTGAGTACGGGCGAGCTCATGACCCGGATGAGTCGGAAGACCGGGATAAAAAACTTTCTTCACCTTAGGATGTGTCGAAAGAAATTCCGCGATTCGCTGGGCACTTGAGGCGGCACGTTCATACCTCATGTGATAAGTCCGGAGCCCTCTTTGCACCAGCCAGGCGGCGTGAGGATCAAGGGTGGCACCTAGGTTAATCGTCATCTGACGGATGTCATGAATAACGGATTTTTTTCCGGCAATGGAGCCCGCAATCACATCGCCGTGACCATTCACATATTTTGTGAGGCTGTGAATAAAAACATCAATGCCAAGATCAGTATGCTGATGGGGCCCGCCGAAAGTTGCGTCCATCATCACCAGGAGATTATGTTTTTTAGCAATAGTGACTATTTTTCTGATGTCGGCAATATCCAGATGAGGATTGGTGGGGCTTTCGAAATAAATCATCTTCGTTTCTGAAGTGATGGCCCCCTCAATCGCAGACAGGTCATTGAGCGAGAGGATAGTGGAACGAATGCCGAAGCGGCCAAGAGTTGAACGGATAAAAATTCTTCCCGGGCGATAAGTTTCGCGGAAAGAGATCACGTGATCACCAGTTTTCAGAAGTCCAAGAAGAGCGCCGGTAATGGCGGCCATGCCACTTCCCAGGACAATGCAATCTTCTGTCTTCTGAAGTTCGGCCAGAGTGAGCTCCAGTTCACGCAAAGTGGGATTGGAGACACGGGTGTAAATAAACTGCGAGCTAATCGGAAGACCTTCGCCGAGAGAAAATTTTGCAGTCTGATAGATGGGAGAAACAATGGGCCTATTTCCGGCGGGAAGACCCACCTCAGGTACGTGCGTGACTTTTGTCGTTTCATGAAGCGTTTTTCGATCGATGGCCATAATTACCTCAAGGGATATATCTAAGAAATTTTAGGCTTATTATAAGGGGCAAGGCAAGGAAATCACGGAGTCTTCAAAGTGCCTTCACATCATTTACATAATTTCCTTACATCATTTATATAGAATCTCGATAAGGATTAAGAGGATAACACATGCTGCTTCACCTGAAGGACCTGGAAATAGTGAGCGCTGAATTTGAAATTCAGGAAAAGAAGAAAGTTCTTATCATTGATGATGATGAGGACATCCTTAACTGGTTCCGGATGATCGAGAAAAAAGATACCCCTTATAACTTCTACTTCCTGCAGGATGAGATCGACATCCTGAACGTCCTTGAGGAACTCAAACCCGATCTTATTTTCTTTGATCTCACCCAGCACCCAATCTCGAATCTTTCGACGAAAGGGGATATTCCCGTAGTCTATATGTCCACTAAAGAAACCGGCGTAAGTGAATCTGAACAGCAGTCTTTCATGAGAAAGCCTCTTGAGCGCAGGGCCGTGGACGCAAAAATTCGCAACCTTCTCAAAATTTATTAGGCGAGAAAGTCACTCACCGTTAAGATAAGATCATGAACGCACCAAGTATCCTCATGATTGAAGATGATGTAGAAATCTACAATCTCGTGAAGAGCTTTGCCAAAGAGCTCGACATTGCCCACGTCACGAGTCTCACTGAGGCCATCCGCTGGCTTGACAACAATTCTCCTGAACTCATTCTTCTTGATATTGAACTTCCCGATGGAAATGGCGTTGATTTTCTCATGAAAAATCGCCAGCGATTTGAGGAGTCAAGGGTCGGCATCATCATGCTCACCAGCCATGGAGAAATCGGAACGAAGCTGGAAAGTTTTGAGCTGGGTGTTCTGGATTACGTTCAGAAACCCTTTGTGCCGATGGAACTCATGGCCCGGATCCGGGTTAATTTAAAGAAAGCAAATCCCCGCGCAAAAGAGCTTGTGAAAAAAGATATCAAAGTCCTTCTGCAATCCAATCAGGTCTTTGTTGGACCAAAAGATGAGCAGAGACTTATCGATCTCTCCCCGCTCGAGTACAAGTTACTTCTTCTGTTCATGGAAAATGAAGACCGGGTTTATACACGTGAGCAACTGATGGATCAGGTTTGGGGTGATGAATTTGAGGTCACTGACAGAAATGTTGACCAGCATATCTCAAAGCTCAGAAAGAAAATCGATTCCCAGCACTATCACATCAAGACGATCCACGGGACTGGTTATTCCTGGGTGAAGTACGAGCGCCCTCCCCTGTAACGGCATACGTCGGATTGTCCTGATTTTCATAGGCCTCTTTTTCGAAGCTTATGTTCATGTACGATTCGTGATGAGTGAGTCCATTTCTTCTTCCCCGAAAATATTCCCTGAGATAAGAAACATAAAACCCGATCACACCCTGAGCCGCGATCTGTTCGACGTGAATGCGTTCGTGATTTCTCACAACGGGATGAGGATCGCGGTCAGCATAAAGGACAAATGGCCACAGGACCATGCCATTAATCTTAAACCAGCGTAAGGGACGTATGTTTCGGAGTTCTTTCATTTATCTTTTGTGAAGATAATAATCGAACGGGATGCCTTACTTAAAGCTTTATTTTTCTCATCGGTTTCAGGAATGCCGGCCTGATCGAGGGATTCCTGGATGCGCGCCCTTTCATCAGGAATGTACTTCCGAAAACCACTGGATCTTTCGGCCATGCTGATGGGATCGATATCGATTTTTTTATCAGATGACTGGATAAAATCAGCGATGACGTTATTTCTTTTTTTAGCGAGGGCCACATCATCATTCGTAAGTTCTTTTTTCTTTTCCGACGGCATTTCTTTGTCCGACCAGGTAATGAGCTTCGCTTTCTCAAGGAATCCATCACGCTTTGCCTGTTTCATGACGACAGCGAGTGCTGACTTCGCTCCGGTTGTAAGTTCGGAAGAACCTTTTTTGAAGTGGATTTCTGAAACGTAATGAGATTCCATTTCATTGGCGAGCTGCCTGGCATCGAAGCTAATTCCTACTTTAGGACGTGAGCCGATGATCTTGGGCGTTTTTGGAGGAGAGGCCTTACCGGGATCAGCTGCTTTTTTGGTTGTACATGCACCCAGGAGGCCTAGTGAGAGTAAAGCACTTATGAGGATTTTCATTTGCTCTCCTTATCTTCTTTTAGTTCTTCTTTCTTTTTATTTTCTCGATCAGTTTCTTTCGCTTCTTTTTTTGCCTCCTGGGCCTGCATGGTCATGTTGGCATCCACGCCGGGAGAAAGCTCCTGATCGAATCCATGCTCGATGACATTGCGAACGGCCTTTTTGGAATCCACCGTAAATTTTTTCCCGTCATACGTAAAAGGCACCTTGGTCGCAACGGTCTTGTCTCTTTGAGCTTCCAGAATCCAGTTACTAATAGCACCCCCAACCTCAACCAACCAATGCTTAGGTCCCTTGAAATTCTCATTGGTGCGGATAAAATCCAGATTCGTCACAAAGGGTTTTACGTACCCTTTGATCTTCCCTTCTTCTGATTTTATTTCAGAATAAAGATCAAATGTCCCTTTCGTGAAAGTAAGAGGAACTTTATTCAGGAGAAATCTGTTCATTGAGGGAAGATCAAACCCCTGCATCTGGGCATCTACATCCCATTCCACTGGATCGGCCTTGAGATTGGCACTTCCGATTGCTTTGAAGTTAGACGTTCCGCTGCCAGTTCCTTGAGTATGAAAGAAGGATCTTGGCGTATCAGAGTCAGCGAAGAGATTCGTCATTCTTCCCTGGATATTCGTGAGTCGGAAAGGGCCCTGATTAGTGTAGGCTTTTTTAGAAGGAAGAATGATGTTGACGTTTTTCCAATCAAGCCTCGAAATTCTGATCGCCGGAGCCTTCTTCGGCTCATCCTTATCTTCTTTTGGTAGGGATTTTTTGATGGCCGCCGGTATTCGCTCATCGAAAGTAAAGTTCACTCCGTCAATCATGGCATCGCCCATGAGATGACCTTTGAAAACTTCTCTCCATGCCAATGAGACGTCCACATCTTTTATTTTCAAGAATTCTTTGTCGGCCTTTTTAAGCTTCATCGTTATATCCGATAATCCCGCGACACCCCGGATAATTTTGAGATTTAGTCCATCCACGTGACCGGTAATTTCCGGAGAAAATTTTTCGAGTTTTTTATTGATGAATCCAAGGAGAACTGGCTGAAGGGCAATACGGAGGATCACGAGAGCGAGAATAACCACAATAGGAATGATGAAAAGTTTTCTATTTTTGAGCTTCATCTTCTGCCTTAACGATTTTCAAAGTAATAAACACTAAAGAGCCCTCTCTGATCCTCCCAGGAACGAAGAAAGCAGAGTCCAGCTTTCTCTCCGAGATTCACGAACTCCTGAACACTATATTTGTAAGAATTCTCCGTATGGATCGTCTCACCCTGGCGGAAACGGAACACAGTCTGGCTCACACGAACAAGCTGAGGAATGAGACTCTCCAGATGCATTTCGATTCTTCCTTCGGATTCATTGTAGACGGCCTCGTGACGAAAATTCTCCAAGTCAAACGCAGCATCAATCTCACGGTTAAGTCTTTCCAGAATATTGAGATTGAAAGCGGCCGTCACACCTTCAGGATCATTGTACGCAAGCCGTAGAATCTCAGGATCTTTCTTGCGGTCGACTCCGATAAGAAGCCCTCCACCTTTTCCCACCATTCTTCCTGCTTTCCGGAGAAACTCTCTGGCTTCATCGCGATGAAGATTCCCGATCGTTGACCCAGGAAAGAAAATCACTTTTCTTCCTGTTTGAGCGGTTACGGTGAGTGGAAGTGAGAGTTCCTGAGTGAAGTCTCCGCAAACGGGATAAAGACCCAGCCCCGGAAACTCTTCAATCAGTTCACGACATGTCCGGAGAAGAATTTCGCGTGAAATCTCGATCGGCACGTATCGGGGAGTATTATTCATCGCCTGAAGAAGAATCCGTACTTTTTCAGCCGAACCGCTTCCCGGCTCGATGATCAGGCAGCCGTCCCCTATTAAAGAAACAATCTCGTTAGCATTATCTTTCAGGATTTTAAATTCCGTTCTGGTTGGATAGTAACTGGGAAGGCAACAGATCTCTTCAAAGATTTCTGATCCCTTCTTGTCATATAAAAATTTCGCCGGCAGCGTTTTCTGTCCCCGCGACAGTCCCATAATCACTTCCGTCAGCACATTATGCGCCAGAGGTTCGTGGTCGACAAAAATCCGCTCTAGAGTGTCCATCATGCAAGATCCTTCGCAAGCCTGAGACCGGCATACTGCCATCTCAAATGTGGGTAATAAAAATTTCTGTATGTTTTGCGATAGTGTCCCTGCGGAGTGATACATGATCCTCCCCGGAGAACCATCTGGTTCACCATAAATTTCCCGTTATACTCTCCCAGCACCCCGGGAAAGCTTTCAAATCTCGGGTAAGGAAGATACGCACTCTGTGTCCATTCCCAGACGGTTCCATGAAGAGCGGAGAATTCATCTCCTTCGATGGTTACATGCGGTTCAAAGGTATGCCCCTCGGCGAATTGTCCGTTGATCGATTCTCTTCCAGCGGCAACTTCCCATTCAAACTCGGTCGGAAGGCGCGCCCCACGAAAGCGCGCGAAGGCATCTGCTTCATAGTAAGAGAGATGACAAACAGGGGCCTTGAGATCAAGCGGAACCATTCCACATAAGGTGAAATGCCACCACTCTCCGTCACGGTCTTCCCAATATAGGGGATGCTGCCAGTTTTCTTTCTGAAGAATGTCCCAGCCATCTGAAAGCCAAAGACGAGGCGTCTGATAGCCGCCGTTCTGGATAAAATTTAAGTACTCTTCATTCGTTACCGGATGACTCATCATCATGAAGCTATCAATCCATCTTTGATGAGAATCACCTTCATTATCAAAATGAAAGGCCGGTTCCTGAGAAGGCACACCAATTTTCACAAGACCCGAGGGAATATTCACCCATACCGGATCTTCCGGTAAAAATGCTGAAGAGAGTTCGCGCTCTTTGTAACGAGGTCTTAATGGATTTTCAAAAAAGTTTCGTTTAATATCCATCAGGAGCAATTCCTGGTGCTGTTCTTCGTGATTGATTCCTGTTTCGAGGATTCGGCGCACCTCTGTGAGGTCACTCGTTGCTATCACATCGAGAAAATCTGAAAGGCGGTTTCGGATTTCACCCCGCCACTCAATGATTTCATCCAGACCGGGACGGGAAATGGCATTTCTTTTTTTCTTAGGAATATGAGGTCCCAATCCCTCGTAATAGGAATTGAAAATAAACTCGAACTCCGGCGAGATTTCGAAGGTCGTGAACTTTTCCAGAATAAAGCGCGCGTAAAACCAGCTGGTATGACCCAGATGCCATTTCGGAGGCGAAGTTTCTTCCGTCATGGAAAGAAGAGCATCTTCAGAAGTCAGTGGAGAGCACAACTTCTCTGTCACAGCTTGCGTATGGAAAAATTTTTCACGCAGGGACCGAAGTCCCTGCGATATTTCGACGATATCCATTATGGCCCCGGTGGAAGTTCGGAAATAGCGGGCCCTTCAATCGGCGTCCCGTGAGTATTAAAGCGGGATCCGTGGGCCGGACAGTCCCAGGTTTTTTCAATATCGTTCCAGTGAACAAGACCCCCGAGATGCGTGCAGACGGCCGACTTCCGCTCGAAGCTATCTCCCTGCTCGTGATAGACACAGGCCTTCGTGAGACCATGGCGCATGAGGCATCCTGAGTCCTCCGGAATTTCATCTTCGGACTTCACATCACTTCCGGTGAGCCAGTCAGTGTATTGAAAGGCGACGTTCATATTCTCTTTTACAAACTCCGGCATATTTCTGAGTGGCGGACGTTTCGGATCAAAAATATCCGCCAGTGGATGCGGTCGTCCTTCAATCAGGTTTGGGATAATCTGACTTGCGATCACGGCACTGGTCATTCCGCTTCCCGAGTATCCGGTAGCAATATAAGTGTTACGATCAGTACCCGGATTTTTTCCTATGTAACCAATGGTGTCCGCTGGTTCGAAAACCTGGCCTGACCATTTGTCATTCACAGCTCCTACTCCCTCGAAGTTCGCGCGCGTCCATGCTTCAATATTTTCAAATGGATTTTCATCCGGAGTCTGTCCCACGCGGTGATCTTCCCCGCCCACGATGAGTTTTCGCTCGTGGAGTCTCACATAGTGATAAGGATCTTCCGTATCCCATAGAAGAACATTCTCATGCTCTCCCGGATAATCAAAAGTCATGGCATACGTGCGGTAAGCATATTGCTTCGTATGAATATGAAAGCGCGTATTGATCGGAGAATCTGTCGCCACCACCACAAAATCCGCCTGAATATCCTTGTGATGTTCCGTGCGGATGAGTGAAAGATCAGGTGTCGGATTTTCAATCTCTGTGACTCTCGTGTTCTCAAAGATCGTGACACCAAGATCAACCAGGCAAGCAATCAGTCCCTTCATGTATTTCATGGGGTGAAACTGCGCCTGATTTTCAAAACGAAGTCCTGGTGATTTATTTTTCAAGAGAGGTGTGACTAAAACCGGATCCAGCAGGAGTCCACATTTCCTGGCGACCTCTCTTTCAGTCTGAAGAAAATTCTCACGAACGTCTCGACCTTGAAAAAGAAATCCATCCACCCGTTTGAAGTCACAGGGGATTTCTTCCAGCTCAATAATCCTCTCGATAATATCGATGGCACTCCGGTGGGCCTCAAGAAATTTCCTGACGGTGGACAGATCGTGCATCTTGAGAAGTTCTGAAAAGGGCTCTTCAAGTTGACAGGAAAGATGGGCGGTCGTTCTCCCACTTTGGCCTGAACCGATACGGAACGACTCAAGCAGAGTGACTTTCTTTCCCCGTTTAGCGAGCTCATAAGCAATAGAGAGACCGGAAAGGCCCGCGCCAATCACGCAGACCTCGGTTCTCACATCTTCCTGGATCTCTGGAAAAATGGGGAGACCAGTGGTCTCCCATAAGGAATCAGTTCTGTCTTTTATGCTCATAGACGATCCTCAAAATTTTCTCTGCGATCGCGGTCTTGCTTGATACTGATATCGGATTGACCAAGAATAGATTTTGAAAGATCAGATGGTGAGTTGGCAGAATCAAAGGTATCCATCGACTGGATAGTTTCTGTTCCGAGTGTTCCTTCTTTTACAGAACGTCTTCTCTGCACATCAACGATTGAGCGATCAGCCTCGAGATGAGCATGTTTCCACGCATAGGCACCAAGGAGGAAGGCCGCACTAAGAATCATGTGCACACTGTGATCCATTGTTCCGAATTCGAGAACATTCGGTATCACGCGAAGAAGATTCTGGTCTGCTTCCATGTGACCCACACCAGGGTAGCCTGGTTGTCCGATCACAAATCCTGCAATCCCGAGAAGACCGTAAACAACTCCGAAGGTGACAGCAAAATTGTAAGCACTTCTGCTGTTGTCAGAATAACCAAAGGCCAGTGAAAGAGCTCCTGAGACAATGTGAATGAGGTTGTGTGACATCGAGAGATGCATGTTCATGAGACCGGGCATGATGATTCCGCCGATTCCTCCAAGGACGAAAACAGCACCCATAAAGATGCAGACTTTTTGTATACTTGTCCGCGTTGCAAAGGCGGGTCGCGCTGAATGGGGCGAGTTGATTGTAGTGGCCATAAAAACACTCCTTGTTTTCAGATGAGTGTCGGTTAGACACCCACATCCGTGTCCCTTTTAAAGAGCAAGGCCCAGGCCAAAGAAACCGGCCCTATTGCCAAAGATATAACCTCTGCGTCGAGGAGAAGTGCCCCGGAAATGAAGCACTCTCCCGAGCAAAACGCTCCAGTGTTCTCCCTTAAATAAATCCCAACACTTTTCCGATAGAGCTAATAGGGAGATTTCTATGCGTACTTTTTTGTCGATGTTTATTCTCTTATCGCTTGGGGCCTGCGTGCAGGATCAGGGGGATATTGGATCGAGCTCAGTGGATAGCGGTTCGACGACTGGTGGGACCGTAACTCCCCCGAGCGCAACATCTACAGATCCTCTTTATGTTTATCAATGGCATTTAAAAAACTCCGGTCAGGATGTTCTCTCTTACGTAAGTGCAACGATCGACTCAACTCCGACTTCTGGAATTGATCTGAACGTAGAAAATATTCATGATGATGGCGATGGTTTCACGGGCCAGGGTGTCCGCATTGCTGTCTCTGATACCGGAGTTGATTATACTCACCCTGATCTCGATGGTAATGAACTAGCAGGCGAGCACAGAAACTATGCTCCTCTTGATCCTCTTCGTTGGGATGATGCCACTGCCGAAGGATACCCCTCTGGAAATCAACCGCACGGTACGGCGGTAACTGGTTTGATTGCGATGGAAGGATGGAATGATATTGGTGGACGTGGCGTTGCCCCCAATGCTTCCTATGCAGCTTTTAAATTTATTATCGATTATGCATCCTTCGATCATTTGAGTTCGAATGAAGCAAAAAACCTTCACCAGTTAAACGGTGACTTTGATATTTTCAATTTCAGTTACGGCTACGACCAGTGTCAGTTCATCGACGATTACGATGATGATCACATTGATGCTTTGAAGGCCGGAGTAACAAATCTCCGCGGTGGACTCGGAACACTTTACGTTCAGGCAGCAGGAAACTCTTTTAATGAAGGCTTCGCTTGTTTCGGAAACGTCAATTCAACTGCCAGTCAGGCCGTTCCTTATAAGGTGAACGTCGCAGCTGTGAATGCTGCTGGTGTAAAGGCCAGTTACTCGACTCCGGGTTCAGGAGTGTGGGTAAGTGGTTTTGGTGGTGAAGGAACTTTCGACATCGATACAGATAATTCCGATGCTATTTACGTTTATAGATACTTTCCAGCGATGTACACAACCGACATTCAGGATTGCAGTTCAGGAATGAGTATCCGCGATATCTCGCAAAGAATTCAAAACGCCTTCAACTACGGACCGACAACATCTCTCAACATGGGTTGCAATTATACCAACGTGATGAACGGAACTTCTTCTGCGGCCCCTACGGTTTCAGGAGTGATTGCTCTCATGCTTGAGGCAAAATCCACTCTCACCTGGCGTGATGTGAAATACATTCTCGCAGTGACAGCTAGAAAAATTGACTACGACAATAATAGCGATGGTTTTAACGACAATGAAGTTCTTCCTCACCCGATCGAATCACTCACTGGATACGCCGGCGTAGATTACTTTGTTGATCTCGGCTACGCGTACGACTACAAATGGGTCGATAACAATGCCACCGTTCCGGTTTCATTTTCAAACTGGTACGGCTTCGGTTTAGTTGATGCAGATGCCGCTGTAACGATGGCGACGTCCTGGGCTCCGGGTACTCTAGGAACTTACGTAAGAACAGAGTCCGCTCTCGGAGTCTGGCTTAATGTGCAAACAGCTGATACAGCGATTGTCACAGATAATGATCTGACAGCATCAACTGATTCGACAATTGTGGTTGCTACCAACTACGTGATTGAAGCCGTTCAGGTAAAAGTGTCAACGGATCATTTGTATCCGCAAGACCTCGCGATTCATCTCGTGTCTCCCTCAGGAACCGAGCACCGTCTCGCGATGGTCAATAGTGGTATCTTAGCTAGCGGAACAGGTGATTATTATTTCCTCGCCAATGGCTTCCTGAATGAAGAATCCGCCGGAACTTGGACACTCAAAGTTTACGACGGCTTTCTTGGTGACACTGGTAAAATTACTGAATGGGCAATTAATATTCACGGACACACTCCATGAACAAACGTTTTCGTCCTCATCACTTAATTCCGGTTGCAGTGTTTCTCGGAGTCTTCGTGGCGATGATGGGAAAGCCCGTTCCCGATGTTCACCGATCGCCGACATCTGAGCCAAAAATCAGAATACCTCATCAGAGAAATCCGGCCCAGTTTAAGAACTCACCCACGCCCTCACGTTCGCCGGCCTCTATTCCCTCTGCCCGTTTTGAACTAGATAAGATTGTCGTTCCCCAAGAAGGTGTCACACTTCCACGCGGAAATGTTCTCGCTTCGAATGTCGGTGCCATTCCTCTGACAGAGTGGAAGCCCCCCATGGGAAAACTTCTTTCCGATGATGGCGTTTACGGTTACTTTCAAAAAAATCCCGGAGAGAAATCTATTCCGGTCGCCTTTAACCCACGCACCCGCGGGCTCCATCCCATCTCCAGCATCCTTCATGTCAAAGATGTAAATGAAGACATGCGCGAGGCCATCCTGAAGCAAGGTTATACAGAATACATTTACTTCAAGCACCTCCAGCGACTCTCACTCCGGAGTTCTCCCGAAGAAGTTGTGAAGCTCTATCAGGATCTCGGGAATCGCGGATACAATGTGAAGCTCGAAGTTCTCGAACACCGACTGAAAGCGCACTGATTTTCGCATAGCATTCTCCCGCCAAATCCATCGACAGAACGCCGATTTTTCCCCACAATAGTACGACAATCCTAAAGACCGTTTTCCCGGAGATCTTCCATGCAAAAAATCAAAGTAGCGAATCCTGTCGTTGAACTCGACGGCGATGAAATGACAAGAATCATCTGGTCTTTCATCAAAGATAAGCTCATCA
>JBKJNQ010000061.1:0-48650 GCA_046593575.1 Bacteriovoracaceae bacterium
ATTGGTCGCAGTCACGGTGTAAGTACCTGCTGCTTTCAGTGGAGTTGTACAAGTTATTGAAGTGCTGCTTACAACTGTGATAAGCGTACACACTGTTCCCCCGAAACTCATGGAAGCACCAAAGAGGAAATTTGTTCCGGTAACTGTTACCGCCGTTCCTCCGGCAAGTGGACCACCATTTGGTGAGACACTCGTGACCGTCGGTGCACTCTGGTAAGTATAAAGTCCGGCGGTGGTGCCGGATTGAGTGTCTGAATTTATCACTTGAACGGATTGAGCACCGGCGACTCCGGCCGGAGTGGTGCAAGTTATCGTGGTGCTATCAATGAACGTAATTCCAGAACAATTAGTTCCGCCAATTTTCACGTTGGCACCTGTGACAAAATCTGTTCCTGTAATCGTAACCGCTGTACCACCAGTCAATCTTCCGGACCCCGGTGAAATTCCTGTGACGGCCGGTGCTGCCTGGTATGTATACCCATTCGTCCGAGTCACACTTTGCGCATCTGGATTTGCGACGACAATATCGACAGCTCCTGCGCTGGCAACGGGTGTGGAACAAGTGATGAGAGTGTCACTGACAACACTGATCGAATTACAAGCAACGCCACCAATAGTTACTGTCGCACCCGGGAAGAAATTTGTTCCCGTAATGGATAACGTTGTGCCACCCGAAAGTGTTCCCGCTGAGGGAGAGATGGAAGAGATAACCGGTGCCATCAAATAAATAAAGCCTGAAGTCTTTACTCCCGTTTGAAGATCAACCGGATTTGTCACAGTTACTGTGGCAGATCCAGAAACTGCTGAGATTGCGGTCGTACACGTAATGGATGTAGCTGTCACTACCGGTCCAGCACATGTTCCAGATCCCACAGTGACAGTAGCACCAACTATAAAATCTGTTCCCGTAATCGTAATCGGCGTTCCTCCACCAATCGGACCATAGGCTGGACTGACAGTTGTGATGGCAGGTGCTGCCCGGTAAGTGTATCCAGTGAGAAGAGTACCTGATTGTGCATCAGGATTTGTAACAGTAATTGTGACTGCACCAGCAGTGTGTGCACTTGTCCGGCAGGAAATCGACGTTGCTGACAAAGATAAAACAGCACAAGCGGATCCACCGAAAGAAACCGTCGCACCAGTATAGAAATTGGTTCCTGCAACAGTGACAGTCTTAAGTCCACCCAGAGCGCCAACATCAGGAGTAACACTCGCAACAGTCGGCGCATCGAGATAGGTAAATCCGCTTGTTTTTGTTCTGGTCTGAGTATCAAGGTTCGTGACGATCACATCCACAACTCCGGCCGCATGCGCTGGAGAGAGACATGTAATAGAGGTTGAAGTGTTGGCACTGACCGGACAATCGATTCCACCCACAGTGACTGTAATGCCAGTGACGAAACCAGTTCCGCTAATCGTAAGTGTCGTTCCACCGCCGCTTTGTCCCACGGCTGGAGAGACTGTCGTGATCGTAGGAGCCGCTTGATAAGTATAAGCGGTACCGAGACTTCCGAATTGAGTATCTGTATTAGTGACTTTAACAGTTACAGCACCCGCCACATGAACGGGAGTGAGACATGTAATAGCTGTCGCTGATTCCGCTGTAACCACACAACTACCAGTATCAAAGAGAACAGTGGCACCGGTAATAAATCCGGTTCCGTTGACAACAACCGATGTTCCACCCGAAAGAGTTCCCGCAGAAGCGACGACACTCGTAACAGTTGGAGCGGCCTGATAAGTATATCCATTAGTAAGAGTGCCGATTTGTCCGTCAATATTCGTGACGTCAACATCGAAAGTTCCAGCAGCATGCGCTGAAGTGGCACAGGTAATTGAGGTAGATGTAATTGCACTCACTGTACAGGCAGAACCATTAATAGAAACTGTTGCTAAGGCAACAAATCCGGTTCCGGTCAGAGTCAAGGACGTTCCTCCACCAAGAGCACCGGCGGAACGAGAAATCGCCGTGACGACCGGAGGATTGAGGTAAGTAAATGATGAAGCTCTTGTTCCGGATTGTGTATCAACATTCGTGACAGTCACACTTGTTGCCCCGGCAGTTCCGGCCGGAGTAGTACAGGTAATAGATGTTGAGCTGAGGGCCGAAACCGGACAATCAGTTCCACCGACGGCAACTGTTGCACTCGCGATAAATCCTGTTCCGGTAATAGTGAGAGCAGTGCCCCCGGACGCAGGTCCTACTGCAGGAGAAACAGCAGAAACAACAGGTGCTGCCTGGTAGGTATAAAGACCAGCAGTAGCTCCAAATTGAGTGTCTGTATTTGTCACTTTCACGGCTACGTTACCCGCAGCGTGAAGTGAAGTCGTACATGTAATAGATGTGGCACTTAAAAGAGTTACGGCACAAGCAGATCCACCAAAGTCAACCGCAGCTCCGATGAAGAATCCTGTTCCGGTAATAGTAACGGCCGTTCCACCTGCAAGAGCACCGGCAGTCGGAGCAACTGAAGTTACTGTAGGTGCAGCAGTATAAGTGTATCCGTTGGTCGCCGTCACAGTTTGGGCATCAACATTCGTAACAGTGATGTCAACTGAACTTGCCGCATCGGCAGGAACGACACACGTGAGTGAAGTCGCACTTACTCTGGTAAAGGTCGTGCAAGCAATAGAATCAATCGTCATCGTAACACCGGTAAAAAATCCGGTTCCCGTAATTGTTATCGTATTTGTACCGGCCAGAGGTCCGAACGCAGGAGAGATTGAAGTGATTGTAGGAGCTGCCAGATAAGTAAATCCGGAAGTGAGTGTTCCCGTTTGTGAATCAGAATTTGTCACGACAACATTCGATGCACCCGCCGGCCCCGCTCCGGTATCGCAGGTAATTGAAGTCGCTGTGGAGGCACTGACTACACAAGCAGAACCACCGATGCTTACTGTTGGTGCTGCCAGAAATCCGGTTCCGGTAATGGCTACTGTTGTGGCACCAGTTATTGGTCCAAAGGCCGGAGAAATCGAAGCCACTGTCGGAGCTGCCTGGAAAGTGTAGGCCGCAGCAAGAGTAGCGGCCTGGGAATCAGGATTTGTGACCACAACATTTGTCACACCTGCCACATGAATGCCGGTACGACATGTAATCGTCGTTGCACTGACAACCGTCGCAGTCGTACAAGCGACACCACCGATTGAAACCGAGGCACCCGTGATAAAGTCAGTTCCCGTTATCGTAACGAGAGTTGCTCCACCCAAGGCGCCAGCGGCTGGAGAAATACTTGTCACGACAGGCGGAAGAGCATATTTGAAAAGATTTGCACGTGTGCCGGTCTGTGCATCTAGATCGGTAACTGTTATGTCGGTGAGGCCGGCGGCATGGGCCCTGGTAATACAAGTAAGAAGAGATTCGCTTATGATAGTCACTGAGTCGCAATTGGCCCCACCAACCAGGACAGTCGCTCCCGTACGGAAGTAAGTTCCGGCAACGGAAATGGTGGTTAAACCTAGGACATCTCCTCCGGAAGGTGAGACTGCTGTTACCGTAGGAGCAGCTTTATAATAAAAGCCAGCCGCGAGTGATCCCGTCAGTGCATCGGTGTTTGTCACAGTAACTGTTTTCGCACCATCCACAGATCCTGCCGTCACACATGTGATCGTCGTTGGGTTCACAACTACCGGAGTTGCACAGGTAACAGTTCCGATTTTTACAGTCGCGAAAGGCTGAAAATCAGTTCCTGTGATCGTGACACTTGTTCCCCCAGCGATCGGTCCTTCCGAAGGTGCTACCGATGTGACAACGGGAGCTGGCAAGCGGTAGGAATATCCATTCACGATGCGATCATCGAGACCATCGGCATTCGTCACAACAACATCATAAGTACCGACAACGTTGATACCGGTCGTGCAATCAATCTGATTCAGACTGACAACATTTACAAAATCACAATCCACTCCACCGATTTTAACTGTCGCGAGGGGCTTGAAGTTTCCGCCGGTAACGGTGACAGCTGTCCCACCCCCGGGTATACCGAAGGCCGGAGAGATCGCTTGAGGGACAGGGCCTCTGATATAAGTATATCCGGAAGCCACATCAATCGAATTACCGTTTGAATTTAAGATTCTCACTGTTACTGCACCCGCTGTTTTTGCACCGGTAGTACACGTGATGGAAGTAGCTGCCCTAGCAGTGACAGCACAGACAACTCCTCCCAGAGAAACAGTCGAGTTCAAAAAATTTGTTCCGGAAATAGTGAGTACGGTTCTCCCGCCAGTTGTTCCAGAGACTGGAGAAATGAGAGTGACAGTGGGAGATAATGAATATGTGTAACTTGTCGCCGCAGTTGCTGTTTGACCACCCGGAGTTGTCACAACAACCGGATAACTCCCAACGGCCATCGCCGGTGTCCGGCATTTCAAAGAAGTCGAACTGACAAACTGTACACTTGTACAATCGACACCACCAACCGTTATAGCTGAGCCCGATTCAAAATTTCTTCCGACTATACTTAAAAGAGTATTTCCCAGATCCGTTCCACCGACCGGTGAAAACGAAGTCACACTCATGACAGGTGGGACGTAGGTAAAAGAAACAGAAGACACTTCATCAGAAGGTCCTGTGACATCAATGCTCACGGGCCCTTCAGCATGTGCTGGAGTCGTACAGACAATGAGCTCAGGATTTCGGAGCTCGAAGTTCAGACAATTTGTCCCATCCACTTTTACCGATGAAACGAAATCAAGAAATCGACCTGTGATAGAAATAGTTGTGCCGCCAGCAATGGCGCCACTCGATGGAGAAACCGATGTCACAGAAAAACTATCGCTCTTCTTTTGTTCGGGCTTATTACAACTGATCAAAATAAAAAACACGACAGGCCACCACATGGTGACCAGCCTCCCAATCCCTGAGAATGCTGTGTTAATCCTATTCATCAGATTAAAGGTCGGAATTTAATAAGAAATACTTAGTGTTTAGACAGACCGGTATGAAAATACTGAGCTGATTCCGACTAGTCTCGTTCAGTAACGTAACCACCATCTAGCGTTCGTCCGGATAAGTAGGTCATTTCCTCATCGTTCAGAAGATTTCTCCGATCAATTTCGTAGGCCAGTGCCGGATCCACCTTGGTTACGGCAGCAAGCCACCTTGTCCGGGCATACTCCAGAATCGCCGACCGGGAAATTCCTCTCGGTACCCTGGATGCGATCGCTGGTGAATGGAACCCGAAGCTCGCTCCCTTGCGCGCGATACGCTTTCTTCCGGCAGTATAAAGAACCGTACAAGCCGATTCGCAGGTCGATGTCACACGCGTATCAATTTCAATTCCGAGTCTGGCCTCAAGAACAGGAGTTTCGTTTACGAATTTAAAAGCAGCATTCAGGTCACCACCGCCTGAAGACAAATCAATCACGACAACACGTTCTTGATCCGGTTTGATTTTTAGTGATGCTTTCTCAATATCCTTAACGAGAGAACTCAATGTCGCTGGAGTGATGTCCCGTCTAAATGAAACGTGGGAAGCCGCCATGGCGGGGATCGATACTAGCAAAGATAGGATAAAGGATAGATTCTTCATGTCGGAAGTTTACCCCAGAGAAAAAATCCCACACATCAAATCAGATGATTGGGTAAATTCTACTGTCTAATAAATAGACAGCAGCTGTAATTAAGTTGGGAAATACCCGGGAGATGCCGATAAACCCTAGAATATCCCGCAAAGGACTATCATGAGAAGTATCTCAGTCTACCTTAACCCCAAGGCCTCGGGTGCCAATCATAACTTCACGATCGAAGAACTCCGGAAATATTTTTTTCGTCATGAGCTTATGATCAACAGGCCTGAATCCCTTGAAGAAATGGTTCGTCTTGTAAAAAAAGACCGGGACAATAAAGTTGAGTGTATCTTCTCAATCGGCGGAGATGGAACATGCCACACCATTGCCCAGCACCTGATCGGAAGCCAGACGAAACTCATGGTTCTTCCGGGAGGAACGGCCAATGATTTTGCAGATGAAATAGGAACCAATGGCGCTTTAAAAAAGCTTGCCCATATCTTTCACGCTCAGAGTACGAAAAAAGTCGACATGATCAACGTGAATGGTAAATACCTGATGAGTAATGGTGGTATCGGGATTGCCCAGGAGGTTGCGAATCTCGTCAATCAATACCGTAAAGACTCTGAACTTTTTCAGGGGTTCCTCAAGGCAAGTGGCAAGCACGCTTATCAGGCCGTTTTCGCAAAACATCTTCTGAGTGCACGCTTCAAGCTCCATGAAGTCTATATGGATTCACCGGACTTTCCACTTCTTGAGAAAAAAGTCATGTCTCCTCTGATCCTTATTAATAACCAGCCTAAGCTGGCCGGTTCCCTTCATGTGGCACCCGACACTTGTAATGACGATGGGAAATTCAACGTTACCGTTTTCACACACACAAACCGTTTTGATTTTTTAAAAACGGCAATGGTGTTCCTGACCGGTGGTCATCCAGAAAATGATAAAAAACTCATTCGCTTTGAAACTGATAATCTGAAAATGATGTCCCTTTCCGGCGCTCACCTCAATTTCTTCGGCGACGGAGAAACTTGGGATCCTTCCATGGAACTCAACATCAGTGTCATTCCTCAGTGTCTGGAAGTTTATTCTCATGGTGACGAAATTCACGGTAAAGGATATTCCCTGGACGAAATCCCTCTTCTCACATGAAAATTCTCGTCACTGGCTCAACAGGATTCATCGGCAGACGCCTGACAAAATCTCTGGCAAGAGCGGGCAATGAGGTCTATTGCCTAGTCAGACAACAGAGTCTTGAAAAAGCAAAAGTGATGTTTCGTGATGAACCCAATATCCAGTTTGTTTCAGGTGACCTGACTAATAATGATGTCCTCGATCAGATATCAGGTGCCGAAGTCATTACTAATTCTATTGAGGCCGTGGTTCATCTGGCCGCCACCTATGACCTTTCTGTTTCTCAGACAGAGGCCTACGTCTCCAATGTAGTAGGCACACAGAATCTTCTGTTCCTTCTTCAAAGAATGAAAAAGCTCCAGATCTTTCATTACATGAGCACGTACACCGTCTCCGGTGTCCACGATGGAGAATTTCTGGAAGAAGACCTTGATCCGGGAAAACCTTTTCTCGATAGTTACTCCCAGACAAAGATGCAGGCCGAGCTTCTTGTGAGAAATACCCGTCTCCCGACAGTTGCTCTGAGAATCTATCGACCTGGTATTGTCATCGGTGACTCAATAACCGGAGAAATGGACAAAATCGACGGTCCTTATTATTTTTTTCGATTCTTCCATCAGCTTTCTAAATACATCCGCCACATTCCTCTGAATGTGCTGCCAGTTTCGTATCATCCGTCAGCGACTTTACCCTTGGTCCCAGTAAACATTCTGGTTCAATGGATGAGCGAGATGGTAAACAGGCCAACTCATCACATGACCCGCACGTATCATCTTGTCCCGGAAGAAAAAATCTTCGTGGGAACTTTTATGGAAGATACGGCGAAATATTTCGGCATGAATCTCCGGGTTCAACGAATTCCTATGTTCGGAGTCATGCGGAAAGTCTTCCCACTACTTAAAATCCCGGCCGAGATTGAATCCTACATCCTGAATCCAACTCGCTACTCAACGGCGAACATGAAAAAGGATTATCCAATCCTTAAATGTCCGCTGGTTGCTGATTACCTCCCTGCTATCATGGCGCGCTCGAAGGAGCTTTTCAGATGAAAGAGATCATTGCAATCTCCATGGGACCGGCCTCTGAAAATTTTGATCAAACCGTGTCTATTTTGGGTGATCAATTCAGGATCAAACGTCTGGGAGTAGATTTTAATTTCAAGCTCGCTCTTGAACTTGTTAAACGATATAAAGACCAATGTGACATCCTTGCCTTTGGTGGATTTCCCACGGATGTGAAAGTTAACGGTAAGGTCCATTCGCACAATCAGGTTCTCGAGCTTCGTCGTGCTGCTGGTGACACTCCTATTGCCGATGGGTCCCGTTTGAAACTCACTGCCCTTCCTCTTTTCGTAAAGAACCTTTCGCAGAAGGAACCTTATCTTTTTAAAGGTAAGAGCATTTCTTTTTATTCAGGAATCACACAATGGGATTATCTTCCAGCGTATCAGGAAATTAATCCCAATCTTATTTTTGCAGATCCGTTCATGGCAATCCGCGCCCCAAAAGTGATCAGAGGTCTCGAAGACCTGAAATCATTTCTACTGACCGCCCTTCCGATCATGAAACGCCTGAATCTCGAAAATCTTAAAGAGCGCGATTTCCGATCTAAGATAGCCCAGCTTCCCACCATGAAATCATTTTTTGATTCCGAAATTTTTGTCGTCAATGAAACTCAATTGGATTTCATCAAACTTCAGGATCTTTCGGGTAAGGTTGTGATCATTGACCAGCTGGATACGTTTTCAAGAAAAAAACTTAAGGATGCAAACGTCGCAAAAGTTTATAGCTGTTTTCCGGATTTTATCGGAATGCCCCATCTGGGATTTAATGGTCTTGAGGCGATTCTCATGGCCCATCTCGGGAAAAGTACTCTCGAACAAGAAGACATTCTCGATATTATTACAACGATGAAGCTGAAGCCTGAAACCTACATACCAAAATCTGAGGAGACAAATGCCTCGGAAAGATTTTCGTTTATCGTCCATCCTCTTTCAGCAAGTCAGTTCTTCCTTTCACCAACCTGGAAGCCTCTCGCCAATACACCCGTCGCTCCTCATGTAGAAAAAATTGCGGGAAAGATCCCCGGCTATCATTATGGGAAAATTACCGGTATTCGTTCAGAATCGACTGGTAAAGAAGTGGAAGGCGACCTCTTCATGATTCTTATGACTCCGAAAATCATGCTAAAGCAGTCTCCGGAGAAAATGTACAATGCCTTAAACCGCATGTGTGACATGGCGATGAAGCGTGGATCAAAAATTATTGGCCTTGGAGCTTACACGAAAATTGTCGGTGATGCCGGAGTGACGGTTAACCAACGCTCACCTATTCCTGTGACAACCGGGAATTCCCTTTCAAGTGCTTCAACACTTTGGGCAGCCGGATTCGGCGTCGAGAAAATGAAAATGGTGGAAAAGAAGGATGGCATCTATCAGGGCACCGCTATGATCATTGGTGCCACTGGATCCATTGGTAAAGTTTGCGCCAAAGTCCTCACAAATCAGTGGAAGCGAATCATTGTCGCCGCCCCGAGGCCATATAAAATTCTCGAACTCGTGCGAGAGCTTCAAGAGCAAAATCCAAATGCCGAAGTGATCGGTACCAGCTCCCCGGATCGTTACTCTCCCGAATGTGATCTCATCATCACCTCAACCTCAGCGCAGGGTGAATCAGTGATGGATATTGAAAAAGTAAAAAGCGGTTGTGTGATCTGTGACGTCAGTCGACCTTTTGATATCAGTCTTGATGATGCTGCCAAACGTCCCGATGTTCTCGTGATTGCCAGCGGCGAGGTGGAACTTCCCGGTGACGTAAAAATCACCCACACCATTGGTCTTCCTGGCAGCTCAGTTTACGCCTGTCTCGCTGAAACAGCTCTTCTTGCCCTTGAAGGAAGATTCGAGAGTTTCAGTATCTCGCGGGACCTTCAATACGATAAAGTCTGCGAGATCGACCGGATCGCAAGAAAACATGGCGTGAAACTTTCCGCCATTATGGGTCACGCTGGAGAAATAACGGAAAGAGAAATGGAGCTTTGTCGTGAACATGCATTAGCAAAACTGCAGAAAAAATGAGTCTTCCAACTTATTTTCTCGATCACATCACAGAATCCATCAGTATCAATAGTGAAAGACGCCCCTTTTATAAAAAGCTCTCTTCCGGAAAATCAGAAAAAGGGTTTCGCCTTCTCATTGCTCTCGAAATCCTCATGGTCCCTTCGACCCTACTCTGGGATAAACGCTGCGCTTATTTCCAAAAGAACGGCGTTCCACTTTTAAAAGATGAACTTGTGAGCATGAACCGCACTCCGGATTTTGATCCGTTAAAAAGAGTGATACCCGGCCCCTTTCCAAAAATATCCTGGAAGATATTTAAGAAGAAACTTTCTGTTGCCATTGAGGGTGAAGATCCGGGCGAAATAGGTAAAGTCTCAAGGGACATCATCGATGAAATGAGTGCCTATCCTCATTACTACCCTATGACCCGTCACCTTGTTGAATCCATTTATCGCTTCGCCTACTATTCACCAGTAAGAGAAAAAGCCGCACTCGAAAAGGGGCTTAAAAATCCCCGCTCCCTCATCAACAGCATCATGAAGTATCACCTTGTTGGTTTCTGGTTTTTCGTAAAAATCGATGAGGCCTCTGCTCCTGTCCATGCAGAAGGAATTCCGATGCTTACAAGTGAACTTCCAGATCTACTTGCTGACATGAATATCGTTCATAAGTTGTAGAGGATTCTTTTTTCAACTTTCCTAGTTGTCTTATGTCTCACGGGGTAAGAATGCCCCATGAAAATTTTAATCCTAGTACTTTTTGCTTTATCCTCAAACCTTTGGGCCTCTTGCCAGGGACTCGTATCAGAGAAATCTGACGTGACCGTGCGCTTGTACGAACCAAAAACTCCTGCGAGTCGTCTTGTGGTCATTCTTCCACCTACCGGCGGAGAGAACAAAGCAGACCGAAAGCTTGCCTTCACTCTTTGCGCCAGTGGATTTCTGGTAAAAGTGGTGGATTATCCCCAGCCAGTAGTTGAAGCTCCGGACTTTGAGGGACACGAGAGAGTGACCAAACTCATCATGAATGTCTTCTCAGCCTTCCTCGCAAAAGAAACTCTTCCGACGACGGTTGTAGGTGCCAGCCTCGGCGGCATTTATGCCGGCCTCATCTACTCACTCGCAATAGGCAACGATCCCATGTGGGATAATTTCAATCGTATCGACTCGCTGGTTGCGACAGTTGCAGGCGGTCCACTTCCAGCTGTCCTTGCAACTTCTTCAGAGAAGACAGTTCAGCGCGTGCGCGGAGAGCGTCTGGCGACCGGAAGATTCTCTAACTTAGATGAGTACCGAAGCTATCTCGATAGTCTCATTTTTCTCGATACCATGAAGCTCTTAAATACCAATCATCAGGTTCTGTTTTTTGGCTCAACTAATGATGTCGTTGTCCCAACTTCTACTCAGAAAACACTCTCAGAAGGCCTCGCTGGCGAAACCTATTGGATCAATCGCCTGGGCCATTCTGGAACGGTAGCGTTCGTCTATTATAGAAGAGGCGGCATGATCGCGCGCTTCCTCAAGAATCTCCCTTAAACGGGTGTCTAAACTTTTGACGGTCAGACGCGCCTAAGCCTCTGGTTACCTGCTAAACAATCGGGCATCAGGATTGCAAACCAAAACTTACTATGAGTAAGTTCCTGGGTTCCCTATCCATCCTCCTGTGCGTGTTCGCCCTGAATCTTCAGGCGGGTGTACTCGATCATACTCAGAAAATCTCCCTCATTTTCGTGGGTCCGGCCAAGGGCCTCTCAGAATCATCGTTTGGCCATGTTGCCCTTAAACTTTCTCCCGACAAGGACGGAAGTCTGCTCGACATGGTGATTGAATTTGTCGCTGATATCCCGCAGGGAGAAAGTGCGCTTAAGAAGTATATTCATGGAGCAGGCCTCGGGAAAAAATATCCCGTCAAAGCTGATCTTTCACCTTTCTATGATTACCGGAAAAGAAAGACGATCAATGAAAACCGCTCTCTCACGGTCTATGATTTAAATCTCACCCAGAAAGAAATAGAGCAAGTTGTTGAGTTCATCGAAAACTACCAGGAAAAAGAAGTCGGTGAGAGTTATCTCTTTCTCACAAAGAACTGCTCCTACTTTTCCGCCCATGCGCTGGAAATAGCTACGGAGAAGAAAATCTCGCAAAAAAATCTCCCGTGGAAAGTTGGTAATAAACTGAAGAAACTGGGAATCGTTTCGAAAGAAACCAAGTTCGAAGACGCCTCTTCTGAACGGGAGCGTCTTGCACAGAAATTTTTAAACGAAGGTCTGGGAATATCATTTCCCGCTGGTTGGAAAGATAGTTTCACAGCGATGCTGGGTGAAAGAAATATCAACCTTCGTCAGTCATCTTATCTGAAGCTTTTATGGCTGATGAAGAACTCCCGGGATGAGCATGAAAAGAAAAGAGCTCAGGCCTTATTGAGATATCTCCTGACTTATGAAAATGATGTGAATCAATTCACGATACGGAACCTTTTCAAAAACCCGGAAGCTAAAAAGATCATCGCTCTACCTCTGGTGCGTCTGGAAGGAGCTGATCTCCCTCAAGCAAAATCATTCAAGCATGAACTGGTGCTCGATAAAGAGATTCCGGTCATTAAACTCTCATGGGGTGGAGAAGCTCCGACTAAACTCAATATTCCACTTGAGTCTTTGAAGTTCACGAGTGATTTCTCTCTTACCTATCAGAATCAGAATGTCGGTCGCTACATCCGAACGAAGTCCGATAAATGGATTCTGTCGCAGCGACTGGATTATGGAATTGATGTGAACCGTGAGAGTAATGTCGTGCGAACATTTCTCTATATCGATCTTTCACAATCAGTGACCCCTCTTAAAAAAGATTTTCTCTCTCTTAAAGAAAGCGGAATTATTGCTCTCAATAATTCGCTCGATTTCAAGGGCGAGGCCGGTAGCTGTTACGCTCTGGCACTCCTTCAGAAAGCACTTCTTGAAAGAGCGATTTTTGTTCCAGGTTCTTTCACAGGTTCAACGGCCGACAAGCTCACACTTCTCAGAGAGCTCTTCCTTGGAAAGTATGCCATCATAGCTGGTTTTAAAAATATTTCCGACTTTACCGCCAGCATCCCTAAAACCGATCTCAAAAATTTTGTCCGCTCTCTTCAGGCAACTCTTCAAAAAAGTAAGATTGCCCAGATGAAAGAAAATATCCTCGAGCGCGAAATTCTCGACCACGTCACAGAGAAAAGATTTAAGGCGATGCTCGATGAAGGTCTCTTCGTTCCTTTGATCATAGGAATGAGCGAGAAAGGAAAACTAAAACCGGCCAGTGACTATGCTCACGTCATCCTGGTTTTTGACATGAGAGAAATTCCTGAAGGTTATCGCCTGACCGCCTTCGACCCCAACACGGGCCTCAACACACTCTTTGTCCTGAATAAAAAATTCCGTCTTGAGTATCCTTTCTATGACAAAAACTACGACTACGTTGGAGTCATCGATCGCATAAATCCCGAAGCGATAAATCTTGATCACGCCGTAAGATCCCGGGGAATAGATCAGGCCAAGGTTCTTCCTCTGCTCCGGAATACCTCCTCACTGGTTCTTGAACCTACCGAAATAACTAGGGTTCTTCCGTGAAAATGCTTTATCATTTTTACACAGGTCCTAGTGTTATAACGCAAAGCAGTGATAGAACAGACTCCTCAATTATGCTTTAACAGGAGTCCTTCTATGAAAAAACTTATGCTCGCTCTCGCCCTCACGTTTGCAACATCACAATCATTCGCTGTGGCCTCATTTCTGGCCGGCCTTCATGATAAATATTTAGCAGTTGGTGGCCTTCTCACCACAACAACGACTTCAGTTCAGTGGGGATTCATCGCTGGTCTCGTGGTTTTTGCTGATAACGGCGAAGCTTATATCAACATCGGTTCTGACGCTGCCAAAGAGGCCCTCAAAGTAGCAGTCCAGAAGAACAATGATGGCGAAGAGCTGAATCAGGAAGACAAAGCAATCTTTGAAATTTATGAACAAGCAACTGGTCTCACTGAAGCGGAACTTATTGCTAAGGTGACTCCTGAACTCTAAGAGAAAAACATGAAGCGCACTCTTGCCCTGGGACTTCTCCTTTCTTCAGTTCTTCAGGCGATGCCCGAAGGAAAGCTCAACACGAGAACCCAGGACAAGGTGATTCCACTCATCTCTTCTTCTTCCTACAACGAATTAAGAGTGGCCCTCGGTAAAACGGATGTTCCGGAACTCGATGCCCTCTGGGAATCCCGTCACGACTACCGCTCTGTTGGTTGTGATAAGAAAGAGTCTCCCTGCCAGATCGTTTCACGCTTTGAAGGAAAATCTTCTGATCGTCCCCTCGTACTTCTTCCAGGCTTTACCGGTTATCGCCGCCTAAACGTTGAACAGGCCTACGATCTTATCGAGGCGGGGTTTGGCCCGATCTACATTCTCGATTTTCAGGGCTACGGAGAAACAATCAGTAACTCCCGCCCGCTCGCTGAGTTCTCTCAAAAATACGGAAAAAAAGTTTCAAAAGCACTCGCTGATAAATTCGCTGAAGATTCCTATCGGAGTGTATCGCTTCAGGAAAATATTAAGCAGCTCCCGATCGGAATCGCTCATATCAACAACATCAATGAGCATGTTGAAGACGTGAACTTTGTGATGAAAATCGCCGAGTCTGAAAACCGCGGCAAGAAACTTGTTATTAACGCTCATTCAACTGGTTCCATGTATCTGATGCTCGCGATGGGGCAAAAAATTAAAGACGCTCAGTGGATCCGCTCCGTATCGCGGATTACGATGGAATCTCCATTCCTCCGTGCCATGAGTACAGATAAAATGATTCCCGTTCCCTATTCATTCCCGATCACAGAAACACTCGTTCTGGCACTTAAGCCGATCTTTGGAGCTAAGACACCTGCTTACGCCAACCGCTCAGTTCCAGAGTTCGTGATTAAAGCAACCGGTGGTTTCAAGGAAGGAAATTCCATCTCGCACTCACCCAACAGAATGTCTCTGACTGATAACCTTCGCACCTGGAGTGGTTTTGAAACGGCCGGTGCTGATTGGTCATGGGTGAAGTCTTCAATTGATACGCATTTTGATCTGCTTCTTCCGGGTGCGAAGTTTAAGACTCTCAATAAGCGCATGAAGAACATCCACAACAACATCGCAGAAAATAATATCCAGCTCATATCTGTCGCGACAGACGCCGACACCATCGCGAACCCGGTCGGGACCCATCTCTTTATGAAAAAGCTCCGCTCACTCGGGAAAGCTCAGATTTTTGATTGCCGCTTTAAAACTGCGGGCCACGGTATTTATGTAGAGTCTGATAAGTATCGTGACCCTTTCATGGAAGTGGTCACTGACGCGCGATCTGGAGTTGTGAAGAGTGTTTACGGAAACGATCCTCAGCATGAAGCGCTTAATTGCGCTGCCCTGTAGGACCTTCGTTTTTCTTACCGATAAAACACGGATGACCAAACAGACATTTCTCATTGATGGTTTTCGCAACCGACGGCGGAACCATCTTCTCCCAACCAGGTTCATTCGAAGTGATCATCGAAAGGACTTTGGAAGAATAGATATGGAGAAGGTCCTTATTGTAGTTCAGGACCGTATCAACGTGCTTACTAACCTTCAGATGCTGATAAAGGTGATCGTACTCTTTCGGCACATGGAGATTCTCCAGTGTCTCAAGCTGACCTTCTTCAGACTTATAGGGATAAATATAAACCTTCACGTAAGAGCGGAATAGCTGCCCGAGGGCGGAGAGAATTCCTCCCTCAACATTGGCGTACTCATCCATAAAAATCTGCTGGAAGTTATAAATTCCTAATACCAGTCCCAAGTGAGGAACGTTCAGGCGGGCAAAGTAATTGGCGAGTTTGTAATACTGTGGATAGTTCGTAATCAGAGTCTTCTGTCCCAAAGCACAGAGAAGATCCACGCGGGTTAAGAAATCTTCTTTGGTGATTTCTCCATCATCCGAAGCGAGATTTGAGATCGTGATTTCTGAAATCGTCACGATGTCTTCCGCTTTCACTCCGATATCCCGGGCAAAATTAACTTTACCGGATTCGATCATATCCAGCGACACGAGTGTCGGCGGACGATAAGAGCCGCGGACAACCAGGACTTCTTTTTTATAAAGGAAGTCACTCGGAAGGACGACGTCCCCTTTTTCATCGAACATAATTGCGTGGGTCATGCCTTCCTGAAGAAGCATGAGATTCATCAGACGATTATCCACGTCTTTGAAAACTTTCCCGTTGAAGCGAATGAAATTGACTTCAACCCGTGTGGTATCAAGATGATCAAGAAGCGACCGGATAAAGGCTTCGGGGTAGCGGTACAAAAAGAGTGTCGCGTACACGAGGTTCACACCGACAATTCCCAGAGCGTCCTGCTGAAGAACATTCTGCGGATCAAGCATCCGCACGTGAATGAGAACTTCACTCACGTCTCCACCCGGAGAATCCTGAAAGCGTACACCAAGCCAGCCGTGAGCTTCGTTAGTGCGTTTAAAATTAAGTGCTGCCACAGTGTCGGCGAAAACAAAAAACTGATGGTCTTTCCCGCGAGTATCAGCGAGACGTTCCTGGAGAAGTTCGTATTCTTTAGCGAGCATTTTCGAGAGGCGTGATTCGCAGACGTAGCGACCGCTGGTTTCTTTTCCGTAAATATGATCGGAAAAAGTCATGTCGTAAGCGGAGATGGTTTTCGCAATAGACCCGGAAGAGCCTCCTGCCTGAAAGAAGTGTCTGGCGACTTCCTGGCCCGCGCCGATTTCGGCAAAAGTGCCATAAAACCGCTTAGCGAGGTTGATCTTGAGAGCTTTTTGCCTAAGGGAAAGTGTTTGTTCCATGATTACTCTTTAATTATATCCAGAGTTTACCACCAAATCCCCGGACGCGCTATCGCCAGTCTAGCGAAGAATTCAGACCTCATGCATAATAGAAGAAGGAGAATCTATGGAAAACATCCTCATCCCTTCAGCACTCTTGATCCTCATTACCGGTTTTTTCACCTGGAAATCGAAGACCTTCGCTCCCAGAAAAATGAAAATCCGGCTCTACTCCGCTAAATACTTTGAAACCACTTCAAAAGTATCCCGCGAAGGCTGATTATCTAAGATTGATGTCAGGGCCTTCTTCATTGCCACTTGCCTCGTCTCATCAACTTTTTTGATGAAAGAAAAAGATGTCGCTGCTCTGGAAGCAACCTGCGGGTTCATCTTATCAATCTTCCGGATCCTTTCTGCTAAAAATTCATAACCCGAACCATTCTTCTGATGAAACGAAACAAGATTATTCTTAGAAAACTGGAAATAAAGAGCGCGCATATAATTCGGTATTTCCGCTTTAAAGAGCGGGTCGCTTTCAAGGTCTTTGAGCCTTGCTACCACGACATCTTTCGGTGACTGCGCTGAGATGACACCGAACCATTTTTGCATGACCAGCGAATCATTTTTCCATTTACTATAAAATTTCCGGATCGCCGGATGATCAAGGGGCACACCCATTTTTACGTATTGAACGAGTCCCGCAATTTCCTCGGTCATATTAGTTGCCTTCTCATAATGAGAGGCCAGGAGACTTTTCCCTTCCTCGGATCCAGAGGCCACCAGATAGTGAAGGACTTTATTTTTGAGAGCGCGCTCGCCGAATGCCTTGGGAGTGAGCTCAAAACGAACGTCTCCAGAAAGTCGCTTATATTCACCCGCAAACCAGTTTTGAAAAGCTGAGCCGATTTTTTTCTCAAGATTTCTATGAACATCGTGAATAGCATCAAAATCAGGACGGTTCATTTCCTGGGAAAGACCGTTTTCTGTCGGCAGATCCAGAAGGAATGATTTAAAGGAATGATCAATGCGATCATCCTTCATGAGTTTCTCCAAAGAGTCGCGAAAATCCGCCGGAAGATCCTCACGAACTTTTCCTGATGCCTTGAAATGGGTCAGGTCATCCTGGAAAAGCTTATCGTAAACTTTCTGAGTCGCCTCATACTTACAGTACGGATCACTGTCATTCCCCATGAGATGAAGAAGTTCAGAGAAAGAGTAATTGTAATCAACATGGACCGGAGCTGAGAAGCCGCGGTTAAGGGAAAGAATCGGTTTTCCTTTCACTGAAAATGAAAAACTCTCCTCAAGCTTTTTAAGCTCAAGAGTTTTATCTTCTTCACCGGCTTCAGAGAGAATCCCGATCCTGAACGGAAGATGAAGAATATTTCCGTCCGTCACTTTGAGTGTTGTAGGTGGATACTTCTGCTGGATTTTCAGCGTCAGCTTGTCTCCGGCGATTTCCGAAGTCACTTTCAAGGTCGGTGTTCCGGGTCTTTCGTACCAGTTCTTAAACTGGGTGAGATCTTTTCCGGAAGCTGTTTCCATCGCTTTCACAAAATCTTCCGTTGTAACCGCCTGACCATCATAGAGTTCAAAATATTTATCCATCCCCTTCCGGAAATTTTCTTTTCCGATCAGAGTGGCAATCATACGGATGACTTCCGCACCCTTCTCATAAACCGTCGAGGTATAAAAATTGTTGATCTCAATGTAGCTCGAGGGACGAATCGGATGCCCCATCGGTCCCGCATCTTCGGCAAACTGCCGATCCTTCAGCATGCGGACATCCTCAAGACGTTTTACGGCGCGCGAGAGCATGTCTGAGGAAAATTCCTGATCGCGATAAACAGTAAGTCCCTCTTTCAACGTAAGCTGAAACCAGTCACGACAAGTGATGCGGTTACCAGTCCAGTTATGGAAGTACTCGTGGCCAATCACCCCCTGAATTCCCTGGAAATCATGATCGGTTGCTGAGTGATCATCGGCCAGAACGTAGCTTGAGTTAAAGATATTGAGACCCTTATTCTCCATCGCTCCCATATTAAAGGAATCGACCGCCACAATCATGTAGATATCAAGATCATACTCGAGACCAAAAGTGTCTTCGTCCCACTTCATCGAGGCCTTGAGTGACTCCATGGCATGACGGGTTTTCCCGAGATTGCCCTTATCCACATAAATTTCGAGATCCACTTTTCTTCCGGACTTTGTCGTGAAGACATCGCGAGCGACATCGAATTCTCCAGCGACCATCGCAAAAAGATAACTGGGCTTTTTAAACGGATCTTCCCATTGCACCCAGTGCCGTCCACCAGGAAGATCGCCACTTTCAATGCGATTCCCATTGGAGAGCAGATACGGAAATCTTTTTTTATCCGCCGACATTTTCGTTTTGTATTTTGCCATCACATCCGGACGATCGATAGAATAAGTGATCTTCCGGAAGCCTTCCGGCTCACATTGAGTACAGAACTGATCACCGGATTTATAAAAGCCTTCAAGAGCAGTATTTTTAGCGGGATCAATCTCAACTTTTGTCATGACAGTAAAAGCGTCAAAGGCGACATTAAGGATCACCAGTTTTTCGGCCGAAAGCTGATAGTCACTGGTACTCAGTTCCTTTCCGTTAACTTTCACTTCAAGAAGCTTCATGTTCTCACCGGAGAGTTCGAGATGAGCCGACTTCGGGGTATTGCGCGTGATCTTCATCACCGACGTCACGACTGTCTTATCTTCAAAGATGTCGACTTCAAGTTCCAGCGTCTCAGTGAGAAATTTTGAGGGCGTATAGTCTTTCAGATAAATTGTTTTCGCTTCCATAATTATTCGCCTTCCAGTGTGACTTCATAGCCAGTGTGAGTCCGGACATTCAAAACTCCGGTATCTAAAATCAGATACTGCCCTTTGATTCCGGTGAGCTTTCCGGTCACAACATTTACTTTATCAAGATTAAACGAACTGACTTTTTCCGGATATGTATTGACCGGATACTGGAAACGGACAACGGGTTCATCAAGCACAGTGTACTCATGGGCGCTCAGTTCAACTTTGAGTCCCTCAAGAAGTTTTTCTTTCCACTCAAGAAGATCGATTTTTTCCGGATCACCCTTGAGCATTTTTCGCCAGTCGGTTTTATCGGCGACAAGTTTTTTGAAGATCACTTCAATTTGCCCCGAGAGAAAACGGTTCTTCACTTCAAGAATCGGCAAGGCCTCTGTCGCCCCCTGATCCATCCAGCGCGTGGGCACCTGAGTTTTTCGCGTGATCCCGACTTTAAGACCCGATGAATTTGCGAGATAAATCACGTGAGGTTTGAAGCAATTCTCAAGACCCCATTCAGGTTCCCGGCAAGTGCCTTTATCATAGTGGCAGGTTTCAGGTTTTAGAATGCACAGGTCGCATCCGGCGAGCTTCATGGTGCAGGGATAGCAGTATCCTTGAGCATAGGACTTTTTGGTTTTCTTGCCGCAGTTCTGGCAGAAGATATTTCCTGAGTAAGTAAGACTAATCGTCTTTCCGACAAGCGAAGTGATATCACACTGCACCGCGCCCAGCGTCAATTCATACTTTATCGGGGAATCATGAGTGGTTTTCATCTTCGAGAGCGTGCCGGTGGCTTTCATTCGAAAAATTATCTAATAAATTGATGCATCTGTCTTGGAAAGTTCTGCTACCCGTTGCTAAACTAATCTCCATAGAAAATAATGTTTGCGGAAGCACTTGCTCCAATATCAAAAAGGACGGTTTGAATGAAGACTTGGTTGAACTCACTAAAGGCAGCAGTTATCTGCGCGGCCATCGTTGTTGCTCAGGGATGCGGCCAGGCCGGCGGCGGACTCCCGGAGATTGATGGATTCAAAGGTCCATTCTTCAGCGTTATCGATGGAAAAATTGTTATCACAATGAAATTTCTTAAACTCGATATCGATGCTGGTATTAAAGCTCCGATTCCTGAGACTCGCGAATCAGCTATTGAGTTCGCTCCCAATATCATTGATGGCGGTATGATGCTTTCCCTTTATCTCGATGCTGACGATCTTCAGTCCATCGATATCGGTGTAGGTGATGCCAATACACTTCCAGACGGTCGTCCAGTTCCAGGTATCCCAGGTGGACGTCTTGAGAATTCTCTTCGTCTCGATACTCGCATCAAGCAGTTCGACGTATCTTTCTTCTTCCACAAGACTCTCTTCGGAGTTTGGATGCCTTTCGGTTTCGAGACTGCAGGGATCTCTGGTTACTGGAGAGTTAATCTCAACGGTAAGAACGTAGGCTTCCTTGGTCTCGTTGGTAACGAACAGGCAACTGGTCGCAAGGCCGGCGGTATCGTTATGGTTTATCTGAAAAACCTCAAGGATCAGCGCCTGCAGAAGCTCCTCGAGCTTTCACGTCGTAATCCACACATGAGATACTAATAAGATTTCAGTAAGTTAAGGGGGGCATTGCCCCCCTTTTTTCCTGCATAAAATTTTCCCTTCCCCCCCTATTATCACCGGCTCCTAGTACATTAACCTTCTATGAAATTTCCGCTCAGATTGAGCTGCCTATTCTTCTTCGCACTGATTTTTTGTTCGTGTGGAAAGAAGGCAGAAACCGGTTCGTCAGAGACGAATAAAAATAAGAGCTCGCCTTCGGTGAGCGAGCGCATCTTTGTTGCCCAAATCTCCCTTGAACAAGCGGTAAAAGAAAACGATACCCGAAGTCTTCGTCTGGTTATTTTTGAAAATCCGGATCTCTCCCTTGATCGTCCGCTGGAAGATGGAGACACGCTTCTTACTTTCGCCACGAAAAAGAAATTCACACTCATCGTCAGTATCTTGATTGAGAAAGGTGCCAGTCCCGACCTCAAATCACTCCACGCTGAATCTCTTGGTCAAACTCCTCTGATGATCGCTGCCTTCTGGGGCCAGCTTCCGATGATGAGAAACCTGCTTGATAAAGGTGCTGATCTTAACCAGCAGGATGAAATGGGAGACACCGCCCTTCATAAGGCGATTAAGAATGGTTACGATGATGCTGCAAAAATTCTCATCCGCGCAGGAGCTGTGCTTCAGTTAAAAAACAGTGACGAGCAAACACCACTGGACATCGCCACAACCCTCAATCGTGCTGAGATCCGGAATACTCTGAGTGGAATCATGAGTCTTTCAGAGAGACTTCCAACGATTGAAGTCTTCAAAGATATTCTTATGAATGCTGACTTGATTAATTTCAGGAAGGCCGTGAATCTCTATCCGGATATCATTCATATGTATGAATCCCTGAATCCCTTAGTGCTGGTGATTGAGGCCAAAAGTGAGCTGAGAGGTTTTGAGCTCGCACAGAATTTGATTCGATTGAACGCCTCGGTGAATGGACCTGCTCATGCTGAGACGACTGCCCTTATTCGCGCCGTCACACTGAAGAAGACAAATTTCGTGGAGCTCATTTTGGGCGCCAAACCAGATCTTCAGAAGACGGATCAAAGCGATAGGCCAGCACTTTACTACGCCATCATGAATAACGATCTCGAGATGACGAACTTACTCGTGCACGGTGGAGCACTGGAAAAATTTGATACCTGGAAGGACAGCAGAAAAATTACTTTCAAGGGCTGCAAAGTGGCAGATAACAATCAGAGAAATCTGAAAACGCCGGAAGAACAAGACACTAACCGGCGCATTCAATCACGCCTCAACTGTCGTTGGACGAGATAATCTAAAGACCGGAATCAAGAGCAGCATTCCCGGAAGTGCTGCGAGTGTGCAGATCCCGAAGAACATTTCCCATCCAACTACGTCGGCGAGGTATCCTGTTGGCGCAGGAAGAATCACTCTGGTAATTCCCATGACTGAAGAAAGTAATGCGTACTGAGTGGCAGTGAAGCGCTTGTCCGTGAGCGAGGCCATGAAAGCACCATAGGCCGCCATTCCCATGCCGGCAGTAAAATTCTCAAAGCCAATAATCAGCGCCAGCGATCCCCAGGCAACCGGAAGACTGGTCAAGAGCGCAAAGCCAAGAGTCGATGCGGCCTGCAGGAGTCCGAAAATCACCAACGACGGCTTCATCGGAATCCGGAGCATGAGGGCTCCTCCCAGGAGACCGCCAAAGATCGTTGCAAGCATCCCCACACCTTTAGCGACGGTGCCGATATCAGTCTTGCTATACCCGGCCTGAAGAATGAAGGGGGTCGTGAGGTTGGCGGCCATGAGATCGCCGACTTTAAAAAGGAGGATGAATAAAATGATAACGATGGCACCAGGTCTTGTGAAGAATTCTTTGAGCGGCCCCACGACAGCGTCGCGCATATTCTTCGGAGCTTCGATGTCCGTTCTTTCTTTGGGCGCGATGATGGTAAAGAGAATCGAAGGGGCCATGCAAATCGCCATGATCTGATAAACTCTATCCCACGAAACATGATCCGCAATAATGAGTGCGCCGGCTCCTGCCACGAGCATTCCCAGTCGATACCCTGTGACATAGATCGATGTTCCGAAGCCTAATTCTTCATCGGGAAGGATCTCTCTTCTGTAGGCATCCAGCGCAATATCCTGAGACGCCGAGAAAAAAGCAATCGCCATGGAAATAATTCCGACCATCAGAAGATGCTCTTTCGGATTGACCATCGAAAGCAAAAAGATGGTGCCGACAATAAGGGCCTGAAACAAAACCATCCAGCCTTTTCTTCGGCTGAGAAAAGGAAGTTTAAAGCGGTCTAGGAACGGTGACCACACAAACTTAATCGTATACGGAAGACCAATCAGAGAGACCATGCCGATAGTACCGAGGTCAACGCCTGAGTCAGTCATCCACGCTTGGAGAGTGGAACCAATCAGAAGAAGCGGAAGACCAGCGGCGTATCCCAGAAGAAGTAAGCAAAGCATGCGGTAGCTGAAAACTTTCTTCCAAGTCTGGTTCATAGCATCCTCTTAGAGATAAGTCGGCTCATGATAATGAAAGGCATTTTTGGAAAGTGTAGGCTCGAGTTTTTTCTTCACGAACTTCCCTTTCCGAAAATTGATTTTCTTGATGGTTTCACCGAGAGCTCTTGCAAGTAAGGGTGGAACGGCATTTCCGATCTGGCGGAAAACCGCTGTCTGGGAACCATGAAAAATAAAATCGTTCGGAAAACTCTGGCAGGCAGCAGCTTCACGGGGAGTCAGATAGCGTGCGTCCACCGGATGATAGTAACTGGTTCTCGATGTCAGGATGGTCGGACTTGGTTCAGTCAAGGGCAGGCGCTGAAGCCTCGTCTGACGAAAACGATTCTCGCGAAGCTTTTCCCAGTCAATTCCGTATTTTAATTTCTTAGGAAGATAATTTTTCTCATCATGCTCATAACGAATTCCGCAACCAGCAGGGATAAACTTCAAACGCTCGCGATCCGTGGCATTTTTAATTTCTGCGAGCTTGATATTGTGATTATAAACGCGGCCATCTTTCGCTTTGAGATTTCTGAGCGCATCTTTCACAGTCACGACTTTCGCATCAGCACGCTTACCGTGAGAAGTTTCAGGAAAGAGACACTCTCCTCCTTTCACACCCATGATGATCGCGCGACGGCGCTTTTCCGGAACACCAAACTCTTCGGCAGACAGAACTCTGGCGTCCATGTTGTAGCCGAGTTTTTCAAAGTATTGAAAAATTTGCTTCATGATCGCTTCGTTTTTCTTGGCCACCAGTCCCGTCACATTCTCAAACAGAATGACCTTCGGTTTCGTGATCTTCACGACCCTGACAAATTCCTTAAAGAGCTTATTCCGGTCATCATTAACCTCGCCCTTACCGACAGTAGAAAAGCCCTGGCAAGGAGGGCCACCGACGACCATATCCACCGATTTGTTTCCAATAAGCGCCTTGAGCTTTTTGTCTGAGAGTTTTTTAATGTCGCCTAAATAAACCGCAGCATGGTGATGATTAGCAGCGAATGTCGCGATCGCTTCCTTGTTAGCATCAACACCCAGAAGGCAGCGATGCCCCGCCATTTCGAGACCATGAGATAAACCGCCACAGCCGCTGAAAAGGTCAATAAAAGTGAATGATTTAGTCTGTGATTTCATACTTAAAGTGTAAGAGGACACCACATATGTGTCTAGTAATAATCCAAACGAAAGTTTGGACTATAGAACACTTCTCTACACTGTTTTTCCCTCTGAGAAAGATGTTTTTTTTGTGGTACAATCAGACTACAAATGAAGGAACTTTTTTCTTTTAACTTACAAAAGGCCCGAACATGAAAAGACGTGATTTTCTCAAGAGTACTATGCTTCTTGCTGCTGTATCTTCTGTCGTAGGAAAAGCAACTGGTCTCTTCAACGAAGCTCTCGCTGCTGGTATCTCAGCGGCTCCGGGAAAACTTGGATACAAAGAAGTTTCTCCGCAAGCGAAAGCTGGTAAGCAGTGTTCAACGTGCAAACAGTTCAAAGCAAATGCTGCTGCTGGTGCCGGTGCTGGTGAATGTATTCTCCCAGCTATGCAAAACGCGATGAAGGCCAAGCCTGTGTACGTGAAAGAGGCCGCTTATTGTAATATGTGGGCGAAAAAAGCTTAATTCGCTTCCCTCTCAAACAAAGCTCTCCAAAGACCCGCTTTTGCGGGTCTTTTTTTTTGCCCGGCCCGTCAGTCAAATATTTGTCGTTTGTCAGATTATGTTAGTTTGCATTCTTTCTTACATTTGCCATAACGACCTCAGTCATATTTCCCTCGTGAAGGAGTTACAAAATGTCTAAATTCGCGGTGTTAGGTCTCTTCGTAGTCACGGCCTCCATGGCAGGTACTCCGAATATCGACGTTGTGTACGGTACTGATAATAGAATGGATCTCTATCAGGTGACTAATTCGCTACACAAGACACTCGCAGGCTCCACGGCCGGGATGATTCCTGTCAACCAGATCAAGAAAGGCTCGGCTGCGAATACTTTTGAGATCGTAAATTTCAAAACACTGGGTCAGGCGGAGAATATCTGTCAGGGTGAGGCCTTCGTTGATCAACCGGTAGCACCGATCTGTTCTGGCTTCCTGGTAGGTCCTGATCTTCTCGTCACTGCTGGTCACTGTTACAAGTCCTTTTCAACTCCAGAGCAGGTTTGCAAAAGTTTTGCCTGGGTTTTTGATTTCAATAAAAAATCGGCTTCTGCCAATCCCACAAAGAATATCTCTCTCAACAATGTTTATCTCTGTAAGTCGATCGTAGAAGCTCAGCTTTCTCCCACAATGGATTTCTCCATCATCCGTCTTGACCGCAAAGTTGTCGGACGCGCCCCTTTGAAAATCCGTGACAGCGGAAAAGTCAGTTCTTCGGCTGAGCTCGTTGTGATTGGTCATCCTACTGGTCTTCCGACAAAGGTTTCTCCGAACGGAAAAGTGACAAAAAACTCTGAAGCCACAACCATCTCAACCACCCTTGATACCTTCCACGGGAACTCTGGGTCAGCAGTATTTGATGCAAAAACTGGTCAGGTTGAAGGGATCCTTATTCAGGGTAAAACAGATTACCTTCCAAGTATTGCAAGTAACCCGAACAGCTGTATGGTTGTGAACAAATGTGATGAGTCAGCGAAAAACTGTGCTTTTGGAAATGAAGGCGGAACAATCGCCAATGGTGAAGTTGTTTTCCGTATAGATGTGATCGCAGGGAAAATCAAAAAAGCGAATTCAGTTAAGTAATCCTGTCGGGGCACGCTATTCTGGCCTGCCCGATTTTTCTTTATAAAAGATTCTGATTAAGACTACACTTTAACTATGACTTTTGAACAATACTGGGTCCAGGTCAGAGAACTGACCTTGGCATCAATTAAAGCACGTTATCGTCGGACGTTTGCTGGTTTCATCTGGGTTCTATTGAATCCCCTGCTTCAATTCGGAGTGCAGAGTCTCGTCTTTAGAGAGTTCCTGAAACTGCAAGTCTCTAACTATTATCTCTTTCTTCTTGGTGGACTACTTCCCTGGATTTTTATTGTCTCTACTTTGAACATGGGAACACCCATCTTTATCATTCACGGTCATCTTCTGCGCTCATTTAAGATTAATCCTCTGGTACTTCTTTGCTCTCAGATTCTGGATAATTTTATTAATTTCCTGGCGTCTGTTCTTCTCATCCTCCTTCCATTTTATCTTTTTTCTGATCAGCCTTTTATCAATATTCTTGCTTTGCCTCTGGCCATTTTCCCCCTGCTTCTATGCACGGCCGCTATGACATTCATTCTCTCGACGCTGAATGTTTTCTACCGGGATATCAATTTTGTGATTGGTTTTGTCATGAGTATCCTCTTCTTTTTAACTCCTGTTTTTTATCCCAGAGAATATGTTCCTGCGCACTTTCAATGGATCATTGATGTGAACCCTGTTGTCTACCTGATTGAACCATTCCGTTGTCTGTTCCTTCTTCCATCATGGGAATTATTTTTCCTTTGGTGCCTGAAAGGAATGGCTGTGGCCCTGGGGATGGCGGTTCTTTCACTATACGTATGGAAAAAGAGGAGAAATGACTTCTACTTCCGAATCTGAAGTTCTTTTAACCGTAAAAGACATCAAGATCTATTTTGAGCTCGAACACTATCATCACCGTGGAGTGAGAGACGTTTTCGTTTCTGCCCTCACTCACCCGTTCGACTATCTGATGAGACAGCCGGAATTACTTTTCGTGATCGATGGGATGTCATTTGAAATCAAGCGTGGAATGCGCCTCGGAATCATCGGGACAAATGGTTCCGGAAAAACAACTTTATGCCGGAGTCTTGCCGGCATGATCAGGCCGCAAATGGGAACAATCTCTTCGACCAAAGACGTCCGGGCAATATTTGATACCGGAACCGGTGTCGTTCCTGATCTGACGGGAAGAGAAAATGCTTATCTTCTCGCCCGACTTTTCTTTCCGACCCTAAAAGATCTGAAACCTATGGTCGAAGAGGCCATTGAGTTTTCTGAGTTAGGACATTTTATCGATATCCCTTTCATGCAATACTCCAAGGGAATGCAATCGAGGCTACTCCTCTCGCTCATTTCGAGTGTGCCGTCAGAAATTCTCATCCTGGATGAAGTTCTCGACGGCGCGGATATTTTCTTCCAGAAAAAACTCGCCGACCGTATGCGCTCATTTATCCAGAGCGCAGGTGCTTCAATTTTTGTTTCTCACTCCCTCGAACAGATTCGCCAGGTATGCACCGAAGTGATGGTTCTCCACAAAGGGAAAATTCACTTCATGGGTGCGATAGGCCCGGGTTGGAGCGAATATCTGAAGCTTCAGAATACGTAGGTCTTCTTTCCCGCGACATCATCAGATAAAACGCTGGCACCACCACGAGAGTGAGAACAGTTGAAACAATCGATCCTCCGATGATGGCAATTGCCATCGGGCGAAGAGACTCCGCTCCGGCACCCCATGCGAGGGCCAGCGGCACAGCACCTGCCACAGTCGAGACAGTTGTCATCAGGATAGGCCGCAGACGCTGAGGACAAGCTTCCATCAGAGCGTCCCGGACTTTCATGCCTTCATTTCTTTTCTGGTTGGTGAAATCCACCAGCAAGATAGAATTCTTCTTCACAATTCCCATGAGGAGAATGAGACCAATCATGGAATAAAGATTGATCGACTGATCCATCGCCCAGAGTGCAAGGAAAGCTCCCGAGAAGCTGAATGGCAGCGCCATGAGAACGGTAATGGGATCGATAAAACTATTGAACTGAGTACCCAGAACCATGTAGGCAATGAGAATACCCATAAGAAGAGCAAAGATGAGGCTGGAGATTGCCTCTTTAAATGTTTCAGCAGAACCCGATTCAATCAGGGTATATCCCGGAGGAAGATGGACTCCTACAATTTTTCGGACATTATCCAGAGCTTCCCCTTGTGATTTCCCAGGAGCAACTCCAGAGTAAACGGTCACAGCTCGTTGACGGGCACGGCGGTTGATGGACTGAACTCCAGGAAGCTCTTTCACGGTGACAACATCCAGAAGTTTTACCAGTTCCCCCTGGTTATTTCTCACCCAGATTTTTTTGAGATCTTCCAGCTTGTCACTGGAAGCATCGGCCATCTTGACCCGGATATCATTCCGGTGACCTTCTTTAGAATATTTTCCGACAACCACACCCCCGATGAGGGCATTGATTGTGGTTCCGATTTCCTGAACTGAGACTCCGCGCTGTTTTGCCTTATTGCGATCAGGGAAAACCTGAATTTCCATCACAGATTCTTTGTAATCGGTATCAACGTCGGTATAGATTCCACTCGCTTTCATGTCTTCCATGATTTTTTTAGCTGTCGCCGTGAGGACTTTGAAATCTCCTCCGAGAAGCGTGAACTCTACGGGGAATCCCCGGCCGGAAGCTGAGAAACCGGATTGTGAAGTATCCTGAACGAAAACCTTCGCACCCTGAAAATCTTTGAAGTGATCACGGATCACATTAAGAAGGTCTGCTTGATACCAATTTTTTCCCGTTTTAGGATTTATCCCGCGAGCTTTCGGCTCTTTTAAAGTGACGAAAAGGTTAGCGGTATTTGGTTCCATACTTCCGCCAAAGCCCCCGACGGCAACAAAGTATCTTGCCACGGCAGGATGTTTTAAAAGATAGGCCTCAATCTGGCGTGTTTTTTCATTGGAATAGATGAGCGAAGATCCGTCAGGTGCCTTCATTCGCATCATAAAGTTTCCGGTATCTTTCACCGGAGTAAATTCTTTTGGTATGTATTTTACCGTAACGAAAGTTCCGATGAAAAAGATCAGTGAAAAGATCAGAAGCTTCCAACGATGATCCAGAGAGATACTAAGAATCTTTGAATAGAACTTTACCAGATGATCAAACAAACGATCCATCGCCGCGCCGATACCGGTCTGGCGTTTGGTGGTTTCCATGAACTGAGATGTTCGCATCGGAGTAAGAGTAATCGCTTCAACAAACGAGAGAGCAACGGCGACCGAAATGGTTATCCCGAACTGGAAAAAGAATTTCCCGATAATCCCATCCATCATGGCAACCGGGAAAAAGATCGCGATAATCGCAATAGTAGCAGCAAGGGCCGCAAATGAAATCTCGTTGGCACCGTCACGACTTGCCTGAACTTTATCTTTTCCGTGCTCGTGGTGCCGGTAGATATTCTCCAGCACCATAATCGCATCATCCACGACGATACCGATGGAAAGCGAAAGTCCGAGAAGCGTGAATGTATTGAGGGTAAATCCCATGTATTTGAGAATGACGAAAGCACCCAGAATCGATGTCGGAATGGCGAGAATAACATTTAAAGTGGCCGCAAATGAACCTAAGAACAACCAGCACACAATCGCCGTAAGGATCGCCGAGAAAATCATGTTGAACTGAAGTTCGTGAACGGACTCTCCGATGAATTTCGTCGTATCAAAATTTACGTAGAGCTCAACTCCTTTCGGGAGATCCTTCTGCATCTCGAGCATTTTCTTTTTCACACCCTCGGCAACTGCCATGGTGTTCGTTCCACGCTGTTTTCTGATCCCGAGGCCGATGGCATTTTTTCCGTTTGAACGGGAAATTCTCCGAACGTCGGCAATTCCCTCTTCCACTTTCACAACGTCCCCGAGAAAACTCGGAACGTAGTTGGGAGCTCCGCCACGACGGATGATGGGAAGTCTCTCGAATTCCTCCACGTTTTTTGCTTCACCAAGAGTCCGGACGTTTCTCTCACGGTTCGGATCTTCAATGAATCCTGATGGTGCTTCTTTGTGTTCGGCCTGGATCGCACCGATCACATCATTGACAGTAAACTGCCGCTTATTCAGTTCTTCATTGGAGACCCAGACGCGAAGATTGGGATCGATATAGCCCGCTAGAAAAACGTCGGCGACACCAGAGACTGTCTGGAATTTATCTTTCAGGACGTCGCGGGTGTACGCCATGATTTCTTTCGGAAGCATATCAGGAGCAGTGATCGCAAGGAACATGATGGGGCGGTCGTCTGGATTAACTTTTGAGATGGTTGGAGGATCAATCGAATCAGGAAGAAGACGTGCCGCCTGATTGATCTTTGCTTCGATTTCCGATACGGCAACATCAATATTTTTTGAAAGATTGAATTCAACTGAAATGTTCGCCGTTCCCATGCGGGCGGTGGAAGTTACAGACTTCACCCCTTCAACAGAAAGAACCGCCGACTCGATCGGATCAATGACGTCGAGTTCCATCACTTCCGGAGCGGCACCTTCATAGATGACGTTCACGTTCACGACAGGAAAGTCGACGTCGGGCATTTCAGAAATCCCCATCTTCCTCATCGAGAGATAACCAAAGAGGATCATGGCGGCCATGAGCATCCAGGCAAATACGGGGCGACGAATGGAGATGTCGGAAAGACTCATGGAAGAACTCCGGTAGAAGCTTCAAGGTTTTTATATGTCATGTGGGCACCCGCCTGAAGCGAGTCGTAGGATCGTTTTGTATCAATAAAAAGATTCAGTGACTGAAGAACATCAAGGTTCGTTGCCTGCCCGTAAGAGTAGTCGCGGAGATTGAGTTTGTAGCCCTCTTCAGCTTTTTGGAGAGCGTCTTTCATGGTCTCAAGCTGGTTTACGCTCGCGACGAAATTCTGATAAAGAATGGCGAGATCGCGTTCAGCACTGCGAACGGCCTGCTTGGAATCAAGTTCTGCCACACGTCTATTCTCAATTGCCTCACGAACAGTTGCCTGAGTTCTGCCGCCTTCAAAGATAGGAATGTTCACCAGAACTGCGGCATCCCACTCGGAAGTTCGGAGAATACCGGTTCGGTCGAAATAATAATTTCCGACAAAATCAAGTGATGGATAATGAGCACCCCTGGCAATTGAGACCTGGGTATCGCGGATTTTTACCTGTTGAAGAGCCGCCTGAATATCGGGTCTCGCCTTGAGTTTTTCCAGCAGGGCCGGAAGTGAACCGGGATCATTCGGCATCACCGCTAGTGGAGAAAGATCGTCTGCGGGAAGTCCTGTGAAATATTCAAAATTTCTTTGCGCCTCGACCAGATTAATATCACCTTGCTTAGATTGCGTTGAAGCCGTCAGTAGCTGGGCCTCTGCCTGGACCAGCTCTCCTTTACGGGAGCGACCGACACTCGTGCGAGAGCGAAGTTCTTTCACCCGATTCTCAGAAAGGCGCATGAGCTCTTTTAAATTAACAGCATCAAAGTGCGCCATCATGAGATTGTAATAAGAATTAATCACTAACTGATAGAGTGTTAGTTCCGAGGCATTTCTCTGGAATTCAGTGAGGAGAAGTTCTTCTTTGGCGAACTGAAGTCCACCGACGATGCCACCGCGCAGGAGTGGTTGTTCCAAGCGAATCGCGGCTGAATACTGACGAGTCAGAATAAAGGCACTGTTCACTCCCCGCGCCGTGGGCCTGTCAATTCTCGTTTCGTTACCCACACCACGGATGGTCGGAAGCATGTAACCACGAGCGCGGGTTTTGCGATCCTCAGCGGCTTCGCGAACTGCTTCAGCGCGCTTCAAATTCTCCATATTGAGGCGGGCCGCCTCAAATGCGTCTTTCAGTGATATCGACGCGTGCGAGACCGGGAAGAGAAAACTCAGAATCAAAAAAATCGGCATAAGACTCAACCTTCTTTTATTTGGCCCATGAGTTTGTCCAGAATATGGAGACCACTCATCAATACATCTCTTTCTTCAGTTGAAAGGAAATGAATTTGTTTGTTTAACTTTTTTTCAACCTCGCTCAGAACTTTAGTCAGCGTCTTTGTTCCGTCTTTCGTCAGACGAATATCCAGCGAGCGACGGTCTTTACCGGGTTTCATGATGACCAGATTCTTGGCTGAAAGCTGCGACATGAGCTTTGACACTGCAGCAGGAGAAACCTGAAGAAGATCAGCGATCTGCGATTGCCCCAAACCTTCTTTAATGAGAAATAAGACTCTTGTCTGATGCAATGTCAGGCAACCATCGACTACAGACAGAGTCATTTTCCGGATAATCCGGATCGACGACGGAAGACTTTCGAGAAGTTTCTTGGCGAGCATAGCAGGATCCCATTAGTTAACTTGGTTAACTATATTGACCTTCAAAGATTTCGTCCAGTGTCTATTCTCGACAACCGTCGTCAGGTATTTCTTCTTTAATTAAAGAGAGTAATTGTAAGGTGCCAATCCTACTCAAGAATTGGAATGATAGCCCCCATAACGTGTTTCTCAAGGAGGAGTCTATGAAACAATTTTTGCTCGTTACCAGTCTTTTTACGATCAGTGCCTTTGCAACTGCTTCGACGTCATATTTTGATTCTTTGGATGTGAAAGCAATCCATAGTGAGGAAGTCAGCTTCGAGCAGAAAGGTGTAGCTCCCCGCTTCGCCGTTGCTCATGAAGTGAATGTCACTCCGTCATTTGAAAAATCCGGGAATAGCTACAGCTGGACCCACGAAGTCCAGGCGCCGAATGCGGTTTCCCTGAACTTTGGCTTCTCTGAGTTCTACCTTCCGGAAGGTGCCGAACTGAATATCTACTCAGCAGATCGAACTGAGTTCATCCGTAGCTTCACTTCAGCTGACAACAATGCAGCTCGCGAGCTCTGGACTCCGGTTATCATGACTGACTCTGCCATCATCGAACTTACTGTTCCAGCTGCTGTTGCCGGCGAAGTTTCTCTGAAACTCGCTCATGTCGGTCAGGGCTTCCGTACTTTCGGCCAGAGCACACAGAAATCTGGTTCATGTAACATCGACGTTGCTTGTACGGATTCACGTGGATGGGAAAATGAAATCAACGCGGTTGCGGTTATCTCTACCGGTGGTTCACGTTTTTGCACTGGCTTCATGGTGAACAATACTGCTAACGATAAAGCTCCCCTGTTTATGACAGCGAACCACTGCCGGATCACTGTTGATGCAGCTCCGACGCTGGTTGTTTACTGGAACTACCAGACGTCAAAGTGTAAGGGTGCTCGTGATGGGAAACTTGATAGTTTCCAGACAGGCTCAACTTTCCTCGCAGCTGCTGCAAAGTCTGACTTCACCATCGTTCGTCTGAATCAGGCCCCTAATCCTGAGTGGAACGTGAAATATGCTGGCTGGGACGCAACTGGCGCAGTAGGAACTTCAACCACCGTCATTCACCACCCGAATGTCGATGAAAAGTCCATTTCGTTTGCTTCGAAGCCAACTCAGCTTTCTGCTTACGGCGGAACTTCTTCACCGGGCGACTCAACGCACGTCTGGGTTCTTGACTATGATAAAGGGACAACTGAACCAGGTTCTTCAGGATCTCCGCTTTTCGATGACAAGCATCGGGTAATCGGTCAGCTTCACGGCGGTGGAGCCGCTTGCGGAAACGACCTGCCGGATTATTACGGTCGCCTCTCTACGTCTTTCATGGGTGACGGAACAAAAACCGGAAGCCTCAAGGATCACCTCGATCCAGGAAAAACAGGAAAGAAAGTAGTCGATACAATCTAAGTTTTTAAAGGGCCCTTCGGGGCCCTTTTTTTTTCTCAAAATTTAAATTTTCCTTTATAATTTTTAGCATGCCCAAACAAAAGACAATTCTTGTCGTCGATGACGATGAGGAGATGCTGAAGATACTCTCCAAAATTTTGGGTGCCCAAGGCCTTCACGTCATGACCGCTAGTGGCCCTGAAGAAGCGCGTCCTATGGTCGCGCAGGTTCCCCATCTGATCCTGACTGATCTTCATATGGAACCGATCGATGGTTATGCTTTTATTCGTGAGCTCAAAAGTTCAGCTACCACAAAAAAAATTCCCATTCTTGTTCTCTCTGCCCTGAACGATTTTCAGTCTGTGAAAAAAGCACTTGCCCTCGGTGTGACTGATTATGTACTGAAACCATTAACCGCAGCGATTCTCACAAGAAAGATCAAAAAGGTTCTTTTTCATCAGGACTTCCTCCATTGGGAAGCTGCTGAAGGAGAAGAGATTGTCACAGAAATTGAGATTGAGGCGAAAGTTCATGCTTTGGGAGAAACCGGCCATCAGCTTCTGGGCCCATTTAAACTCACTCCAGATATTGACCTGAACGTGAGTGTTTCGGAATTTGAAAAATTAAATCTAAACCGCTTTCCTCAACGTGCCAGTCATCTTTTGAAAAGTTATCAGTCAGGGGGAAATTTCCTGAATGATATCACCTTCATCGGAATTAATGAGGAAGGTTCCTCGGCAGTCCGGCAGTTTGCCAAGAAACGGACTCACCAATGATCGCACGCTTTGTCTCGGCACTCATTATTGATCAGGAAAAAGAGTCCGCAAGAGTCATGGGAAATATTGTGAAGGAACTTTTCAATAAGGTCTTCACTCAGTCTGACCTGAAGCTTGTGCCCGGAGATTTGACCGACATAAAACCACAGGTGGTTCTTTTAAACCTCACGATCGCCCAGCGCTCACAGAATCTCGAGCTCGCTGACATTATCGGAACGATGCCATCCCTGCCTCTCCTTCTTGGTTACACCGACTCCCATGAACCGGAGCTTCTGGCCCACGCTCTGGAATCAGGCTTTCAGGATCTTTTTATGAAGCCCTTTGATGAAGACATCATCGCAAGTAAGATCAATAAATTTTACCAGCACGAAAAAACTCTTAAGCGGGACATCGCCTATACGGTCCTGAGACCCGCACTTCCGGCGAAGATTAAACTTCAGGTGGAAATCAAGGCCTGTGACGAAAATGGGATTACACTATTTTCCCGGCACCATATTTCTAAGGGTACTGCCATCAAACTTCCCCCGGATCAGGCGAGGGAAATCACCGGTGATGAAAAGTCTGAATTCATGATTGCTCAAACCTGGATTGGAGACGCCTGGGGTGAACACTACTCCTATGCGGAGCTAAAAAATCCCGATGAAGCCAGAAGTGCTTCACTCAGAAGATTTATTCTTGGAAAAAACTCATGAAGCGCATCAAGACGCGCGAACTCCGTTTTCTCAGCTACGGAGCATCTGGTTTTCTTGTCATTCTTTTTACCCTTCTCGTTTTGGGTTACACCAACTACTCACGAAAGATTGACACCTTTGGATGGGTTAGCCATACCCTGGGAGTCATCAACTCAATTCAGAAACTTGAAACTTTTATCCAGGAAACCGGAAGTAATAACAGGGCCTATGTCATTACTGAGCAGGATCAATACCGGGAACGCATAATAAGTCTTAGAAAAGAACTGGATGAAGTGTCCGCCAAGATTGAAAATGATACGAAAGATGATTCTCTCCAGCAGAAAAACATCACCCGCATTCAGGACAAACTGAAAGACCTGATTATCTATTCAGACCTCGCTATTGAACTTATTCAAAATGACCGAAAGCCAGAAGTTATTGAGATGGTTAAACAAGGTAAGGGACAAAAGCTCATCCGGGCACTGATTGTCGATGTTGGAGAAATGAAAGAGCATGAGGAAAAACTCCTCGGGAAAAGAATCACTGACTATGAACGATCAGAATCGACTTCTGCCGGTCTAATTTTTCTGGCTTCAGTCTTAGCTTTCACTCTTCTGTTCGTCGGATCTTTCTTCATGCGAAAGCAGGTCAAAAAAAGATTGCACATTCAGGCCGATCTCAATCAACTGACTCAAATTCAGAGAACTATTCTCGACTCAGCTGCCTTTGCCCTCATCGCCGTCGATAATCAGGGTCACATCACTCTCTTTAATCCTGCCGCTGAAAGACTACTCGGTTACAAAGAAGAAGAAATGATGGGTAAAGCTCCCGCGGTCTTCCATGATCCTTCAGAGATGGCGACAATGGCCGCCATCCTTTCTAAAGAATTTGGTGAGACAATCCCGGTAGGTATTGATGTCTTTACTACGCGGGCCAAGCGCGGAATTGTGGAAGCTGATCAGTGGACTTACATCAAAAAAGACGGCACTCGGTTTCCCGTCAGACTCACTATCAGTTCCCTGAAAGATGAAGCTGGCGAGATCAATGGATACTTAGGTATCGCGTATGATATCTCCCGCCAGATTCAATTTGAAGAGGAGATGGTTGAAGCAAAAGAAACTGCCCAGATCGCCAATAAAGCAAAATCCGAGTTCCTCGCAAACATGAGTCACGAGATCAGAACTCCCATGAATGCCATTATGGGCATGGCGGAACTTCTTAAGGACACGGGTCTGGATGAGGATCAGAGAAAATACGTTGAGGTCTTCAGCCGCGCCGGAGAAAGCCTTCTGAATATTATCAATGACATTCTTGATCTTTCAAAAATCGAGGCCGGTCACTTTGAGCTGGATAAATCTTCCTTCACACTTTCATCTGTGATCGAAAAGACAGTAGAACTCATGGCCCTTCGTGCTCATCAAAAGCAACTGGAACTCGCCGTCGACATGAGTGATGATCTCCCGGATCACTTCGTAGGTGACGGTAACCGACTCCGCCAGATTCTCCTGAACCTTCTCGGGAATGCCGTGAAATTCACTCGCCGGGGAGAAATTCTACTATCGGTAAAAGCGGGGCTGACGACTCCGGGGAAAGTCGAAATCATTTTCGAAGTTCAGGATACCGGAATAGGAATGACTCCCGAGCAGCTTCAAAAATTATTTGATCGCTTCGCCCAGGCCGACACCTCTATCACAAAGGAATTTGGCGGCACGGGACTTGGTCTTTCCATTTCAAGACGTCTGATTGATCTCATGCAGGGAAAAGTCGAAGTCCAAAGCACTTACGGCATTGGCACAAGATTTACTGTTACCATGACTCTGGAAAAAGATCAGAACTTCTCTGAAGAGCCGGTCGAGATGGAGCTGAAAGGTGACAGGGTTCTCGTGGTGGATGATTCACGGACGAATCGGTTGATTCTCAGAAAAATCCTAGAAGCACGAGAGGCGCTGGTGACTGAAGCGGAATCTGGTGAAAGGGCGATGGAGCTCATAAAAGAACACACTGACAAAGGGATTCCTTTCAACCTGATCTTACTTGATTGCCGAATGCCTGGCATGGACGGGTTTGAAGTAGCTAATTCAATTAAAAATAATCCGTCACTTCAGGGCCCACTCCTCCTCATGCTCACTTCAGATAATCGCCCCGGAGACCTCGCAAAATCCCGGGAACTTGGATTCCGAAGTTATCTCATCAAGCCGGTGATGAAACGCGAACTTTTCCTCGCTATTCAAAAATCGATCATGGAAAAGTCGGATCCTCTGTTTGTGATTAAAGAAGAGGTAAAGGCCACTCTCCCGGAAAGATTGTCTATCCTTCTGGTTGACGACAATGATGAGAATCGGCTGGTCATCATATCTTTCCTCAAGAACTATAACTGGAAAATTGATGAAGCGAGAAACGGAAGAGAAGCTCTCCTACTTTTCCAGCAGAATCGCTATGACCTGATCCTGATGGATATGCAGATGCCCGTGATGGATGGATACACCGCCACTGGTGAAATAAGAAAACTTGAACACAGCCGTAATGTAGTAAGAACTCCGGTCATCGCTCTTACAGCTTTTGCTCTTAAAGAAGAAACAGAAAAAAGTCTCAAGGCCGGTTGTGATGACCATGTCACCAAACCCATTGCGAAAGCGACTCTTCTTGAAACTGTCGACAAGTACACCCGGGAGTATTCTTTCAAAGTTGATCCTGATCTTCGCGAACTTATTCCAGATTATCTCGAAAAACGCCGAAGTGAATTAAGAGAGTGTAAGTCTCTTTCTGAAAAAATGGATTACTCCTCTCTCCAGAAAACCGGACATAAATTGCGCGGTTCTGCAGGCTCGTATGGTTTTCCTGTTTTATCCGAAGTAGGGAAAGAACTTGAAGAAGGATCACGCGACAGCGACATTCACCGGATCAGAAAGGCCCTGGCACTTTATGAAACGGTCATGGCACGGATCAAGGTGAGGTACTCCTGAGGTTTCTCACTAACATTATCTCGGGAACAACGCGCTTACTGGGGATCCACCACACTGATCCCATAGTAAAGGCCACGATTTATGCATTTGATATTCTCATTTTTATTCTGGTCCTCGCCTTTGTCATAACCGCTTTGATTCTTATTTATAACCGCTTCTACGATGCTTTCTATACTCGACATCATAAGATTTTCACCGAACTCATCGTTCGCCACATGCTGGATGAAGATGAGCCAGTTCCCGCTCCGGATCTTCTTCAGCGAAAAATTTTACGGAACGCAATTGTTGACCTGCTTTTTATTACAAAGGGCCAGAGTCTTGAGACGCTTAAGTCATTGTACCGAAGGCACGGCTTCTACGATCACGATCTCTCACTTTTAAGAAATCGCGCCTGGCATAAGCGCCTTGGAGCGATCGTAAGACTCGATCAGTGGCGCTCGATTGTTCCAAATCACGACCTGGAATTTCTTATGGATGATGAAAATAAGGACGTGCGGATCCATGCCATGAAAGCACTCTCCATGGCGCGGGATCCGGAGATTGCTCAGAATATCCTGACCCATTTAAAAAATTCCCGGATCGATCTGTCGATCCGCTATGAATGCCTTTCGAGGTTACTTCTTAATCACAGAAGTCTTATCCTACAGACCCTTCTCGATAAAAACTGGAGTGAACTCTCTCCACACATTATCAAAGTCCTTGGTGACCGGAGAGACATTGCAGCGGTTCCGTTCATTATGGATGCTGCAGTGATTGAAGAAGTGAATCTTCGGGAAAGTGCTTTCGATGCACTCGGAAAGATTGGTGATCCCCGAAGTATCAGTTTCCTTTTAGCGGGAATGGATTCCGATCATTACCGTGTTCGCCTTGCCGCTCTTAAAGCACTCTACGAAGTCGACGAAGATCTTTTCCGCTCTCATCGTGAAGATTTCAAGGCCGATCCGGATCCTCTTGTCCGCGCCTGGACCCAGCATTTTCTCCGGGAAAAATCGTGAGGGAGTACCTCGTCCCTTTTATTCAATTCTTCTTTAAATCGAGCATCGCTTATTTTCTCTTCGCCAATCTCACCTATCTGGTGCTTCTGGTCCTCGCCTTTAAAGACATCCGAAAATCCCGCCTCAAAGCACCGCTACTTATTAAAGAATTGAAGTCAACTCCCCCGGCATTTGCCCCGGCGATCTCGCTCATCGCACCTGCTTTCAATGAAGGAAAATCCATTGTCGCGGCAGTAAAGTCATTTCTCGCTCTCAATTATCCGTGTTTTGAAATCATCGTAATTAATGACGGCAGTAAAGACGACACTCTCGAGCAGATGATCAAAAATTTCAAGATGGTTCCGGAAGATGTCTTTCAGGATCCTCGGGTTAAGCATAAAACCATCAAAAGTACGTGGAGATCGACGATCCACCCGCATCTCATCCTGGTGGATAAAGAGAATGGAAAAAAGGCCGATGCCAACAACGCGGGCCTTGCGGTTGCAAAATATCCCATCATCTGTGCCGTGGATTCCGATTCCATTCTCGAGGAGGAATCTCTCCTAAGAATTGCCCTGCCTTTTTTTGAAGATCCAGATCTCACCATCGCTTCGGGGGGAACTATCCGCGTCCTGAATGGATCAACCACGAAGTACGGACGAGTAATTAAGCAGCGACTATCTCGCGAGCCGATTGTGATGTACCAGAATGTGGAATATATCCGCGCGTTTCTCTGCGGACGTGTCGGATGGAATGCTCTTGGTGCAACACTGGTGATTTCGGGTGCCTTCGGACTTTTTAACCGAGAGGCCGTTGTTGCCTGCGGTGGTTACGATCACGCCTCTCTTGGTGAAGACATGGAGCTCATAGTCCGTATGCACCGCTATTACCGGGAAACTTTGAAACGAGATTACCGGATTGTTTTTGTGCCTGATCCTGTTTGCTGGACCGAAGTTCCATTTGATATGAAAACTCTTGGGAAGCAAAGAGTTCGCTGGAGCCGGGGGCTTGCGGAAACTCTCGCTAATAACAAATCTCTTTTTCATCCGCGCTACAAATTGATGGGTATGTATGCAATGCCTTACTACTACTTAGTTGAACTCTGGGGACCGATCATTGAGCTTCTAAGTTGGTTCTGTGTGATCTGCGGGATGGTGTTCGGTATCATTAATAAGGAAATGATTGTGATCTTCTTTTTGATAGGAATTGTCTTCGGGATTTTTATGACTATTATGGCCGTGATGATTGAAGAAATTTACTTCCGGAAAGAATCGAGACTCATGGAACTTCTCTGGATGACGTTCTACGGACTCATCGAAACCTTCGGCTATCGTCAGGTCAACTCTTACTGGCGTCTGAAAGGTCTCTGGGAGCATTATCGGGGATCAGCTTCAGTCTGGGGCGAGATGAAGAGAAGAGGAATTAACTAGCGCTCGAGCGCACTCTTAACCCGGGCGATCATTTCTTTCGGGCTGAAGGGTTTCTGAATAAAATCGACTGCTCCGTGCCCAAGGCCTCTAATAATATCCTCATCAGATTTCTGGACAGCAAGGACGATCGTTCGGATTTTCAGATTCAGGTTTTTAAGTTCCGACATTAGCTCAAAGCCATTGAGACCCGGCATCATGATATCGGTAATAAGAAGATCGGGAGCTGACTCCTGGATCATTCTCAAAGCTTCCACACCGTCTTGAGCAACACGCACTTTATATCCGGATTTCTCCAGTGCAAACTTAATGAGTGTTGCTGTTTCTTCGGAATCTTCCGCCACAATAATGTCGTTCATGGATTGAGTATACTAAGAAAATCTTTATTTTTCGAGGCGAAACACACCTGAGGGGCTGTAGTTGATCTGCTTACCGAGAGTTTCCTGGATGAGTTTGACGATTTCGTACTGATTTTCCTTATCGTCATCGAGATCCGTGTGTTCAAGGGGCGAAAGGATATTTTTCACGTCCGTCATTTCATGACGACGGGCCACATGGGGACCATCATTCAGAAGAAGGGATTTCTCACCAAAGATATTGAGATGCTTCCTGACATTCTGAGGAATGATGTCGTTATTAAAACCCACGGAATCCATCGTGATCAGAAGATCAACCGGACGGAAACTGTGCTCGAGACTATCAAGCTTATTAGCAATCTCCACTGCGGAGTCCCCACCGAAGCTATGACCTACCAGGATGATGGGCTGATTCAACGCGACTTTTTTAATTTCTTTGATGATCTCATCCTGCTGATCCCAACCGTAGATGCGTGAACCCTTCACACTGTCGGCGAGGCGCCCAACTCCGGCGTAACCACTCTCAGATTTTGAAGGGGAACTCAGCACATCGAGACCCTTGATGAAGATAATGGCAGGTTTTTTTACCGTGCCTTCTTTGTCTTCAACTTTCGCCACTTCCTTTACAGTTTCTTTTGCCTCAGCTTTGACTTCTTCTTTCACAAAGTCGGAAGCCTTGAGCTCCGGCTTAGGATCCGGAAGCGAAGGTGTCGATGGAAGTGAAGGAACTGAAGGCAGAGAGGGAAGCGTTGGGCCTGATGAAGAAGGTGCTTTTGACGAGAGATCAATTTTATAATCAGGATTGTTTTTTGGCAGCAGTTTATCCGAGGCCCCAGCGAGTGCCTCTTTCGTTTTTAACGGCTCTTTAGGACCCATTTTACGGGCCTGAGTCTGAGCGTATGATCCGAGTGTGGTGAGATCAGTTTTCACCTTTCTATCTTAGCATTTTGAGAGCAGTGCTGGGAAAAGAGGCAAAATCGTCTCCTCTGACGAAAACGCTCGGTAATCTTCATGCGCCATTTACCGAAGAGAAACCCATGAGATATCTCTTCCTCACTCTCCTCTTGATAACTGTTTCCTGCGGGAAGTTTCGAATCTTCAAGAAATCCTCCCAGCAGAAACAGGACATCAGTCAGCTCTATGCTTCGGGGACTCTGAAAATCAGTGTTTTCTACGAGCAAGGGGCCGAGCCATTCACTGACGGAATTCCTGGATTGGCCGGAGTCAAAGTCTGGACCGTTCTCGAGCAGAATCTCAAGGCGATGTTTCCGGGAAAAACCATTTACGTGCCGAAAGACCTGGCGGAAATGGCCCAGCTCTCGGATCAGAATCAGACAACATGGTCATATGCTGAGATGAACATCCTGGGTGAGGCGATGGGGCAGCCGTCAACCACGGACACAACTGTACTCAATATTTTCTTTGTGAAAGGTCACTCGGAAGGATCAAATGGTGCTCAGGTGATTGGTCTCCATATTTCCGGCACGAAAACTCTGATGATCTTCAAAGAAACTGTGGAAAGTTCTGATGCCTCTCCCGTGGTTAAGCGCTACGTTGAACAATCAACACTCGTTCATGAAGTTGGCCACGCCGTTGGTCTCGTGAACAATGGCCTTCCGATGATTTCTTCTCATGAAGATACAACTCATCAGGCACACTGTAATAATCCCAATTGTGTCATGTACTGGGAAAATGAAGGTGCTTCTGCGCTCAAGACATTTATTTCTGGACGTGCCTCTAATCCAAGTCTCGTGATGTTTGATTCCGCCTGTCTCAAAGACGTGACTTCCCACAAATAATAGGCCCTAATTAAAGCATTCTTCCGGGAGAATCTTTATGAGCTTGCCTGTCATTGCCACGGTCTTTCTCGTCTTCATTACCATTGGTTATTTTAAGTACGGTAGCTGGGTCGCCCGTCAGTTTGATCTTGATCATGACCGGAAAACTCCTGCGCATGTAAAACGCGATGATAAGGATTACGTCCCGACATCTCCCTTCTATTTATTTGCTCAGCATTTTTCTGCCATCGCTGCGGCCGGACCGATCGCGGGCCCGATCGTTGCTTGTCAGCAGTTCGGATGGCTGCCCTCACTTCTCTGGATCACATTAGGAGTCGTTTTCATCGGTGCCGTTCACGACTTCTCAACCCTCACCTGCTCCGTCCGTCATCAAGCGCACTCGATTGCAGATATCACTCGTGAACAGCTGGGCACTCGTGCCGGTAAGGCGATGATGCTCTTTATCTGGGTCGCTTTAATTTACATCATTGTGGCCTTCACCGACATTACCGCAAGCTCCTTTGTGTCTTCACCGGAAGAGCTGAAAAACCTGAATCTTAATTTCCATCCAGGTGGAGCTGTCGCCTGGGCCTCCATCTCTTATCTTCTGCTTTCTATTCTCCTGGGTTTAGTTGAGAAATTTCTGAAAACTCCCCTTTGGGTTAACACACTAATTTTTGTTCCGGCGACATTTGCTGTGTGCTGGCTGGGAACGCATTTCTCCCATTGGTTTCAGATGGATCAGGTAAGCTGGGCGCTTCTTATCTGCGTTTACTGCTTTGCCGCTTCCCTTCTACCGGTTTGGGTTCTCCTTCAGCCACGGGGTTATCTGGGTGGTTATGTTCTCTATGCTGTTCTCATCCTGGGAGTGATTGGATTATTTTTCAGTGGAAAAGAAATTGCTCAACCGGCCTTCACCGGATTTCATTTTGATAAGATGACGGGATCCATGTTTCCGTTTCTTTTTGTGACGATTGCCTGCGGAGCTTGTTCAGGATTTCACGGTCTCGTTTGCTCCGGGACAACTTCTAAGCAGATTGATAATGAGAAACACCTTCATCCGGTCGGATACGGGGCGATGCTGGCCGAGGGCTTTGTCGCCCTTATCAGTCTCGGCATCATCATGACCATGACACCTGAATCGGTGACGGGACTGAAACCTGGGAGTATTTACGGCAAAGGTATCGGAGAATTTTTAACTCTGATTATCGGTAAAGAACATCTGCCGTTTGCTATCACTTTTGGTGCCATGGCGTTTTCCACTTTTGTTTTTGATACACTAGATGTATCCACCAGGCTTGGACGATATCTCTTACAGGAACTTCTTGGGATGGAAGGGAAAGTCGGCGCACTTTTTGGAACTCTTCTCACCATCATGCCATCGATGATTATTCTTCATCAGACGGAATCAGGAATGTGGGCGCAGTTCTGGACGCTCTTTGGTGCAGCGAACCAGCTTCTCGCCGCTCTTTCTCTGCTTGTTATCTCGGCCTGGCTCCACCAGAACCATAAGCGCTTATCCTTTACTCTCATTCCCATGGCATTCGTTCTCGTTACTACTATGGTCGCCTTGTTTCAGCTGATGAGAAGTAATTTTGAAAAGACGAGTGGTTTCGACATCTCTCTGTGGAACGGAATTGTTTCCATTTCTTTGATGGGACTCGCCCTCTATCTGGTGGGAGTGGCGATTCTTAAAATGAAAGGATCAAGGGCAATTGTCGCGAACCACCTCTAAGAGATAGTCTTTTTTCTCATTGGAGGACGATCTCCCCTTTAGGAATCTGAACAGTAAAGCAAGACCCCTTATCGAGCTGGCTAGCGACGGAGATTTTCCCCTGGTGGGCCTCAACAATCTGTTTGGCAATATAGAGCCCAAGACCCAGGCCCGATACTTCCGACGCCGGGACGGCCCGCTGGAAGCGCGAGAAAATTTTATCTTTAAAGTTATCCGGAATACCCATACCCTGATCAGTAACGGAGATTTCCATCGCTTCACCATTTCTTCGAAGTGCAACTTTAACAGGATTTCCTTTTCCGTAGCGAAGAGCATTGTTCAGGATGTTCGTAATAACTTGTTCAATTCTCAAGCGATCACAAAGAACTTCCCCTTCTTCAAGGTTTTCAATTTCAAGGCTCGTAAAATGAGGTTTCATGCGATCAACGACTTCTTTCACAACATTTGAAATCTCAACCTGTTCGGTAGAAATAGATAGCCTCCCGGTACGAATGCGCGAGATATCAAGCATGTCATCAACAAGTCTCGTGAGACGACTGACCTGCTTGTCGGCTTCTGCCATGAATCTCTGGATCCTTTCGGGTGAGAATGCTTCAGTATCTTTTCTGTCAACATGACGCTTAAACATCTGAGACTGAAGCTTGAGCGAAGTAAGGGGAGTTTTTAATTCATGCGAAGCTATGGAGAGAAATTCGTCACGATAAAAAAGGGCTTCATGAAGCATGTCTTCAGAGCGTTTTTTCTCCGTGACATCCATAATTGTTCCGATGATCCGGATCGCTTGTCCACTGTGGCCACACTCAACTTTCCCTGTGGCACTAACCCAACGGTAAGTATGATCATCATGAAGAACGCGGAACGTACTGACAAAAGACTCGCATGAGTGAACCGCATTGCGGAGAAGTCCCATGACCATGCTCCGGTCTTCCGGATGAAAACGAGCCTCATAGTCCTGAATTTCCCAGGAAGGAAGAAGTTCTTGATGGCCGAAAATGAAATCGTGGTTACTGTTACGTACAACCTGATTAGTCAGAAGATTTGCTTCCCAGATCCCCAAACGAGAAACGTCTGTCGCTAATCGAAGTCGCTCCTCACTTTGAGTTAATGAAGTCAGCGCCTGCTGCATTCGCCCCACATCTTTTAAAACAATAACCAATCCCATCGTTCCGTCTTCAATACGAATAGGAGCACAGGAAATTTCAACGTATGAGAGTCTTCCATCATTTTTTAAAAGCTTAAAGTGACCTTTCGATTCCCAGGATCTTTTTCCTTCGAGGACATCATGGAGAGCATGGGTAAACGAGCCAAGACTTTCACCTTCGAGGTTCAGAACCGATAGGAGTGGTTCACAACGAACATCAAAAAGATTTTTACCAGTAAGATTCTCAGCGGAAGGATTCATGAACATGACCAGATGATCACGGTCAGTCAGGATCACGGAATCACCGATACTATTAAGTGATGTGCGAAAGAGACCATGGTTTGTTTTTAATCGTGATTCAGATTCTTTCGACTGATGAATCATCCAAAGGACAAATGACGTCGTAAAAGAAAAGACACCTACTCTTATCCAGTCAGATGGCGCGAGAAATAGACTTTCATCATGAGGCAATATTCCGGTAATGAATATCACGAGTGAACTTATCAGGGCAAAAGCTCCTGCTCTTATACCGTAGAACCAGGCAATAAGAAAAATCGAAGGGTACAACAAAACAAAACCTGTTCCGATGGTGGCGGGATATGAAAGCTGTAAACAAAGAACAAGAAAAAGCGTAAATCCAGAAACTATATAGGAAAAAATCCCGTTGTCCCGGCTAATGGATGTCTTTGTTTCTCCGGGATGATGCGCGTAAATCATGTACACGGCTCCATGTGTTTAACTCTAAGAGTAAAAAAGTAATCAATAACCTCCTCTTCCACAACTTAATGAAAGCTTAAGTCTTTGAAAGCGAATTTCTTTTATCAATTTTTTTTTAATGATTGGGCCTTGACTCCTCTCTCAGACGAGATGAAGCTTTATTCTATGAAGGCAGCAGTTTTTCACCGACCTAAAAAAATTTCCTTCGATCAGGTTCCCGATCCGCGAATCGAAAATTCGACTGATATTATTTTGAAAGTGACTTCAACTGCAATCTGTGGATCCGATCTACATATCTACAATGGCCTCATTCCCCAAGTTCAACCGATGACCATGGGACATGAATTCATGGGTGTCGTCATGGAATCAGGAAGTGCAATTCGACATCTAAAAAAAGGTGATCGAGTTGTTGTTCCGTTTCCAATCGCTTGCGGACATTGTCACTTTTGCGAGAAGCAACTTTCCACACATTGTGAAAACTCCAATCCAAACTACGGACCCGAAGGAGGCCTCTTAACAGAAAAAGGAGCCGGTCTTTTTGGATACACAGATCTTTACGGCGGATACAGCGGAGGCCAGGCCGAGTACGTTCGCGTCCCCTTTTCAAATTTTGGACCTAGAAAAATTTCCTCCTACCTGAAAGATGAGGAAGTACTTTTTCTCACAGACATTTTCCCCACCGGATGGAGTGCTATAGATTGGGGTGATCTGAAAGGGGGCGAAACAGTCGTGGTTCTGGGGTCCGGTCCGGTGGGAATCATGGCGATGAAAGCAGCATGGATTCGAGGGGCGGGAAGAGTCATTGCAGTAGATAAACTTCCTTATCGTCTAGAACTCGCAAGAAAATCGGCCAAAGCAGAAACGATCAATTTCCAGGAAACGAATCCTGTTGAAGCCGTGAGAGAAATGACCAAAGGGTATGGTGCTGATCTCGTGGTGGATGCCGTGGGGATGGAAGCAGATCGAACAATTTTCGAGAAGGCATCAGATCTGGTCCATTTCCAGATGGGTTCGATTAATCCGTTGAGAACTGCTGCCAGTATGGTTAGTCGAGGTGGAACAATTTCTGTTGTTGGGGTTTATGGTTCATCTTACGACAATTTTCCCTGGGGACAATTATTTGAGAAAGGAATCAAGATTCGCGGTGGTCAAGCACCTGTTCACAAATATATCGATGAACTCATGGAACTCGTCATGAAGAAAAAAGTTTTTCTCGACGATATCATCACTCACACACTCCCCTTAAGCCGGGTCGCCGAGGCCTATCATCTCTTCAATGCTAAAGAGGACAATTGTCTCAAAGTTATCCTCAAGCCTCATTAAGTGGGCAGGACCTAACTTACTGCCAATTTCCTGTTTCCCCATTCCAAACACTTAAAAAGCATACCTCTAGGGTAAGTTAGCCAAATCTCAATTCACGGCCGGTTTCAATCAAATGTTTAGAACGGCCTTACACTAACCGAGAAGTAGTTGGATTTCTAACAACAGCGGTGTGATGAATAAGTCCTTTAACTTAACATTCCTCATGATCTTTTTTCTAGCCGCGTGCTCGAAGGGTGGAGAAACTGGTGGAACTGCGGGATTAAGTGATGCCGAAGGCGGATCACTCTCTTCAAATGTAAATGATCCCTCATCACAAAATACCGATCCAACTGTTCCGGGCAGCATAGCTGCTCCCGATGCGACCTCGATGAATGTTCCAGCACCAATCGCACCGGTCATTGAAGCACCGATTCAACAGATTCCAGTCACAGATACAGTTGCGGTTCTTTCAACTGATTTAGTATCGCCCACAGAAAGTCTTGGTGTGCTAATTACAGATGGATCTACCGCAGTAATCGATGCTGTTGTTTTAGCCTCTAACGATTCACCAATTGCCGATGTTGCCGCTGTGATTACGGATGGAGTTCCAGTTCTGGACAGTCCTGTGGTTATTGCTGAATCATCAACTGTCTCTTCTGATACGGTTGTATCGACTTTGTCTGACCCCACTACATCATCAATAAATGAACCAACTGTGGTTGCTGCAAGTGATTCTACCATTTTGGTAACCGAACCAACGGTTGTTGCTTCAAGTGGTTCTGTATCGGCCACTGATAGTTTCGGTGTCCTGACTACAGACGGATCTACTTCAGTGAATGACACTGTTGTCTTGGCATCTAATGATTCACCAATTGCCGATGTTGTCGCTGTGTTTACGGATGGTGTTCCAG
>JBKJNQ010000107.1:0-27990 GCA_046593575.1 Bacteriovoracaceae bacterium
AAGCATTCCGCATGTTGAACGAATCTCTCTTAAGGAGAACCATGAAAAGTCGAATGAATACGATCCTCGCTACCGGCCTTCTCACCTTCATGATGAGCTGTGCCCATACCGTAAAACCAGTCGCTATCTCCCCTACATCTGATGCCGCTACAGAGATCAGCATGCATAGTACGACGATGGAAGAAGCTTATACTGCGCAGGTTGATGTTCTTGCCCCTGATACTTTTCAGAAGGCGAGAAAGTATTTCAATGAAGCCAAAGCTGATCAAAAAGACAATGAATCGAAAGTTGAAGTCTTTGAAGCTCTGGGATACTCGAAGTCTTATCTGCAAAAAGCAACAGCTGAAGCTCAGAAAGTTCAGACGATGATGAAAGACATTCTCGATGCACGTGCCATGGCGATTACTGCCGGGGCCCGCAAAAATCCTGAAACACTTGCTCGTGTTGATAAGAAATTCACCAGCATTACAGACAACGACAAAATCACGATGAACAGCGAAGAGATTCGCTCGCTTCAATCTGATTACCTCGCTCTCGAACTCACGAGCATGAAAGAGAACTATCTCGGACATGTCACGAAGCTCATGAAAGAAGCGAAAACAAAAAATGCCGACACCATTACGCCAAAAGGATGGGAAACTGCTCAGGAAAAATTCAATGCGGCTGAGAAGCTCATCGAAACTGACAGACATAATTCTGCTCTTATTACTCCCGCCGTCACTCAGGCAACAATCAGCGCTCAAAGAGTTCTCGGACTCCTTCAAGCTGAGAAAAAATCCCGCAACCAGAGTCCAGAGCAACGTGCTGTCAGCATGGAAGCTAAGGATATCGCTCTTACGAATTCAGACAATGCGAAATCTGTCGTGATCGCAAATTCAGCGAAAAAAGATCAGACGATTGCTCTTCAGGAAAAAACTCTTGAGCAGAAAGATGAAACTATTTCTGACCAGGAAACTGTCCTTGCTTCTTCAGCGGAAGAGAACAGAGAAATGAAGGCCCACGAAATGGATGAGCAAGCGGTCAAAGCTGCTGCTGCCCGCTTCGATTCATCAGAAGCTGATGTCTACAGACAGGATGGTCTTCTTATCATTCGCCTGAAGTCGATGAACTTTGCTTCTGGCCGTTCAGATCTCCCGGCCTCATCTCTCGCGGTTCTCGCGAAAGTAAAAGATGTGATCGAAGGCTTCGGTCCCGGTCAAGTTACGGTTGAAGGTCACACTGATGGTGTGGGCGCAGCTAAACTTAATCAGAAACTTTCTGAAAACAGAGCTGAATCTGTCATGAAGTATTTTAACTCAGATGATTTCCGCGGAACTCACTCAGTGAGTTTTGTCGGCTACGGTTATTCGAAGCCCCTTGGAACGAACAAAACCAAAGAAGGCCGTACACAGAACCGTCGTGTCGACATTCTGATTAAACCAAATCAAGCGATCTAGTTTTTCACGCGGGGCCAGGACGGCCCCGCTTTTTTTTCCGGATGAAAAACCATGTTAAAAATCTCGCTCGTTTGTTTCCTTGTCTTCCTTTCAACCTCTGCTCCTTCCGCCACTTACACTGCAGTGAATTTCGAGAAGCATGAGTCGCACCTCATCGTCCCCTATCCTATGAAACTTTCTGCAATCCAGATCGTAAAAATGGAAACACGCAAACTGATACATTTTTTAAAAAGAGCTTTCGTTGGAGTCAGTGCTAATTATAGTACCGGCCCTTCTTACTCAAATTATGGTCCAGTCATTGGAATACAATTGCCCAGCAGAATTGGTCTTCGCCTCTGGGGGGGACTCAGTCAGGGAAGAACCATGGATATGCAAAAAGATTACATCATGGACTCTAAGGCCAGTGGTTTTAATGGTCACAGAGTCGGCATGGGGATCAAACTCAAGGGTGATCTCAATCTAGACTTAGAATATCAGACAATCGATGGTCAGCAGAGCGCCCGAAACAATTCCTACCTCATGAGCCTAAGCGTTCCCTTAAATCTCTAAGTATGAGAACGTGATATATGCCGACAAAAACTAAAGTCCTGGTCGTCGATGATTATCCTGAGAACATTCAGACCTTGAGTCGGATGATCGCCAATGATGACGTCGAAATCCATTCTTTTCTCCGCGCCGACGACGCTCTTGAAGCCGTCAAAAAAATTCATGACTATGGTCTTGCTATCCTCGACATGCAGATGCCGGAAATGAGCGGAATTGAACTCTCTAAACTCATCCGGAATGTAAAACATTACGAAAATCTTCCGATGATCTTCTTAACGGATGATCAGAACAATATCGATCTCGAAGGCCATTTAACGGATGGCGTGGATTTTTTGTTCAAGCCTCTCAATCCCTCAATCGTCCGGAGTAAAGTACGGATGTTCGTGGAGCTCCAGAAACAAAAACGACTCATGCAAACTCAATTGCAGGAAATGGAACGACTCCAGATTGCCGCCGAAGCCGCAAGTGTCGCTAAATCTCTGTTCCTTGCCAACATGTCTCACGAAATCCGCACTCCCCTGGCCGCAGTGATGGGATTTTCTGATCTCATTGCCAAGGGTGAAGTTCCAGAAGACGAGATTGATGAATTCGCTGAATCCATCAGGAGAAACGGAAATATCCTTCTTAGGCTGATCGACGACATTCTTGATCTCTCTAAGCTTGAAACCAGTCATCTTGAGATGGAATTGCAGAGCTATTCGTTAAAAGAAATTCTCGAAGACATTGAATCTACACTTTCATTCAAGGCAGCTGAGAAAGCGATAGAGCTTTGTATTGTTCAACCGGAATTTCATAAACAGGGCCATCTCTTCGACCCTACACGGATGAAACAGATTCTTTCAAATATTATCGGAAATGCCATTAAGTTCACCTCGAAAGGTGAAGTCAACGTCACAGTAAAAATTGAATCCGTTTCTACGACTCATGACCGCTTGAGTGTCGTCGTAAAAAACCAGGGTGTGATGATTACTCCGGAACAGGCACAGCGTTTGTTCCAACCATTCGGGCAGGCAGAAGCTTCAGTGAAACGAACGTTCGGTGGTTCGGGTCTGGGTCTCGTGATTTCCAGGCAGCTCGCCAAGGCGATGGGCGGAGATGTTGTTCTCCTTCGTTCCGATGAGGTTTCTACAGAGTTTGAAATCACGGTCGTCCTCGAGAGATCGAAGAACGCCGAAATAGCTCCGCTTGCTCTCAGAAAGTCCACTTACGAAGGAACAAAAGTTTCCGCCAATTTTAACGGATTAAGGATTCTCGCCGTCGATGATGCCCGTGACAATCTCGTTCTGGTGGAAATGTACTTACGAGGCACAGAATGCATTCTGACTTTCGCCAGCAATGGAAAGGAAGCATGGGAGCTGTGTCAGAAGAATGAATACGATCTGATTCTGATGGATATTCAGATGCCGGTGATGGATGGTCTTGAAGCGACTGAGAATATCAGAAAGCTTGGCAGAACATGTCCGATCATTGCCCTTACGGCCTATACGACAAAAGTTGAATATGATCGTTGTATCAAGTCAGGTTGTAACGATGCTCTCATTAAGCCTATAAGTAAGAATAATCTGGTGAAAAACATTCAGACTTACATCAGCTGATTATTTGCAGTCTGAATATTCGTAGTCAAAAACTTCACATTGAAGAACTACTGATTTCCGAATTCTGCGGTCGTCACGGAATGTAAAGATCGCAGTTTTATTTCCGGTCGAATCTTTCAGTTCCAGCGAATAGGCCTTAAAAGTATACTTATCGATCCCCCCACTGATCAACCTCGAGCCCTTGAGCATGGAAGAAGTCCGTGAGGTAAATGAAATTGCCGCTGGAGATTTTTTCTGACAGCCATCAAAAGCTGAATAGTAGGTGAAGCTGATGTCGGTTCCGCGATACTGACCTTTGCAGCTCCCCTCGACTTTTAAATCATCCTGGGCGCACACAAATGTCGAAATAAGTAACATAAAGAAAATAAGAAAAAACTTGTTCATGTACCTTCCTGGTAGTGACAGCACCGGGTGATGCATTCGCCTCACCCGGTAACAGATTAGACTTTAACTTTTGCAGGCTTAGTGAATGAGTCGATGTAACCATTGATCGTTTTCAGAACTTCGGATTTTTTCTTTCCGTAATACTCCATCAAAGAGCCGGAAAGATACTCAACTTTCCCTTCTGTCTGAAGACCTTCGTCTTCGATTAACTCTCCGGCCTTTTCTTTGATCTTGCCGGAAATTTTTGAAACGTTACCTGCGATTTCTTGCTTATTCATGTGACAACCTTTGTTTTGAGTTTAAAAAAACTATAAGAGTTTAGAGGATGATTTTCCCCCGCCCTTGACGAGTCCACTGATCATGGAGAAGAGGAACAGAACGATGAAGACAAAGAATAGGACACGTGCAATATCTTCAGAAGCATGCGAGAGACCGCCAAAGCCCAGAAAGCCAGCGATCAGGGAAAAAATAAAAAATATCAAAGTCCATCTCAACATAAAAATCCTTAGAATAGTTTAGGAACACTTAATCATCTTAAGTCTCTATCGGATGATAAACTTCGTGCAGGCATGGAGTATGTGTGTAGTTTTAAGCACAATCGCGTTTACGGGTGAGAAAGCCCGTAAGAAACATCGCCAGGAGCGTATAGGTCAGAAAGAGGTAGTATCCCGGCTGTAGAGAGGTCCCATTGGTCGTCAGAACCACCAGGTCGTCTCCTACGGTACTGAGATTCCCGAACTGGCTGGAGATGATTCCATTGAAACCAATAAACGCCATAAAGATGGCGACCACGAAGACATCGGCCATAGACCATTTTCCGGACTTCAGAACGAAGAATTTGACCAAGGTATTTTGACTAAGACCCTTCAGATCATAAAAATACAGCAGGGAACAGATCATTTTCACGAAGGGAAAGAAGATACTGAAACCGACCATCAGTATGCCCACGAACTTCATTTCGAGGGTGGGATGGGTGATCATAATCCAGAAAACATCGAGAATACTTTTACTCTGAAAATAAAGAACCTGATTTTCAAAATGCACCGGATGATCCAGCAGAATGAATTTCATCTGTGAGATTTTGGCTTCCATATCGATCATGGGCATGGTCACCCCGCCAATGAGCACAACTCCCAGAAAAATAATCAGATAAAAATAGCGTGAAGAAGTCAGAGGCTCGCGGCCCGAACCACAGAGAGCAAAAAGCATAATTCCGAGGACAATAAGGAGGATCGTTTCCCGATAGACGATTTCCGTATTCGATTGAATCGATTTTGCAATTTTTATCCGGGCCTCCTCAACAGTGGGGGCACCGCTGCGGATAAGGATCGTCTGTAACTTTGAAATATCCTGCGTATCAAAGGAATCTTTAAAATAATTCTCAATTCGTTTTATGAGAACACCCTTGAATTGCACCTCACTCTTCACTTTTGTCATCTCAACGATGAGAGCGTCGGCATATTCAGGAATTCCTGCTTTAATGTCTTTCATGTCCACAAAGGTATTGATGAAGGCCTGCTTCATCCAGCCTTTGGTCGACCCCTTATTGGCCTTACGGATTTTGGCGTCCATCCCGTCGATCAGTAAAGAGAGCTGAGTTTCAACCATCTTCTTCAGATCGGACTCATTTCTGTTGGTAAGGGCCAGATGATTGATTTCATCCGCGACGATAAGGGAGATTTGTTTTTTCCAGGTATCGACGCTGAATAAACCGTACTTGATGTGATTGAGCTCGGCCGAATCATTCTTGTTATTCTGATTGATCAGAGAAACCTGAATGACATGCTGGCAGAGATAGATCGAGGCAAGAACGATCAGGACCGAGACAATTGACTTCAGATTTTTCATGATATCTAGAGTCTAAGGAATCATAGACAGCTAAAGATCATGAAAAGTTGGAGAATGTGTGCAGTTTCCTACACACTCCTCAGCGAATTCCCGTATCCGTCTCTATCGTCACCAGGTTACTGCCTGTGCTGAGTTTTCTGATATCCTGCTCGACGGTTTCACTGCTTCCTACCGGACCTATCACCACAAAGCGGAATTTGTAGCGAGCGGGAATGAGTGTGATGTGGGTGACACCGGTGTTGCTGAGAGTGACCGTTCTCAGCACACCATTATCTCTTTGAATCAGTACCTTCCCTGAAGTTCTCAGAAGTCGGCAATCGGTAGGACCACCGCTACACGGGCTTCCGCCAACGACAATGGCAACGCTGGCACGGTGGGAGGCGAACGCTGAGTAGGCAAAGATCATGAAAAAAAAAATGGTGAGTAGTCTGCTGCATTTCATGCGGATCTCCTTAAAGAGTTCACCGCAATAACTATCACGCTGAATTCCTCAAAAGGGAGACACGTAGCCGCAGGGAATTTAAAATTTTGATTACATCAAGGTTTTGAACTGTTCCATTTGACGACGCAGTCAACTAGATCATTTTTGGAAGATCTGATCTTTCTCCCCTTTGACACTGAGCCAGAGATGCGTGCTTGAAATTTCGCCGAGCCATTTTGCTCACTAGTTCCCTTCGTCATCTTGACCGTGTTGAAAATCGAATCAAGATTCGCGGACATATTTTGACTATCATCAGAAGTCAGGTTGGCATAAGCACTGATGGAATTTTCACCAACCGAAATCATAATCTCTCCACCAGCATCATTGCTTTCGACCTGATCACTCATTTCTCCGCGAAGCCCGTCAATTTTCATGACGGCCGTTACTGTCCACGCCTGCGCATCATCTTCCACAGAATGATACGAGATCTCAGGTTTCTGACCCTTGAGCGAGCGACAGGATAGTTCTTTGGAGGGGGATGCAAATGCCGATGCAGCAGTTATCGCAAGAATACCAAATACCAGTCCATGCGCAATTTTAGAGTTCATTTTATCCCCGTTTGTAATGGGGAGTGGGTACCACGCTTTTATACGTCGAAGGGTGGTACTGGGCCGGGCCTGTTATTTTTACAAACCAATCTTCTTTCGGGACGGTGAAACCTTTGGTGCAATTGTCTCTTCCACCTTATCAAGTCTCTCAAATACCAACCGGAAGAGCTTTGTCGTATTTTTTTCTAAAGCACCAACTCTCTTGTCTGTTGCATTTTCCAGCGCCACAAAGCTTCGAAGTCTCACAAAAATTCTGATGATCGATATATTCACTTGAATGGCAGTTGGACTATTGATGACACTTGAAAGCATCGCAACCCCACTTTCAGTGAAAAGGATGGGATGCGTCCGTCGTTTGTAATTTCGAGTTCTTGCAGAGTTTGAGGTCGCAATTTGCGACCTCAAACTCTCTAACTCATCTGAATCAGATACAAACATGAAATCTTCCGGAAAACGCTCGGAATTCCTTTTTACCTGCTCAATTAAGCGTTTTGTTTCCACACCATAAAGCTCTGCCAAATCAGAATCGAGCATTACCCTCTGACCACGAATAACATAAATCATCTTTTCTATTTTTTCTAAGTTGGTACTCATCTCTTTCTCCTGAAATGGCCAAACCTAAAATATATCTGGCTCACCGACCACAGGAAAAGATAAAGAAAGAAAGTTACTTCAAAAACGACAGCGTCGGCTTCAGCGTCTCATCGGGAGACTCTTCCATCGGCACATGTCCTAAAAGTGGAAAGGTCTTGAGAAGTGACTGAGGAATGGATGTGTGGAATGAGCGTGCATACTGGGATGAGATCCAACCGTCTTTTTCGCCCCATAAAATAAGCACCGGCATCTTGAGAGTTTTCAACGAAGCCGAATTATTCGTAACGGGCGATCTGACTAAATCAAAAAAACTTTCACCATTTCCTTCTCTGAGGAAAAGATCATGGTAGCGGGTCACCGAATCTTCGGTAATTAAATCCGGATTTCCGTAAACACTCTCAACCATATATCTCACAAAAAACCTGGGAGCGTTTCCCGCGACGATATAAGGTAGTAATGGAATCCTCGCAAAACTTACAACCCACGGAACATCGTCAGTACTAAAACCAGCAGGATCAATCAAAACAAGTTTTTCAATATGCTGGGGGTAACGAACGGCAAATTCCCACGCAATCCAGCCCCCCAAAGAATTACCAACCAGATGAGCTTTTTTAATTTCGAGTTTGTTAAAAAGCATTTCAATGAGTCTCGTCATCCGCTCAATGGAATACTCCCCTTTCGGATCTGGGCCAGTAAGGCCATGTCCGGGAAGATCAATCCTGACTACGCGATATTTTTTCGAAAGAGTCGGAAGCCATCCATCCCAGGTCTGCAGAGAGGCCAGAATCCCATGTAACAAAACGATAGTGGGACCTTTGCCTTCATCCCGAACATGAAAACTCAGTCCATCAATTTTAACGAAACTCGAAGTTGCATCAGTATATTTGGGAATCAATTTACTTAAAGGGATCTCAGTGGCGGTGGCACTTAGTGAAAAGAAAAGAAAGAGTGAGAACATTGAGATGAGCTTCATAAGTTAACTCTAATAGAGTCGATGTGTTTCTGGCCACAGCCTAACTGATAGAAATCACATCTCAGCTTCAAGTCCCATGGGGATGTATCCGAGAAGAAAGGGCTTGAATTCAACACAGGGATCACATGAAAGCAGCTTTAATTTTAGCTTTAACTCTAACTTTCAATTCTTTTGGTAGTGATCACATTGATGGACCTGTCACCACCGGCCACGCCGCCGGAGATATCACTGATCTCTTTGCCTTTCCGTCACCGGAAAAGCCGGGCTTTCTCACTGTCGTGCTTAACTCATACCCATTCGTTCCTTCTAATGGTCACTTTGCCGACAAAGTAAATTATCAGATCCTGATTCGTGAGGCGAAAACAGGAAGTCAGATACTCACGAGTAAGGGAGTTGATTTCTTTTGTTCCTTTTATACTCCCTACGATCATTCCCTCCACACTGTTGAATGCAAGAGCAGTATAGGAACCAGTGCCAAAGCGAAAATTGATCAGGTTAAGCCACTGGCCCCAGGAAATACTCTCCAGGTTTTTGCCGGTCAAAAATCCGATCCTTTTTTCTTCAATGCCGACTGGGCAAAAGCCGCCAGCAATAAAGGCTTGATAAATCCTCCGGCGACAGCGAACACGATGGATCAGCTCAATATTCTCAGCATTGTGCTCGAGATTGATGTGAAAGCGCATTTTGGTTCCGTTCACTCTGATGTCCTGGCGATCGCTGGTCAAACCATGACTCAGGATACCCCGACGTCGGCCAAACGCCGACTGGACCGAGTGGGAAGGCCCGAGATCACAAACGTCACGATGAATGCCCGCGACAAAGAAGATCTTAGAGACTTTTATAATCTCGAAGCACCTTTCTATAATTCTCAAAGTGCCATCCCGAAATACAAAACCAGAATTTCAAACAACATTATTTTCTATGACAAAATGGATGGCAAGGAAGATTGGTCAACGGATGCAAAAGACAAATTAGTTAATTTGCTGATTGATGATTTTCTCGTGATCGATTTGAGTAAACCGTGCTCCGGAAACAACTTCTTAGAAATTGAAAAATCCATTCTCTCGGGAAAAGCTCACCAGACTTGTGGAGGTAGAAAACTCACTGACGACGTCATGGACTCGCTTTTCGGATACTACATCAATGCTGGAAAAACTCCCGCAGGCAATGACGGAGTAAAAGTTCCCTACCGGGCGATCTCAAATAAATTTCCTTATCTGGGCGAAGCAGACAATTCGGCTGGTGCAAAATTCAAGGCCTTGATGGCGCGGAAGTTTTTCAGTAATTAACGGTCAGCTTCGAAGTCTCAGCTTACACCTTAATTCGTGAGCAGCAGTCATACTCCGGTCTCCTCAAAGGCCAGCTGAATTCATGCGAAGCATGTAAAAATGGACCATCATCGATCTGTTTAAAGATTAGACACTCTATTCACTTCGTATCGATCCCCAGGCCCAGCTCCCTGTAGATTCACGCATTCATGGCATACCTATTGCAAATTCAATCATATTAGTTCGCGTTCAATTATCAAGGGTTCGTTATGAAGTTTATATTTCTACTAGGCTTAGTTTTTTCTTTAAATTCTTTTGCCCGCAACCCATCTGAGGCAAGAATTTCAGAATTATCTAATTTGGCCCAAGACCTGGGTCGTAAAGAGCAGAACCTTTCATTTGCCAGAGGAATGACCCGAGAGCACCAGCCTAAATATGCAACTATCGTTGCTCTTCTGGTGCCACAAATCGAAACCCTACGAAGTCGTATGACAACTCTTCGAACAGGCATTTATGAAAGTAGAAATTTGTCAGAAGGATGCAAAGACAATATTTATCACATCGAAGACATCTCTCACCACATAGGGTTTGAAGAGTTCAAGCTGGAAAAGTTTGAAGACTATTTTAGACAAATGGATATCTTGTGCCAGGAAGTCCACAGGGTCTCGCCTATCGTTTTGAGGGATTCAACGAGAATAAACTTAATAGCGTTACATGCATCACTTGGTTCTTATCAAACGAAATACAGAAACGAGTGTCTTTAAGGCGAAGATACTTATTTGCCCCAAATCTTTACTTCGTTACCATCTGGATCGCTAAAGTAAGCGAAGCGACCTATCTCTGGATCGTTTTCAATTGGCTTCACAGGAATAATACCCTTGGACTTGAGAGACATAAGACTTTCATCAAACTTTTCTACACGATAAGTGACCGATACATTTCCTGAACATATTTTTGAAGCATTATTTTTTTTAGGATGAATACCAAAGACAAAGGGACCGGCAGCGGTATCGATCTGGCCGAAATAGATCCCACCATATTCAGTCAGCTCGATACCAAATCGCGCATACCAATCGGCGAGAATCTTTGCTTCCTGGCAGGCGTTGATTGTGATCGCGCCGACAGATAGAATTTTCGACGGAAGAGATTTAGCAGAGACCGACATTGCGAAAAAAAATATTACGAATAGTGATTTCATTGTAACTCCTTGGCTGAATTGCAAAATATCCTACTTGAACCTGAAAGTCATACTACCGAACCTTTTTCGAAATGATGGCCTCAATTGGTTCTTTAACTTCATGATTAGGCTTGAAGTCATACCCTAAGATTCTCGTCACAGTCGCCGCGAACTGACCTTGGTAAATTGTTGGACCTCCGGTGACCTCTCCAAAGGCCGGAATACCAGGTCCCAGAAACGCCATCCAGATCTGATTTGACTCTGGCACATAATAAAGCGGATATTTTTCGAAGTTCCCGTGCTGCATCCATGATGCCTTTCCTAGTCCTCCACGCCCATGGTCAGTGGTGATGACCAGAGTAGTTTTGCCCCGGTATTCCTCCATCGATTGAAGAGTCTCCCAGAGGTCAGCGATCATCGCGTCTGAGGCGTGAGCACTTTTAATATACTGCTCATACAGGCCTATATGGGCCATATCGTCGGTTTCATCGAGGCCAATGTACAAAACTCTAGGTCGATGGGTCTTCAGGTATTCACGGGCAGCTCCGTAAGTGAAGATATCAGGACGATAACCGATTGGTTGTGGACTTAGTCGTTGAAGGTCATTGAGCAGCTTAAACTGTTCACCTGGGAAATTGATTTCATCTTTCGTGGTGTTTACCAGGAGGCCACTTCGTTTTACGTTCAGGATTCCACGAAACACGTGCCAAGTGGTGAACACCGCCACCTTCCCTTTGTAAGGTTCCTGCTTACTGAGAAACTCGAAAATATTTTCGTTGGGATTATCAATTTCTTCGTTTTTGATCAATCTCGGATCGGCAAATCCCGTGAAGAGTTCACTGTATCCAGCGTAGGAAAGCAGCGAGGGATTCGTCACATCAACGAGGCTACCTTTATTTCGGTTCCCAAAAATGACACCTTCTTTCGCCACGGTCTTCCAGATAAAAGGGAAGAGCTTTTCCCTCTCCCGTTCTTTATTCTGGTCCTGATAGGTCTTGATGAGTTCGTCTGCTCCCCTGGTATAGCTCTTATCCGTCAGGAGAACTTGGTCCATCCCTCCGAAGATTTCCTGCCAGCGCATACCATCGATCGTGACAATGACGAGGTTCTCAGAGCGGGCGTTAAGCGGACTTGTAATCTTACCTTGAGGGCCGGAGGCGCAAGCTTGAAGAATCAGAAGAAGAAGCAAGAAAAGATTGTGGATAGATTTCATGACAGAGGGTTCCGAGCCATCGGCAGAGTAAAGAACATTTTTGTCCCAACCCCTATCTTGCTTTCTGCCCATGTGCTTCCGCCTTGAGCGTTTACGAAATATTTCACGATGGATAAACCTAGACCGGTACCAAGCCGTATTTCATTACTAGCAGCTTGTGTGAACGGCTCAAAAATCGACTTTAGCTGGTCCGCCTCAATTCCTGTGCCTGAATCTTCAACACTAAAAGTGGAAAACTCGTTACTCGCCGACACGTTGATTTTTATGGAGCCATTCGCTGGGGAAAACTTAATTGCATTCGAGATAAGATTATTGATGATTTGTTTCGTTCTTCGCTCATCACAAAAACATGAAATATCCTCAACGCTAGTGAGAATGTGGAGGTCTTTCGACTTTAAAAGCGCACTATTGAGGGACACCAACTCATCGATCAACTTCCTCATGGGAACTTCTGATCTCACGATAGGAACCTTTTCCGCATGGATTTTTACTAATTCTAAAAGGTCGTCGATCAGTGAATTTACTTCATTGCCATTAAGCAGAAGTCTTTCGACCAGTTTTAACTGGGTCTTATCGCTCATCTGCTTGCGCAGCATTTCCGCGCATAACCGCATGGACATAAGAGGAGTCTTCAAGTCGTGAGTGATCATGCCGAAAAATTTTTCACGCTCTTCAATAATCTGCTTTTGTTCGAGCTCTTTCGTTTTAGAGGATGTGATATCTGACATGACACAAATCGCATGCGTGACAATATTGTTATGAAAGACGGGATTTGCCGTCACACTCATCCAGCGCCCTGTAATGAGAGATTTCATGATGACGGTGGCAACTTCGCCTTGTAAGGCCCTGCGCCCTGGTCCTGATACTAATGGCTGGCCATTGACATCAACAACACTGTCAGCGACGACGGAAATATGCTTTCCTAATAAATTTCCGATCCCGTAATGTTTCAGAGAAAGTTCATTGCAAAAAATAATATTCCCATCTTGATTGATGACAAAAATCGATTCTGAACGGTACTTTAAAATCTCATTTTCTCTATTCGAAATGACTTTGTACGCCATGAAAATGATGAAGACGAGAATCGCGGTTGCGAATGAGACTCTGATAAAATCGTAATAGCTCGTTTCGAAGAAATAGTGTTTTAAGACTAAAGTTGTAAGCAATGGCACAACGACAATCAAAAGTCCGTAGCCCATCAATGAGGTGGACAACAGGCGTTTGAATCCATTTTTATAAATCATCGTATTTGTCCTAACATTTCAAGGGGGACAGCTTGAGCTCTTGTATTGTCTTTCTATGCGCAGCATATGACATTACAAAGCTTGCTTTAAAATTTAATTTTATCTTTTTATTTCATCTCAAAGGTCCCAAAACGAAAAAGCCCCTGAGACTGTTGATCTTTAGAGGCTTATTTTATTTGGAGGATTCGTTCTAAATCTAAACATTTTGAATACTTAGAAATAAATAAAGCCATTCAACACCATACCGGCCTGTATCCGTCGGATTCCCTAATCAAACTCATCACAAAGCGAATAAAACCGATAAGTTTCCCAATGAAATGTCTCTTCCTTCGCGTAAAATTTCTTGTCCTTTTACTATGCTGTCTAAGCTTCATGGGACTCGCGGCTCATGTCTCGGCAGATGCTGAGAACCAGATCTCTCTTCAAGAGTTGGATGCGGTCGTGGCCAGGCACCCGAACTTAGAAAGCTTTTTGAATGATAAAAATGCCATCGAAAAATACTTCGAAACTCTCAGCGCCTACATGGGACCTGAGAAGATGAAGCGAGACAATTTCAATGCCATTTTAAATCAACTTCAGGATCTCTCACAGAAGTCCCCACTATTATCTCAGCGGCTCTGGGAGACTACGGGTACGGGTGCACCTTTTTCGGTTCAGTCGTCCACTGTCAGCTATGGACGAGCACTCGGTAGTGACTGGGATCCGGAAAGTCTTTTAAAGAATGCCCGCGGGAATCCCCTCGGTCCGCCACTCGGAAATGTGGAAAGAGATACTGAGATCCTTCGCCTCACAAATATCGTCGAGACTTCTGAACGATCTCTCAACCTCGAGGGACTTAACCGAAGTCAGCGGCAACAAGCGCAGGCCCGGCATTTTGAAAATCTCAGGTCCTCGGAACAAGTCAGGATCTTATCCGAACACTACGCCCACGCGATTCTCACTTCGGAAGACACAAAAGCATTACTAAGAAGTGGAGACCCCGATCTCATCTTCGAAACGGTGAAATCCATGAACTCAAATCCCAGAGCGTTCCTTCCGCGAGGAATGCAGATCCCGGGGAGTGTGGTCTCTGAGATAAAAAAGCGCCTCCCCGATTTCCAGGCGCTGCTGCGGAATACGGAAAGTTTTCCGGAAGTTGAAAGACAGACTCGTAAGGGGTCAGTCATTCTCGGAAAAAGCAGGCCCGGCCAGTATGATTTTACGCCGGTTCCGCGCAGGTTTCACGGCATCTGGAAGGGAATTCCGAATGGAGAATGCGTTGGTGGAGGATGCTCGGTGAAAGTATCTGCCCGGCGATGGGCAACCGTCGCCCTTAAAGATTCTCAACTCTATTTCCTGGAGAAGAATGGTCGTTACTCAGGATTCATTGAGGCGATTCCGGGAAAAATCGGTGAAAAAACATTCGTCTCTCTTGGCTTCGGCGCTCCCGATCTGAGAAAAATAATATACTCCCAGGGCCCCTCAGGAGATCGCGTTCAGACGACACTATTTCGAAGATTTCTCGACGAGGCCCGCCCGCGACTTCCGGAAAACTGGGGAGGTTTTGTCCTGTCCGCGTCCACAGATATCAACAACGCCGGAGTCGCCAGCACTTCCCATAGTTCCGTCGCCTTTAACTGGGGAGAAAAAGTTTCATCCACCGAATCCTTTAAACTTCTGGATCCTCTTATTCAGGATATCTCGGCGTTCACCCCCGCGGGCGAATACTCTTCTCCCAGAGGTGTCATGATCATCGACGCTCTCACTCCGAGAGGAGAGAAAGATTTAAGAGTCCTTTCCTCACTTCCTGAGGCGATGCTGAGAGACCCGAACGCAGTGATAGAATTTCTGAAATCGGCCGATTTTACTACCGGTCAGAATGTTATCAATGCTATTAAAAATGATTCAGAGTTTGTTAAAAAGATAAGACCCGGACTGGAAGATTTCGTCTCACGCATTCCTGGCAGTTTTGCTGAAGGAAGTCCGGCAATCCTGTACCTCGAGGGTGGAGTCAACCTGGACAACGAAAAACTCGTGGGCACTTTGCTCCGGGGGCTCGAGGGCAAGAGATTCACCGATCTCATGAGTCTTCTCGATCATCGGCATGCCTCCGCACTAAGATCCATTCCTCTTAATTTTCGTTACAACCAACAGAAAAAAGAAATCCTGGCACTCGCGGCCCTTCTGAAACTGGATCCGGAATTGAAGGATCCTTTGAATAAGGCCTGGGTAAATAAGTTGATCACTCGTGTGGCCCAAAGCGGAGATAGTAAAATCCTCCAGGAGGTTATCGAGTTTCCGGGTATGAGAAGTGAAGTCTTAAAAAATTATCCGCATCTCGTTGAGCACAGGAATGCCATAGAACTCCTGGGCTGGATCCGGCTTCATCCGGAAGAATTAAATTACTCTTTCATGAGACACTTCCGCAGCACGAATCCTGGAACGAGAGAACTAAGAGCATTTTCTAAAATCGTCAGCGAGGCCGTTCTGAGAAGGCCTGAGGACCTCGTTGAAATCATGGAGGCCGTCTCTGATCATTCTCTCGATGGCCCGGAGGCCCGGTCATTCAAAGACACGGTCAGAGGAATGCTGCTTGGGCAGGATAAAAAATCTATTGAAGCCGTGAGCGAAGCTCTGGCGATGAACATCCGTTTTGCGGAAGATCACTTCAAACCAGAGATGGTGAAAATAGCTAACGGAACTAGAGATCATCCGGGATGGAGAAATATCGTCTCGGGCTATCTCGAGGTCGAAGTCGATGGTAAAGACACTGCCCTGATAAAGAACATTCTTGCCGCGAATGACGAAGAGCTCACTTGGAAAATTCTGACCAAAATCAAGGGCCCTCTTTCTGCGGAGACGTGGGAAATCCTGAGGAAACTTAAACCTCCCGTGGGCAGCGTTCATGTTGAAGTCGTAGAAATGATCCGGAGACTCGATCCGAATTTTGAAATTCCTGAGAACGAAAAGTTTATGCGGAATTTGCTAAGCGCTCAACTTGAACTCAACGTTCAAGAGAATCAGATTTCCTTACTGGTGAACCAGGGCCTGGATAAACGATCAAGTCAGATCTTGGGTGAAGAGATCGTCCGCCTGAAAAAATACGACCTTTTCTTTGGACTGGGCGACATCATATCCAATGCCAGTGATGTTCACGGCCCGATCATCCGGGCAGCTGGTGACGTTGAGTTCTCAGAGGCCCTGATCCGTCACATCCAGAAAGCGAAACCCGGTGAATCGAACCATACCATTCAGCAGGTTCGAATCTGGGAAGATCAGATTCGACGACATCCGACTACCTGGTCAAACGTCGTCATCGGTTTAAAGCGTGACTACCCCGACATTGGCGCTCACGTTGAAGACACACTTGCGAAAATTCCTGCTCTCCAGGGTACGGGCAGATGCACTTCGAGTGTAACCGAAGCCCTGAATATACTCCTGGCACCCTAGGCTATCATTTTAGTCAACCTTTCTTCTGCACCTTTTTACCCTCTTACAAACCCTCTCGTAGCAAGGGAAAATGTTTAAGAGGTGCTTAATGAAATTCTTATCGCTCGTTGTTCTTATCTCTCTACCTGTTCTTGCTTCCCACCCCGATTGGAAAAAAATAGAGAACCCAGACATGAAAGCTTTCTGGGAACACTCCACCAACAAAGGTGCGACGCTCACGATCTATGAAGATAAAGACACCTTCGAACTAAAAGAATTCGATGCCGAACTTTACTCCAAAGAATTGCCCTCAGTGAGAAGCATGCTCCATATGATCGTGGGGATGAAGGACTGGAAAATAAATTCCAAAGAAGTCGTGAAACAAAATGATAAAGTGACCATCACTTTTCAGGGAACTTATCTTCGAACCGGTACCAATCTTGTTCATTTTTGTGAGAAGCATGAATTCACCAGCACCACTTTTACCCAAACACAGATGATGGCACCCAAGAGTGAATTCGATTCACTCACAAGTGATGGCTGCAAACAACTCTTCTCGCAATCCTGGTAGAACATGAACAAAAATCTCTTCGCTGTCCTAATTCTTCTCCTATCTACTCTTTCCTGGTCTGCGGCTAACTCCATCAGCGCAGAATGTGAACAAGGTGTGAAGGATCGGTATCTGGTGCGCGGAGACTGGACATCTACTCACGGTGGCGACCGCCTCTGGAATTTTCCAAGACTCGAGGAAGCTTTCAATGGAGAAAATTCTGGTCGATGTGACCGCGAAGCTTTTAACCAGGCCCTCTTAGACTCTAAAGAATATTGGGATCATATTGCAGAGAAATATCATTGCCCCGCTGAGGGCAGGGCCGTCTGTGAATCTGTCGTAAGCAATCAGTCCTACATCACTCTGGCGCAACATGTGTACGATACCCGTCTCGCCGAGGTTGATGACACTGTATTAATTTGCTCCGATCCCATTCCTGAAGCACAACCTATTGTTCGAGCTCCGAGAGCACTGGCCAGAGATGTGTTACCCATCGTTCGTCGGATCGCCACAGGACCAGGCTCGATCGCACCGCAACCCAGTCCCTGTTCAAACATTCCGGCGAACTGGCAGAGGCATCCCGGTGACCGCGGAAACTTAGGCGTCGATGCAATGTCTTGTCTCGAAGGAGTCGTCGCCGGAATTTTCACAAACATAAAACATCTTTTTGAATCTCTCTGGGGGGCCTTGCAACTCGCCGGTCGCATGGTCGCGGCCTACGGAAGAAGTATGTACGCTTTCATGCGAGCTGCCTGGAATGGAGCACTCCCCGCTTTCTATGCTGAGCAAAGGGCCCAAGGTGTAAATTTCCTACGCAACATCGCTAACGGTCTAAGATCTATTCCCGCGATGATCACTCAAGGAGCCGCGGCCCAGGTCCAACAATGGTCGTGCTTGAATGAAGCTGGTAGAACTCGCTATGTTTGTCGTGCCCTCGGATATGTCGGAACAGAAGTGCTGCTGGCAGTTCTCACAGGTGGTGCCTCAGAAGCTCGCTTAGCACTCAGAGCTGTGCGTCCTCTGGAAACAGTTCTCTCCATCGCTGCGCCAACGACCCGGGTTATTGGTCGTGGAGAAAGAGCAGCGAGTGCTGGTGCGACTGCTGAAAGAATTGGCAGTGCAGGTGCTCGTGGTTCCGCTCAAGCAGTCAAAAGCGCTCTCAGAAGTTCACTCACCGCTGGTCAAAGAATTCCTTCTGAAGTTCTAGGGGGTCGAGTGATTGCTAATCTCACACAGGGTGAAGCGCGGGCCCTCGTTCAAAGTATGGCCGGCGGATCTGATCGCGCCGCTCGCATCAGATTCCTGAGAAAGATTCACCCAGACACGGCACTCCACGGCGTGGAAGGCGCAGCTCCTATGCTAAATCGCGAAACTGCTATCTTTAATGATCTCGTGAGAAGAGCCGCTTTCTAATGAACCTTTCAAAACTTCTTTCAACGGCTTAATTGAAAGCTTTTATTTGCATTTCTTATTTTAGAAAAATTCAGAAGCACTGTGGTGACTCTTAACTAAAAGTTAAGAGAACATGCTTATAATTTCATTATTCATTCCAGTTGAGGATTAGTATAAAAACATTTGCCAGGAGACGGCCATGAAACTTTATATATTTCTCGTTCTTTGTTCCTTTAGTTCCATTACTTCAGCTGGAGAATATTCCATCAAGTTCTCGTACACTGATTTACCATGCAAATCTGGCCCGAGTTGGTCTGGTGATATCTGCACGACCTATCAGGCCGGTACAGGGGCTTTGAGTACGAAAGGCGAAATGGGAGAGATCCTTTACCAGGGGCATTCATTTCAAATGATCTGCCGTACAGATTTTGTAAGTGGGGGTAAGGAGCAGACCTGTCAAGGTGATGAAGCAACTGTGATCATTCGTCCTCATGAGAATGTCTTTTACGTAACTTTAAAATATCAAGACAAGCTCCTTTATGGTCGTAAAGAGTTTTAAATTTATAGTTATCCAAAGGCTCATCGAAAGCCAACTAGGTCACTATATTTTTTACCTGTAGCAGCGGTAGCTACGAAAAGAACTCCACCCAGGTTGAACCAAACGCCTTCTTTTGCTATCTCTCAAAGTCAATTGCGCCAAGAGATAAGTAAAAAAAGGAAAAACATGAAAACACTAATTGCCCTCATCACTCTCTTTTCACTTCAGGCCTACGCTGCCGACTGTACCCAGGTGGTCGCTAAGGCCTTCAAAAAGAATCACCCAGACTTCAATGTGAAGTCCGTCACTCGGAACGGAATGATTCAACCAGGAGAAGACATGTCGTATCTTCAGGGAGAAATCTGGAACAATGAAAAAATGCCACTGGCGATCTATGAAGTGCGATCTTTTTTTATGATGAATTTCGGACACGTGATCTTAGCTGACGAGAAAAACTGTTCCCTGAAATACTTTTTCGAAGTTCTCGCCATAGATTAGTCAGGGCCCGAAAGACCACAGGGTATTGTCTTGAACTTCAAGGTGATACCCTGGGCACCAGAAAGGAATTAAGCACATCTATCTTCGACGGTATCTAGCCGTTCAAAAACGACCCGGTGACCTGAGCTTAGAATCATTCGTTAAGAGCTTTGAGTCTTATTAGCCTAATCACGTTTCCGAAGAAGTGTTCTCTTATACTCTTCAATTGCTTTGACCGAGCTATACCAATTTCGACCCTCTTTATGCGCTTCAATTGCCCCTTTACGAGCAAGCAAGTTTAAATACTTTGCCGAAAAACTAGTTTTGCTAGCTAACTCAGAAAGAAGAATAGATTCAGTTTTAGGACTACTCTGCGATATTGCTTTCAAATAGAAAGAGAGCGTTCTTTCCACGGCCTGTGCAACAATCTTAACGAGGGTCTCGGAGTCTCCTCTATCGGCGTCATCGAGGGCGTTATAATATTTAGTACGATCATTTTTTAAAATAATGCCGATTGGATAACCCTCTCTCATAAGAAATAAGTTCATCAATAATCGGCCCGTTCTTCCATTTCCATCCTCAAAGGGATGGATTGCCGCAAAATGGTGATGAGCGTGTGCAGCGAATTCCACTGGATGGTATTTTTTTTTGTTGGATGCGAGCCAGGCCAAGAAATCAGCCATCTTGGTCTGAACTTGGTAGCCAGGAGGCGGTCTATGCTTAGAACCTAAGATTTGAACATCCGTTGTCCTGTAGAGTCCTGCGATTTTGCTTTCAGTATCCTTCACTACCAATTGATGAAGTTGTCGGATCAAATGATGTGAGAGCGTAATTTTTTTTTTCGAGTCGACGACCTCAAAAAGAAAGTGCAACGCCTCTTCATGATTTTTCGCTTCTAGATGCTCTTGAAGGTTCTTTCCTCTAATTGTCACCCCTTCTCTCAAAACAAGTAGAGTCTCTTTCAGGGTCAAACGATTTCCCTCGATGGCATTCGAATGATAAGTCATCTCGACGGCGAATTGATCACGAAGCTTTTCAAGAATGGATCGTTTTAATGGACGATGGCGATTGAGTTCTGCGAGAGAGTTATCTAGGCGGACCAGAAATCGAGTATCGCGTATTACAGACATATTCCACTAATATGGCATAACCCAAATAATGAGTCTATACCATAATAAGCGAAAGTAAACATAACCTAAAACAAAAAAGCCCCTGCCGTATTTAATCTGCAGAGGATTCGTTACGAACCCAACTATTTCAGAAATTTAGAACAGAAATAAGCACTCTTAAGCCACACCAAAGAAGGCCTGAGAGATTATCAGAAAGTTCGACTGTCTGATAATCCAAGATCAAGAATATTGATATTTGATCATCCAAATCTTGAACCGGATATTAAAAGAATTAATCTCCGCCCAGACCCCAAACCGGACCCTTGACCACTTTTTTCACATTGGTATCAATGGTGACTCTGAATGATGTATCATTGAGCAAGTAGATGACCACGACTTGACCGGTTAGAATCTGGCCATCTGGTATTTTGCGGAAAACACTCTCACTATCGAAGACCCCGCGACTGATAACACAACTGATTAAAGCCTTTTCATCTCTAATGTCCCGACACTTCTCAAGCTCGGCATCAAAGCCCTTGGCAATCACTCGGCGAGCAGACATCTCAACCACCTGAGCCTTAGTCATACTAGCAAAGGCCCCAGAAGTTTGAAAGATTGAGCTGAGAATGAGAAAAGAACATATTTTTTTCATAAAATCACCCAAGGTAAATACCCATGCTTTTTGAGTGCACTATGACAGAAACTGGATAGTTCTCAAGAGAAGGCGGGGGAAGATGTAAAGTTTATATTGTTCGCAGGGAACTTAGGATTTTTTAAATTCCTTGGAATAACAGACCTTCTCCAAAATGTGATTCAAAACTGAAGCTCGAGCATCAATATAAATAAGGTTGTCAAAGGATCTGACAGCTAGAACTGTCTCAAAAACAAAGGTCACAATTTGTGACCTTTACGACTCAAAACAAGAGTTCAAATCTAATTGTTAAATGCGTGATCTCTTTTTGGGTTTAACCGTCTTGCAAGAAAGCGGCTTAAACTGTGTTGCCCTTTCCTGCTCAAAATTAATCATGGGCGATTTAAAAACTGAGCCGCCTTCGGTATATGGGTAGTAAAGTTTCAATTTCACATCGTCTTTATGAATGAAATCAAGATCGGAAATGTCCTCAACTTTGACTGATCCGAGTTCATACACGACACCCTTAAATCCTAATGCAGGCGCTTCAGTGGGAACACCGCTTAAAAAACTGCCGGTCAAAGTCACTGAATTGATAACTTCCTTCGGCTTTTTATTCTCTAGATCACCCTGTCTTATGACTAAGGCCTTCGGAGAGATGCCTCGCTCGTCAACGTCATAGGTGAGTTCAATAATACGAGTGGGATCGCCATAGGAAATACCACCATTAAATCGATAATATCCGCCAGTGCAAATACGAGACTCAGCTAAAGCAGTGATTGAACTAAACATCATGATCGAAAACATAAAAGATTTCATTTGGGGACTCCTTATCCTCAGACAATATTCTGTCTTTCCGGTAGTTATTGATCTCGCCAATATATAGTTTGCCGAAAAATGTTCGACGAAAATGGGACGAAAGTGTTTTCAAGGCTGGATAACAGATAAGAAGGTTTCTAAAAAAAAAGCCCCTGCCGAATTATTCTTCAGGGGCTTCTTTTATTTCAAGATGGAGGATTCGTTCCGAACCCAATTCTTTTAGATATTTAAGAGAAAAATAAGCACGTCTAAGCCACATCTGTGAAAGGTTGAGACAGTTATCGCCAGGAAACCTTCATTCCATTCTTACATACAGACCTTGCTTAACCGTACTGTTAATGGTACTGTACGAGTGAGGTAAATATGGAAAGAACAAATGCTGATGACTTTCGCACAAATTTAAAAGGATGGATGGAATCCGCCAGAAATGAGCCGATTAAAATTACCAGGAAAACAGGTGAAGCTTTTGTTCTTATCAACGCTGATGAGTTCGAGAAAATTCAAATGGAACTTGCCTCTCTGCGCGGTGTAGCTCAGGGTCTTAGTGATGTCGCAAATGGAAAAGTTCAGAAGTCTCAAGCAAAATCTACTGACACTGCCATTCAAAGGGCCAAGAATAGAGTTCTTAGTAAGAGTAAAAAGAAGGCCGTCGGTTAATGTCCCAATATATAGTTTTAGAAACTGACAAATTCCTCTCCGACGTGGAAGAAGCCGCTGTGTGGATTCTCGAATCAAATCTAGAATTCTCTGAGGATTTTGCCTTTCGAAAAATTGACGAGTTTCAGGAAGAGATTGAAACTCTTAAAGAAAGACTAAAAGAATTTCCGGAGTCTGGCGAAATGGACGAAATCGAAGGAGTAAGAAAATCTCCCGTATATAACGGCCGCTTCTCTTTAAAATGGATTTTTCAAAAGCTGGCAAAATCAATTACACTAATAGCTCTTACAGATTCGAAATATCCCAAGATTCTGAAACATTTTTATCTTGAAGATTAAAGATCCCAAAAACAAAATAGCCCCTGCGGGTTAAACCGCAGAGGCTCCAGTTCTATGTGGAGGGTTCGTTCCGAATCCAACGGCGACAGTTTGAGCTGTCGAACTGAACCCTACAGATTGGAAACCATTTTTAAAGCGAATCTGAGAGCGTAAAAATAGGTAAGGTCTCGGCTAATCTATTCCCTAGTGCGTTCGCCTGCTTCATCGCTGCCATAATAATTGCAACGGAATCAGAATTATCAACACCCTTATAGTAATCAGAGTCTAGAAAACGAATATTAAAATACCAGGATGAAGACGACGCTTTAAATTCATTGAAGATCGGAGCAAGGTTTTTAGTCAATATTTCCAAATCCCCTGCGGAGTCAGTTAGTGTTACATCAAAAGTTGGAATTACCTTCCCTTCTGTTGGTGTAACTAAAAATTGAATAGTAGACTCATGGCCCTTATAAACTGAATCAATGATTTTCCCTTTGCAAGTTACTTCACGAGGCAAATCGACTTCAGGAGTTCTTTCTGTCGGATCTTTGAGAATATTTTTACCGCTTAGGTGATAGCCAGTGATTCGGAATACATACACATTCTTTTTTGGAAGTTTATAAGACTTTAGTCGATAAACAATTGAGTCCTTTTCTAGTTTGACGTTTTTGTCACCAAAATAACATAAGTAGCCTGTGGAAATACTCTTCCCTGGAGTGTCCGTCCATAAAGAGTCGGGCTCCTCTTTACTAAAATCTCCAAATACAAGTGCGTCCAAATTGAGATTTTGTGCATGAGCATTTGAAACCAGAATCGTAATGAGACAAATTATTAATTTTTTCATAAGCCTCTCTAGGGACATTGTTCCAGCGCAACCGAGACTTCACACCGCCATCAGAACAAATTGTATATATAAACCAAATTATGCACGGGTTTAAGATGGCATCATTGTGTCATTAAACCCACCAAGCCAACATCTATCGAGGCAAAGAGATTGATTCAATTTGCATCATTCCACCTTGAGGGCAGAGGACGGCATGAGTTGGATCATCTTCGCTAGTTCCAAGTCTATCATTTGCGGATATTGGAAATGCCACTACGCTAGAGGCACAAACATATTCTATTGCGATTGTTCGGCGTGACACATTGTTTGATAAGACATCAATCGAACTCCTGATTCCCTGAAGCTCACGTGATGCCTCCGTTGACATTGTCATTACTTTCAAAGGAAGGGACTTCCCCATCGCTTCTACTGTGTATTTCTGTGTCTCTCCAATTTTTGGATAAATCAAAAGAGCAGATTGCAGATCTTTCGCTAAAACTGTGATTGAACTAAACATCATGATCAAAACCATAAAAGATTTCATTTGGTTACTCCTGATTCACAGACAATATTTTGTCTTTCCGGTTGCTATTGATCCCGCCAATATATAGTTTGCCGAAAAATGTTCAACGGTAATGGGACGAAAGTGTTTTCAAGGCTGGATAACAGATAAGAAGGTTACTAAAAATAAAAAAGCCCCTGCCGATCTAAATCAACAGAGGTTTCTTTTACTATCGCTGTGGAGGATTCGTTCAGAATCCTCCAAATACAGTGAGTTGCTGACTTACTAAGCACAAATAAGCACACCCTGCGACAGCTTCTGGATGCGACAGACAGGTTCTAAAATCTTTGATCTCGCAATTTGCGACTTCAAAAAATCTCAGAGAACTTTCAAGTGAACGCCAGAATTTGATACTGACTAACTCCGCGCTCTACCAGCCTTGGTAAGTTTTCGTATAGAGGGGAAGTGATGTGATGTATATCGACACGCTTAAATCCCGCATTTTTCAGGAGGAGTTCAATCTCGTTTGGTCGATAGCACGTAAATAATAATGGATTATTTTTATGCCCACCCCAGTCCTCGATGACATATTCTGAAGTTTTAGCGGATTGAATCAATGACATGAATAATACACCTTGATCCTTAAGCAGCCGGCGAAAGCCTTCTAAAGTTGCCAGAGCATTGACCCTCGGCAGATGAATGAAACTTGCAAAGGCATAAATACCGTCAAAGGAATCATCGGGTAAATCAGCAGAAGTCATATCCATTTTGTGGGTTTTTACTTCAGGGAATCTTTCCTGAACAATTTTTAAAAATTCTTCACTAAAATCTGAAGCTGTCACATCCAAGCCAGCTCGATGAAGAAATGAAGAATCAACGCCTGGGCCGCACCCTATCTCAAGAACTCGCTGGCCGGAAATTGATCGAATAAATAGATCTCGGCATTGTGCTCGCATCTGCGGATCATCTTCGCCAGGTTGTTCACCTGCGTACTGACGAGCAACACGTTCATAAGCTACTTTATTTTTTTCATTGTCTGACATGAGAAAATATTAGCTTGATTCTTTCAAAGAGCTAAAACAAAAAAGCCCCTGCCGAATTAAATCAACAAGGGCTTCTTTTATTTCACGGTGGAGGATTCGATCAGAATCCATAAATTTAAAGCCCTTGAAGCGCTACTAAGCCCAAACAAGCACAGGATGCGAAAGCTCCTGAATGTTTCAGACAGTTCAAAAAATCTTTGAAGTCGCAAATTGCGACTTCAAATCATGCTTAATTACTTTCTACTTCTCTGACCACACCGCTAGTTCATTTCCACTTGGATCTTGAAATTGGAAGCGACGACCGCCCGGAAAATCAAAAGGCTCTTTCGTAATTTTTCCGCCAGCTGACCTTACCTGTTTAAAACTTTCATCCAATTTAGCTGAGTACAAGATGACCAAAGGACCACCTGCGGTTACCTTGCCTTCTAATTTAAGACCACCGGCTTCTCCATTCTCTTTCTGAATTCCTGCGTACTCAGGACCGTAATCATTAAACTTCCAGCCGAATGCTGAACTATAAAACTTCTTTGCTTTTTCCATGTCAGTGACACCGAATTCGATGTAGTCGATGCTGTGATGAGTGTGATTTGCCTTGGCCATGGCTCCTCCAAAAGAAAGTATGCAGATTAGTAGTAGGAAAAAGAATTTTGATAGATTCATTTATCAGCCTCCCTTGAAAATTATGATCTGATGAAATGCCTATACTCTAGCTTGAAAATTCTGAAAAAAAAAAGCCCCTAGCAGTCTTACTGACTAGGGGCTTCCAGTTCTATGTGGAGGATTCGATCAGAATCCTTAATTTACAAGCCCTTGAAATGTTACTAAGCCCATACAAGCCCACTCTGCGACAGTTCTAGAATGTGGGAGACAGGTCAAGAGACTGAATCTTTGATGTCGCAAATTGCGACTTCAAAAGATGAAAAGCCCCCGCCGTTTTTGCTAAGTCACTTTTGGAAAAGCACTGAGATGTTCATGAACAATTTTCCAGCCATCTACTTCCTTCCGAAAACAAGAAGTCCCTCGACCTTTACCAGCTTTTTGTTGTCCGTCAATTAACCCTGACCAATGATAGGTATAAATACAAACCGCAGCCTTTTCTGATTCTGCAATCCATTCTAAATCCGAAATTGTATAGACTTCGTTTTTTATCATTCCCCAGGTTTTTTCAAATGCCTTTCGAGTCTGATCTAAACCAACATAGGTCCCGCTGGAAAACCAAAACTGGCACTCTTTTGAGATCAAAGGTAGTAATCGCTCAAATTCATGAGAATTGATTTCTATTTTATATTTCTCCAGAACATCTTTGGCCGTCATCGAATTTCCCTTCTGCATTTTGACTTCATTTAGACTCGCGTTCGCTAGATTCAATTTGAAAGAATCTAAAATAGAAAAGACTGCCGCAAAATGCATAAATTTAGTGAAAAGATCTCGTCGATTTATTGTCATCCCAAAAAATTTAAGACATAGCAATTAGTCTGTCTACAAAGGTAGCCGAAAGAAAAAAGCCCCTGAAGAACTAAAATCTTCAGAGGCTTCTTTTATTTCACGGTGGAGGATTCGATCAGAACCCAGCTATTTTAGACATTAAGAACGGAAATAAGCACTTTTAAGCCATACTCTTGAAGGCCGCAGACAGTATCTGGCAGTTCAAACTCTCTCAAAAGGGGTCCAAACTGTGACCATTAAAAATCGATACTGAGTGACTGAATATCGCATTCGATTCTGTTTTTTACACCGTCAGAGAAAGATACTTTCTCAAGAGCGGAGATGTGCCCCATTCCTGCACCTATATCTTTGCTATCTTTAAACAATAAAGATATGCCGACAAGCTTTGAATTGATAACTGTCATCGCAGAGACACGGTACTCTGTGCCTTTTGAGAAAGCGATAAGATTCCTTTCAGTATATTCAATACCATCACGATATTTGAGTTCAGCAGATACTGTTTCTTCGTTTATCTGACAAGTCAGTGTCCGAGCGCTGGCAGTAAAAGCTGTTAATGAAAGTACACAAATCAAAATAGTCTTCATATCGTTCTCCCAGTTGTTATGGAAGAAGATTAGCATAAGCAGGCCTGGACCCCCTTTCAAATGTAAAACTTTCACCGCTGAAGAAAAAGTGTAAAAGAAATGATCAGCATTAAAAATGCTAGCAAGAAATTGAACTAGTTCGCATTTATCTTAGTGATAAATAAGCCCCAGCGGCTAAGAGGCTTCTTTAACTATCGGTGTGGAGGATACGATCAGAATCCTTAATTTACAAGCCTTTGAAACGATGCTAGGCCCAAACAAGCCCATCCTGCGACAGTTCTAGAAAGCGGGAGACAGTCCTTGTTTAGAACTTTGAAGTCGCAAATTGCGACTTCAAAAAAACATCAGAGGGTACACTTTTCTGCAGTCTGGGTAAGAAGATCTATG
>JBKJNQ010000087.1:0-6816 GCA_046593575.1 Bacteriovoracaceae bacterium
TTCTTAAAGCGGCCTTTCACCATCGCCTCATGGGCCTTGTGATGAGAGCGGGCAGCAAATTCATCCTGCATTTGTCTTGTGACATTGTACATGCGACCCAGGAGCTCAGCGGTGAGACCCATTGAGCCCGCACCTTTAGCAGTCGTGAGTGCCAAGGCCGGATTAAAATCCACTCCATGATACATCGGCACATGTCCCATGTGCTCAACTCCACCGCAGAGATAAATTTCTCCTTCATTAGACCAGATTCCCTGAGCGGCCATGTGAATCGCCGTCATGGACGATCCACAAAGGCGATTTACGGTTTGAGCCGAAACAGTCTTGGGAATTTCAGTAAGGAGCTGGGCATTTCTTCCGATGTTGTAGCACTGCTCAAGAGTCTGCTGAACGCAGCCCCAGATAATGTCTTCAATCTCGCCGGGATTAAAATTCGGGTTGCGCTTGAGGATCGCGCGCATGAGGTGAGCAGAAAGATCTTCTGCACGGACGTTTCTGAATACGCCGGCTTTAGATTTTCCCATCGGTGTTCTAACGGCATCAACAATTACGGCATTTTTCATATTTTAGTCCTGGTAGTAAGTTTTGTTCTGAGCGGCCATCTCTTTCATCTTCGGCGTGAGCTCATACATTTTTCCAATGGCAGTAAACTTCTGAGAGATCTCTTCGAGTTTCTTGAGGCCAACGGTATCAGCGTATTTCAGAGCACCCGCGCGAAAGGGAGGAAAGCCGAGACCGAGGAGAAGTCCCATGTCGACTTCCGTGGCGGTATCGACAATCTTATCTTCCAGGCAACGGGCCGATTCGATGATCATCGGAATCATCATCCGCATCACGATATCTTCATCAGTTACTTCCACCGTTTTCTTGATCACGGGCTTAATGAGTTCATAGACCGCAGGATTCACCTTCTTCACAGGCTTTCCTTTCTTGTCCATTTCGTATTCGTAGAATCCAAGATTGTTCTTCTGCCCGAAGCGCTTGTTCTCGTACATAACTTCAAGAATCGTTTTTGCTGAATAGGCCATGCGGTCAGGGAAAGCGTCCGCCATAATTTTCGAAGCGTGAACTCCGGTATCAATACCGACGACATCAAGAAGATACGCCGGACCCATGGGCCAGCCGAATTTTTCCATGACCTTGTCGATTTTCTGGAAATCGACTCCGTCTTCGAGGAGATGAACAAAACCTTTGAAGTACGGGAAGAGAATGCGGTTCACTAGAAAACCCGCGCAGTCATTCACCACGATCGGTGTTTTTCCCATTTGGAGAGCGTAATTCACCGCCCGTCCGACTGTTTTTTCTGAGGTCTTTGCTCCACGGATAATTTCCACGAGCGGCATCCGGTGAACCGGGTTAAAGAAGTGCATGCCACAGAAGTTTTCCGGGCGCTTCAAACCTTCGGCGAGTTTTGTAATGGAGATCGTTGATGTGTTGGAAGCCAGGACAGCATCGGCCGGAACAATTGCTTCGGCTTCGGCGAGAACTGCTTTTTTAACATTCTCTTTTTCAACGACTGCTTCTACCACAAAGTCCGCATGAGAGAAATCTGAGTAGGAGAGTGTCGGCGTAATGTGAGAGATGACTTTCGCCATCTTTTCAGGAGTGGTTTTTTTTCTTTCGAGTTCTTTATTGAGAAGTTTGGTGGCCTCGTTCATCCCGAGCTCAAGTTGCTCAGTCTTGATATCTTTCATCAGAACCGGCGTGCCCATGGAAGAAGACTGATACGCGATCCCTCCTCCCATGATTCCGGCACCCAAGACAGCGCCCATTTTCGTCGGAGCTGAGTTCTTGGTAATTTTCTTCGAGACCTTCTTCAGGTACTGATCACCCAGGAAAACCTGAGTCAGGCATTCAGCAGTTTTTGTTTTCGCCATTTTTGCAAAGGCCTCACTTTCAAACTTGAGGGCCTCATCGCGACCGAGACGCGAGCCTTTTTGCATCACTTCCACCGCAGCAACCGGTGCCGGATAATTGGGGCCCGCCATACCTGCGACAAAAGCTTTGGATCCGTCAAAGCTCATGGTTGATTCAATCTTATCGAGTTTAAGCTGGGATTTTTTCTGCTGGTTTCTACCTTCCCAATTTAGATCACCTTTTGAAGCACGTTCCAAGAGTTTGATTCCGGCGGCTTCAAGATTTGCTTCTTCGACAATGCCGTCGATGGTTCCGAACTTAAGACATTCATCCGACTTGTATTGCTTGGCCGACGTGATCCATTCGATCGCGTGATCCGCACCGATGAGTCTCGGAAGACGAACCGTTCCACCCCAGCCGGGTATAATGCCGAGTTTAGTTTCGAGAAGTCCGATCTGGGCCTTGGGGCTAGCGAGACGGTAAGTCATCGCCAGAGCAATTTCGCAGCCACCACCGAGAGCAAATCCATTCACCAGCGCAACAGTAGGGAAGGGAAGATCTTCAAAGCCATTAAAGATTTGATTCACCCCCGTGAGAAACGCCTGAAGTTCAGTTTCTGTTTTTTTAAAGTGGCCCATGAACTCAGTGATGTCGGCACCAAAAACAAATCCTCCAGGTTTTCCTGAAGAAAAGAGGAGGCCCGTGGCTTTTTGTTTTTTCACAACTTCGAGAACTTCGGAAAGTTCCTTCAATGCTTTGGCATTGAACACGTTGGCCGACTGATCTTTCAGATCGAAGGTGACTTTTAAAATATCGTTAGCGAGAGATTCGAGGCGGAACGCCTCTCCCGAATAAAGCATGAGAACTCCTATGAAGAAATAAGGGTTATTCTACTCTTCAGAAGCTGAATTCTCTAGAATATTGGATTCCGACTAAGACAGTAGAGCTTTACAGGTAGCGTGAAAGTTCTTTCTTAATGTCTTCGGGTTTGTCGGTCGAAGCATAGCGCTTGATAACCTGGCCGTTTTTATCTACGAGAAACTTCGTAAAGTTCCACTTGATTGCCTCGGTTCCCAGAATGCCGGGCTTTTCACCCTTCAGGAATTGATAAAGTGGGTGAGCGTCGGATCCATTGACGTCCACTTTGCTGAACATCGGAAAAGTAACGTCGTAAGTGAGGGAGCAGAAGTTTTTGATTTCTTCCTCATTGCCAGGTTCTTGTTTCCCAAATTGGTTACAGGGAAAGCCTAGAACTTCAACTGAGCCTTTCATTTCCTTGGCGAGTGCTTCGAGGCCTTGGTACTGGGGAGTAAAGCCGCATTTACTCGCGACGTTGACGATCAGAAGAAGTTTTCCCTTGTACTGAGAGAGAGAAACATCTTTTCCGTTAATGTCTTTAACTGAAAAATCATAAACGCTATTTGCCATGGGAACTCCTGTTGTTAAAGTTTAGGCCTTCCTTTACTATTTGGTCATGCAAAATTTTGAATATCATAACCCGACCAAAATCATCTTTGGCGAAGATACCATTCCCCGTCTCTCTGAAGTCGTTCCTGACGGCCCAGTGCTTCTCCTTTTTGGGGGAGGAAGCATCAAGTCTAACGGTGTTTATGAAAAAGTGATGAAGGCACTTGGGGGCCGCAAGGTTTTCGAAGTCTCTGGTGTCCGGCCGAATCCTGATTATGAAAAAGCGATGGAAGCAGTAGAAATTATCCGAAAAGAAAAGATCGGATTTATTCTCGCTGTTGGTGGTGGGTCGGTCATTGATTCCGCGAAATTTATTTCTTTTGCTGTTCATTACGAAGGAAACCCGGAAGATATTTTGAGAAGCCGCGAAACAGTGGTGAAGAAAGCTGTTCCTTTCGGAGCTGTTCTTACTCTGCCTGCGACCGGTTCTGAGATGAACTGCTACTTTGTGATTTCAAAAGGTGACGAGAAACTCAACGGCGGAAATCCGTTACTTTATCCTCAATTTTCCATTCTTGATCCCAGAGTGACTTTCTCTCTTGATAAAAAACAAATTGGAAACGGTGTGGTCGATGCTTTCGTGCATGTGATGGAACAGTATCTGACTTTCCCCAGTGATGCTCCTCTTCAGGACCGGATAGCCGAATCGATTCTTCTGACTCTCATCGAAGAAGGTCCAAAGTCTCTTCGGAATCCCAATGATTATTCTTCACGTTCAAATTATATGTGGTGTGCGACGATGGCGTTGGGTGGGCTTGTCGGAAACGGCGTTCCTCATGATTGGTCTACTCATTATATCGGGCATGAGCTGACTGCACTTTATGGATTAGATCACGCTCAGACTCTCGCCATCGTTTTTCCAGCGATGATGTGGGTCATGAAAGATGAGAAACGCGCGAAGATTAATCAGTACGCCGAACGTGTCTGGAGAATAAACGATAATCAGGATCACTTTCAGGGTGCCTTCCGGAAGACAGTGGATTTTTTTGAGACCATGGGGCTTCCGACAAAACTCGCTGCTTACGGAATCAAAGAAGATGTCGCTTCAAAAGTCGTCGCGCGCTTTGAACGAAATGGATTCCAGCCAATGGGAGAAAAGGGTCTGGTGACTCTGGATAAAGTCCGTGATGTCCTGAGAGTTGCCGGTCAATGAGTAAGAGAGTCCTCACTGCAGTTCGCTGCACGAAGTGCCGGATCAATCTTCCTCTTTGTATCTGTGATCAAATCAAACCTTTTTCGGTCAGGACCAATATTTCACTGGTCGTTCACGTCAGTGAGCTGACTCTGACTTCCAATACCGCTCCCTTTATTAAGCACCTTTTGCCTGAGCAGTCTGAGATTTACATCAGAGGTCTTGAAAATGATGTCTTCAATCCTGAAAAACTTTTAGCTCGTCCTGGTAAACAGATTTATCTTTTCCCCCATGAAGATTCTGTTGAGCTCAACTCCGATTTTCTAAAAGCTCATCCGGGCCCGTATCATCTCGTGGTGCCCGACGGAAAATGGACTCAGGCAATTAAAGTCAGGGCCCGTGAAAAGTCTTTTGGAAACATGATGGCCGTGAGACTGCCGCCCGGGATTACCGGAGAATATAAACTCAGAAAGGCTCCCGCGCCAGAGTGGGTTTCAACTTATGAATCCGTGGCACACGCTTTGGGAATCCTTGAAGGTGAGTCGGTGCGGGATGAGCTGATGATTTTTTTCCGCTCATGGGTGAAGCGTACGATGTACAACCGCACGGGACTATCAAAGTACGCGGAAGATTAGTTTTTATTATTTTTCAGGAATTCTGTGACGTCCACCATCTTCAGCTGCTGGGTGGGTTCTACGCCACGTGGGTCAATCTTAGTTCCTGGAATAAATTTAATCATCCGATTCTCTTTCGGAGACCAAAGATATCCTCCCGCCGTCAAATGACTGAAGAATATAAGTTCTCCTACTTCCTGAACTCCTCCGCACGCAGGTGAATAGAACATTTCAAGAGGGGAGGATGTGAACCTCCAGACTAACTTCTTTTTGATCGGGTCATATTTATCGACTGCTGAGTATCGAAAATCACGATCCGCGGCCCAATTGTTAAAGAGGAGTAAACTTCCATCAGGTGTTACCTGAACATCGTGCAATCCATTTTTGACTGAATGTGGATAGTCCATATGGTGCAGGCCAATTTTCAGATCAGGTGAAAGAATGAATATCCCATGAAAATATCCGTTGATGATGAAATTCCCTTTTTTCATCCACGGGACAGAGTCGCTATAGGTATTTTCGGGAATCTCATAAAAGCTATTTAAGTGAGAGGTTTCAAAATCTGCTTTTAAAAATTTAATATTAGGAGATTCTGACCAGCCGAGAGAGTTGAGTCCAAGTTCTGAAAAGAAATCGGTCACTCTCTTTTTCTGAATGGTCTTCCCGTTGATATCTAGTATGAGCAGTACATCGTCCCGAATTTTTTTATTCTTCTCATTTCTAATTTCACTGGAGAGAGTGAAAATGCGGTTTGCATCCGCAGAAAGATTGACCTGGTGGTGGAAATTGCCTGTAATCTCCCAGAGAACTTCGGAGTTCGCAGAGATCCGCTTCATCGAACTGTTACTTGCCGAGATGAAACTTCCATCATCGAGAAAGATACAGAAATCCCCCGGAAAAGACTTCGCCTCACGCGCGAAGTTGTAGAGCGTGCAGCCATTCTGAACCCACAGGCGATGCCAGTCCACGGACTTAGCCGTTGGATTTTTTCTTGAAGATTCGGGTTTCGTAGCACAGGAGGTAATGGCGAGACATACTAAGAGAACGAGTCTCAGCACGGAATCACGCGGCCAGGATATCAATCTTCTTCTCCTCAAGATGATGCTTCAGCAGTTCGATCCCTTCAGCATGCAGCTGACAGATCCGTCCTTCAGAAAGATTGACGATCTTGGAGATCTCAAAAAAATTCAGGTCTTCGAAATATTTAAGAGTCACAATAAGCTTCATCGTCTTCGGTAATTCTTCCATCACAACAGAGAGAGTCTTCTTCAGGGCATAATTATCAAACTCAGAATTCACGAGTGATCCCACGCCCTGAGTTTCACCTTCCACGTAAGGCTTTATGGTGTCACCCTTTTCATATTGCTCCAGTCTCACCATATCGCGTGATTTGAAAGGCAGGACATTCGTCAATTCTTCCTGCGAAGGTACTCGCCCGAGTTCCTCAGTCAGATCACTCTTGGCTCGTTGATATTTCTTCTGCTTATTCCTCTCAGATCTGGTCATCCAGTCCTGTTTTCTCAGTTCATCGATAATCTCTCCACGAATGCGGAATTCAGCGTAAGTCTTGAACTGGTTCTTTTTGTCTTTCTTATATTTATTCATGGCATCGATGAGTCCGATGACTCCGACCATAACAAGGTCATCCATCTCAAGCACCTGATGATAATGGTAATGATAGTGGCGGGCCCAGTAGCGGATAGTGGGCATGAAATTTTTTATGATTTCCTGCCGAGAAGACTCTTGCGG
>JBKJNQ010000180.1:0-5410 GCA_046593575.1 Bacteriovoracaceae bacterium
ATTTCACCAGGACCAATCTTGCCTTCTCCTTTAATTCTTTCCAGATGATCGGAAAACTCATTGGTGAGTTCTTCCAGCTTCTTCTCATCTTTCTGATCCCAGTCCACCGTCAGTGAGTACTGATAGTTGTCGAACACATGGATGAGATCTTCCTTTCCGCTTGCGGCGGCAAACGAGTTTAGGGTCATCATGAAACACAAGAGACCTAGTGCGAGCTTTTTCATTCTACCTCCCAATGTGAAGATCGTTTCTCTTCAGACTTAGTACTTTCTGGGAAAAAGAAATGTAAGGTGGTGCGAAAAGTTTGTGTACCAACGTAATGGTACGGCAGTCTGGGGCTAGATTGACTCTGATTTTTTAGCAGAAAGAATGATGGTGAGCTCGAAAACTTTTTCTTCCTGCTCTAAAGTGAGCCCATTAATTTCTGCCTGAGCTCTTCGAAGAATTTCCATCGCCCTCATGAGAGAGGACTCATCGACTGGGAAAGAATGTTCGTAGTCACTGAGGATATTCTGTCTGTCTTCAGTGTTGAGTTTTAGTCGCTCTGCCAGCCTTTCCGCAAGTGCCCTTGAGACTTTTCTTTGCCCCTTCATGATCTCGTTAGTCGCCGAGGCCTGAAGTCCGAGCTGGCGGGCAAACGCACGCACAGAGAAGCGACCATTTCTCGCTTTGATCTCATCGTATCTCCGCAGAAGCGCGGATTGTAAATTTATCTGATGATCCATTTCTCTGTCCGGATTTTAGTTTCTCGTTCTCCCTAAACTTAACAGAGAAGGACCATCAGAAGGGCGGTCTTGCAGGATAGTGTTATCCGAGATGGATAACAGGAAAATATTCGGAGTGATAAGATATTGAAGACTTAGTCTCCGAAAACGTCACACATAAAGAGTGTGGTTACACTTTCTTTTGTACCCTGTAGGTTAAGGGAGCCAGATAGATGGATCGTATTGTCCTGATTTACCTTCATTTTTCCGACAAATGATGAGTCTTTTGAAGCAAATTTTATTTTCCCCGAAGTATTTCCCGTCGAGTTGAATTGGGCGCTAAGTAGGGTCTGCCCAATAATCAGATTCACGGTATCTTCTGCGCTTGTGACCTCATCATCATAGATCAGCACCAGTGTTTCGTTCTTTCCAAGTAAGAGGACATCAGATTGGCACATGTACATCAGCCCCGACTGCGCCCAGCCTGATAGTGAGCTTAAGAGTATGATAGCGATGTATAAAAATTTCATGAACTTTCTCCTTGGTTTTCTTATACACCTACCTAACATGCGATAATAAGTTTGTTAGGCTTAAAAATTCGCCTTGAGGTCTTTCTGTACCAGGCCCTTGGTACGTCCCACGCCATGAAATTACCTGTTATCCAGCTTGGAAAACACTTTCTGCGCCAGTGATCTCAGGTAATCAAAAACCAGATTATCCTTCTTTCAACACACAACTCGAATCGGTCTTAACGATCATTCAATGCAAAGGTATTTAAAATGAAAAAGATTCTTAACCTGTTTTTTGTCGCGATGACTGTTTTTACAATCAGCAATTCGAAACCGTCTGAAGCCGCTGTAGGAGCGTTAGTCGGAGGGCCATTTGTTCTGATCGGTCTCATAACTGTTGGTGCCGGTGGAGTCGTTGCTGCAATACCATTAACGTGTGCTCCAAATTGTAAAGAAGGCGCTATTGCAGTCCTCTTTTTAGGGGCGATCATAGCAGCTGTTGGTCTTGTCGTTCTCGACGGAGAGCAGCCATTCGCTTTCAGTGAACTTAGTGCGAGCGAGGCAAAGAATTTGGGTATTAATGCGCACGACTTAGATATCTATCATTCAGAACTCGAGCAAGCTAACGCTTTGGTTAAGGAAGTTACGTACCAGCTGTCAAAAGTAGAAAATCAAAAAGTTGAGGACTCGGCTAGAGCTTGGAGTAGCGTAGAGGACCTCGTTTCCTCTGAGACTTTCTCGGTGATGCGTAAAATAGCGAATCAGAAGTAGATTTAGTCTCGATATATGTCTTCACCTCTTTTTTCTAAAAAAATAAAAGGGTGAAGACATCGTCACTCCGAAAATAATTCAATTCTTCTACCCTTTCATCGAACGCAGTCATGGCGAGTCTCGGAGGACCTCTTCATAAAAACAACATCTTGGGCAGTTACTAGAGGCTGTCTAATAATTAGACGGTGATTGTAAAAAAATCTCAATCCAGTCTGGTCAAAGGTCTATCCTCTATAATCCTCTTCATATGAAAACTTCCCTCCACGCCTTATTGATCGCCCTTTTCCTTATCCTCGGGCAGACCTCTGCCTTTTCCGGTGAGAAAGGTGGGAATACAGGAAGTACGGAGCGACTAGAAGTAGCAGTGGACTTTTATAAAGTCTCTATGATGTGCCCGATTATTGATTATGATACCTGGGTTCCCGGAAACTACTGCGAAGACGCCTTGGAGTACGTGAACTCTCATCAGTGTAGCAAGAACGATTTTGTTTCCGGCTGCGACTTCCAGAAGGAAGTCGTTGGACTCATCAATAATTGCTGTGTTCAATATGTCCGATAGTCCAGAGTCTGATGATTTACGGGCGATCGTCGCAGACTACATCAATAAAGTGAAGCTTAAGAACCCTCGTTTTTCACTCAGAGCACTTGCCACCAAGCTTGATATCCCTCCGGGAAATCTCTCGCAGTTCCTCGCTGGGAAAAGAAATTTTTCGCCTGAGAACGTGAAGAAGATCGTTCACCTTGTGACGGATAGTCCGGAAGAAAGAAAAAATCTCCTCGAGCGCATCAACCAAAAAGAAATTGAGGACACACGGAAGGGGAAGGAAGAAGTTTCTACCTCGGATTACGAAGCTTCGACTCTCTCGGAAGAAGAATTCTTTACTATGGACGAATGGTACTTCTACGCCGTTCGGACGATTCTCTCTTTAAAGGACGCTCGTTACGATGTGGAATGGTTGGCGCGGAATCTTGGGATCCCCGAGGCCTATGCAGAGAAGGCGCTCAATCTTCTTTTAAAGTTCGGGCTTCTTAGGGTCACTAACGGCGGCAAGATCGAACGAACTAAGAAGCACCTGAAGACTCCAGATTCGGTGAAAAAGAATCCGCAGATCGACGCCATCAAATTGAGAATCCATGCCCAGCATCTGGAGCACGCGCAGTACTCGTTAAAGAATCACGGCCCTGATATCCGGGACATCACCTGGGTCAATATCCCAACGAATCCCAAGAAACTCGATCAGGCACGCGAGATCATTCGTAAGTGTCAGGATGATCTTCTCGCACTTCTTGAAGATGAAGAGGCGACCGAAGTTTACCGGCTCACTACTCAGCTTTGTCCCATGAAAAGAAATTTTGATAAGACCTAAAGATGTTTCGCTGGAAAGTGATAACGTTCACCTTCTCGGTCGGCGAGATCTTCAATCTGATTCAGGTACGCTTTCTTCTCATCTTTAATGTCACTGTTGGCGAGCCTCAGATAGAGACTCGGATCATTCGTGATCGCATCTTTAAAGAGTGCTAGAAAAATATCTTTCACATCGTTCTGAAGGAAAAGCTTCTTTTTTCCTTTCTGCTGAGTTTCAAAGCGCAAGACTTGATTGGAAAGGAACTGATGAAGTTTTTTCTTGTGCGCAGGAAATTTAAAGATGAGCTGCGAATACGGTGAAAAATTAAGAAACGAATAGACGATGTACTGACCTGAGATCAGGTGCGGGGTTACGATGAAATCCTGCTCGTCCGTGAAGTTCGGTGCTTCGGGAAGTTGATGACGGGACTTCAGATACTCAATAGTTTTCTTTCGATACACTTCCGGAATCTTCACGAAGTTTGCGTTCATGAAAAACAGTCCTTCAATGAAAGGACCGCAAAGACGAACGTGAATCTGACTCCAACGGAAACCGGAAACGTATTCTTTCAGGGCCTCGATTTCCCCCGAAGGATTCTTCAGAGGAAGAATCGTCAGAATCACTCCGTTATCACCCTTAATCGTAAGGACTGAGGGAGTGTCGATGGTCTTGAGGTTTTCATAGACCTTATCGACACCTTCGTTTTGCTCAAAGATCACGCGATCAAGTTCGAATTTATTTCTCGGGTAATAGAGCTGATTCACTTTTCGAATATTCTTGGCCTCAAAAATCTCCATGTATTTCAACAGTAGTCTTCCGGTCGCGCGCGCATCTTCAATCGCTCTGTGCGCCTGAGAGTGGGGAATTCCGAAAATCTGGGACATGTAATTTAAGTTCGAGCTCATGATGTCCGGGATCATGTACTTCGTCATAATGTTGGTACAGATCACCTTGTTTTCGAGCGAAGGCTTTTTTAGTTTTTTGAGAACTCCGTTCAAAAAGGGGATATCAAAGGATGTGTTGTGGGCCACGAGAATTGATGTCCCGATGAACTGGGTGATCTCATCAATCACTTCTTCAATCCTAGGAGAGTGCTCTACGTCAGCTTTTTTGATCCCGGTAAGTTTCTGGACGAAATCAGGAATCTCTTTATCCGGATTGATAAGAAAGCTTCTCTCTTCCGTCACCTTGCGGTTTTCGACCCTGACCATGCCGATTTCAATAATTTTTTCCGTTTCGGGGTTACCGCCGGTGGTCTCGAGATCGATGACACAAAAAGATAATGAACGGAGGAGTTCGTCGGGAGTATTGAATTGTTTTTCCATCTTCTAAAAGGAACATTCGTTCCTTCCCTCAGTATTTGAGATCTTTATTTCATGTTCGCCGGTGTGAAGGCGAGGGGTAAAAAATCTTTCAGTTTCTTGGTCGTTTCCTGACCGGTCTCGTTTCCAATCGTAATTTCTAAATCAGGTGACGCAAATTCCGTCATGACCTGAAGGCACATGCCACAAGGAGGCCAGCCATCTTTTGTATAAACATAAATTTTCTTCATCGTTTTGTGGCCTTCAGATACGGCCTTCCAAATCGCCACTCTTTCCGCACAAACGGTGCCCCCGAAGCTCGCGTTCTCGATGTTGCATCCGGGATAAACTTTTCCATCCGAAGTTTCGACGGCAGAACCCACGCGCGCTTTTGAATAAGGCGAATGCGAGGACTCGGAAGCTTTTTTGGCAGAATCTCTGAGAGACATCAGACTTTACCCGCTTTCTTTAGTTCCCCAATAGTCTCAGTCAAAATCGTGGCAAATCCAACCATGGCCTTTTCTGCCACCTTTTTCACATCCGCGTGTGAGAGCTTTTCTTGTTTGATGCCGGCAGCGTAATTCGTGATACACGCGACACCCGCAACCCTCAGACCTAAGTGATTTGCGGCAATGACTTCAGGAACAGTACTCATCCCAACCAGGTCGCCACCAAGAGTTCTAATCATGCGGATTTCTGCCGGTGTTTCATACGTAGGCCCCAAAACTGAGCAGTAGACTCCGGTTTTAAGATCGACATGATGATGAGAAGCGACTTCC
>JBKJNQ010000182.1:0-17784 GCA_046593575.1 Bacteriovoracaceae bacterium
TTGGGTATCGGGTCGCAGAAGTTCTTTACGATAGTAAATCGAGGAAGAAAGGGATTACAAAGAACAATTTTTTCACGCTCTATGACGTCGCGATGCTGGGGATTTGCTCCCATTCTAAAATCCCCCTACGTCTCGCAACGTTTGTCGGATTCGCGAGTTCGCTTGGCGCATTGTTAACTGCTTTTTTCTATCTTGCTTACAAGGTAATCTATTGGAATAGTTTTCGAATCGGTATGGCCCCGCTTATCATAGGATTGTTTTTCTTCGCCTCGGTTCAATTAATGTTTTTAGGGATTATCGGTGAATACGTCGGACTCATTTTTACGAAGGTCGAAAATCGTCCACTCGTTTTTGAAGAAAAAAGAATAAATTTTTGATGGAAATCCTTAAGCGCCTTGAGGGGAAGACTCTTTATCTTACTGGCGGGACTGGTTTTTTCGGAAAAGCGATCGTGCGCTACTTGTCGTCTTTAGAGTGGAATATTCCACCGACGGTTATCCTGAACTCACGCGGAATTAAAAAATTCGATTTGTTTTCGCCGTGCTCATTAAAGATTAAATCAGATATCAAGAATTCTTCTTCTGTCGATTTTGGGTTATTCCCGAGAATTGATTTTGTGATTCATGCTGCAACCTCAACGGATGTCGAAGCTGAAAATATTCACTATTTGGAAGATTCAAAAAAAGGATTATTGAACATTCTTGAGCAATGTCGAATCTTTTCTCCCGAAGCCTTTTTGTATGTAAGCTCTGGTGCCGTTTATGGAATGAACAGGAAGGATCATGCCCCCCTTGAAGAGGGTTTTCCGCTCGGGCCCGACTCATCCTATGGAGAAAACAAGAAACAAGAAGAAGAGCTTGTAGAAAGTTTTCATTTCATTACTAAAACCCCAGCACTCTCTGCAAGATGTTTTGCGTTTTCTGGACCCGACTTGGATTATGCTCGACCTTATGCGGTGACTAGTTTCATTAAGCAGGCAATTCTTAACAAGAAAATTGAAATTTCAGGTAACGGCACTGCAGTTAGGAGTTACCTGGATCAAGTTGATCTTTCTCGCTGGTTACTTACGCTACTGCTTAAGAACACGTCACACGACATTGTTAACGTTGGATCACATGAGGGCATCAGTACTTTAGCTCTTGCTACGAAAATTTCCAAACTTACCGGCATTGGAAATCCCATTCTTCTGAATAGGCCAGATGTAAGAGATAATTTTTACGTTCCAGTGACTGAGAAAGCTCAAAAAAAATATGGTCTCATATCCGAAATTTCACTCGAGAAGTCTTTGGCGCTTATGATTCAGGAATTTCCACTTTAAACCATTCTTCTTCTGATTGCTGCACCGGACAGTGGAAGTTATTTAATTTACTTTCACTTAAGATTCTCTGAAGATTAGGGCTAAACTTTTTCCCATTCTAGGAGTGAACAAATGAAAACTTCCGTTTTCGTAACTCTTGGGCTGAGTATGCTGTGCAGCTGTGCCACATACAATTACGCTCAAAAGGTTAAGACAATTTCTTTCGACGATAATCTCACTAAGGGTCAGGCCATTGGTCCAATCCGCGGAGAAGATTGCACATGGACTGTTTTAAACCAACAGCTCGGTGGAGCGCCAACAATTGATAAGGCATTTATCAATGCGAAACAACAGTCTGGCGCACTGGCTTCTGCAGGTTTCTCTACTGCTGAGAAAACAGATGCCAGCAAACATATCAGATACATTAACAATGCAACGACATCGAACGAAGGCTTCAACGCTTATCTTTTCGGAAAATCATGTCTCGTTGTAACTGGCGTGGGGTACAGATAGTATGAAAACTTTAATTATTGCAGCAGTACTGATTGCTGTCACAAGCTGCGCTCATAAAGTAAAGATCCTCGATGCAAGTGCTGTGTCTATGACTCACACTTCGGTTGAACCAGGTCAGAACCTTGTTGAGATTGGTGACGTGGAAGGTGAATTTTGCGCGAACCAATTCAACGATAAGGGTGATGTTGGTTTGATCGATATGGCCGTTCATAATGCCCAGACAAAATCTGGCGCGGACTGGATCACGAATGCTTCTTTTTGGCGTAGTGGTTCTTGCGTGAGTGTTACAGGAACTGGGAAAAAACTTACCGCTGCTCATACTCCAGCGATGAAGAAAAAAACGAAGTAATTAGTTTTAAGGTGATAGTGCTTCGGCACTATCATCTTTTCACCATCCGCGTGAAAAATGCGAGCTTTTCAAATTCCGATGAAGCTTTTCTATATTCACTAAACTCTTTAATCAATCCCGCAAGTGCTCGGTCTTTGCTTTCGGCGAAGTTTTCAATTGCCCTGAAAACCGGATCTCCCTCCGGGATTTTCGCCTTGTTCTCAACCTTTTGAAGCAAGCCATTGTTCTCATCCCGAATGTTAAATGACTTCGCTAAAACCCCTTCTCGCTTCAAATTCATCTCGGCCAGCTTACTTTCGAGATTTTCGCTGATGAAAGGATCCTTGCCCTTCACCTCAAAGCGCTCGAGAAATTTTTCCTTCTCCTTGAAGTCACTTTCAATAGAAGTGATCACTAGCTCAAGGCTGGTAGCATTTTTTCTCAGCTCTTGTGATACCGCTGGTCCCTGATAGAACTTTCTGGTGGCACAACTGGTAATAAGAAGGAGGGATAGGAGGATAGTCTTCAATGATAGCTCCCTTTTGAGGGGCCAAAATGGCCCGAGGCTGTAGCCTCGAGAATAGATAAAGCATGAATCATGCCAGTGCTAAATACCCGACTGCAACGCTCACATCTTGGTTACGAGGTAGATTTCCCCGGCCATGTTAAACTTGTTGAAGAACCAAAGGACCTTCATGCTTCAACCGCAACAGACCACTGATGACCAGGCCCTCATGACTTCACGGATAATCTGGGGAGCACTGACATTTTCTATGTTGATGTATGGTTTCGTTCTTTTCCAGCTGGGAAAAGTTAGTGCGATTTTTCTTCCTGGGAATGTACTTGAACCACTAGAAGTTGCGGCGCTTGCTGCCAATGGAATGGCGATCGTGACCTTCATGCTTCATAAGACCAAGATTGTACCCATCAAAAGCTTTCAACAGAGGTTTACTCTCTATATTGTTTGCTGGGCGCTGAATGAAGCGATTGTTCTCGTCGCTTTTGCAGCAACCTTTGTCGGTGAAAGCGGAAATGGATTTTTTTATCTGGCAAATCTCACGGTGGCGATGGCGGGAAACCTGCTCACGTTTCCGCGGAAATAAAAAAGGCTCCCTAAGGAGCCTTTAAAATTTGAATTTAATCAGGTTTAGTCCTGGAGTTTTCTCGCCCCAGCTCCAAACCAGGTCACAGCAGCAAATATAATTCCATAAAATGGTGACAAGAGAAGTACGCCAATTTGCTTTCCAATTTGAACGTTGTCTTCAGACAATAAGTTTGACTCCTTATCCTGAAGCATGACGATCAGATCGGAAAACCCAACAATAACTCCGGCCACCAGGAAGATCGCGCTGATTTTTTCCGGATTATTCTGCATGGCCTTGAAGTCAAAACGGAAGGCTGCAATCATGAAGAGCGCAGAGAGGATGAGAAAAAGCGCGAGAGATTGCAGGTCAATGAAACTTGAAATCATGATGGTCCTTTGATGAATTATTAAAAAGATTATAACTCTAAAAGGAATAAAAGAGTGATCCGCCGGTTCTTAAGATTTTCCAATATGAAGATTCGGCTGGTTATAAGGCGTTTGAGGACCATTGAGCGTGTTCTGAACTTCCCGGATGACTACATTTGCCAGAAATTCTTCTCAATTAATGACGAGCATTCCAGTCATCGGCTACTGGGCTTCGACGGTATGAGCTGACGTCGGGTTCAACCCCCTTGTCCGTCTCATTATCAAAAGACATCAGAAGCTGGTCGAGTTTTTTTCTGACCTCTTCTTGCGAGACATTGTACTTTTCCTTTACCAGGTCTCCGATAACAGAAAAGTCACCGCCTGAAGCATCTAGTTCTTTTTCACTCAATCTGCCCCACATGTTTCTTAGTCCAATCTTTATACCTGGCCAGAGTGTTTTCATTTGTTCATCGTTCAGCATAAATCCTCCTGACATGAATTATATTTTTGCACATTCAGTGCCATGGAGGTGGTACGGCCTTTGCAAACTTGATTGAGCCAATTAAGGAGGCCCCATGTCTAAGACAAATGAGAATCGCAGAAAGCTTCACGTCGCTCAACTGGCCAAACAGATGAATAAAAAAGATTCAGAACATGAAATTGAAAAAAGTGTTCTGGGTGAGCAATATAAAGTCATCAGAGAAGACCTGATGAAATTACGGGATGATCTTACTCGAGGCTATGACATGGCCAAAGAAGCAGTGGATAAAAAAACGATACTCAGTGAGATTATGAAATTGCGTCAAAATCTTTAATCTGAGTCAGCTATCCACAAACATGAGGAAACTTGCCCCTCATTTTGGGTTAAGTCGTTCAAAATTTAATCAAAGTAATTGGCACGAAAAATGCCTTTTATTTACGGGTGTGTGTCTCGCACATTACAAGGAGTAGTTTATGTTACGAGCAGCTATCGCATTCTTCGTTCTAGGCCTGGTGGCCATTCTTCTGGGGGCCAACGGAATTGGCGGTCTCTCAGTCGACATCGGAAAGACACTTCTTTTTGTTTTCCTGATCCTTGCCGTAATCAGTTTTGTGGCAAGTCTCGTGATGGGAAAGAAAATAACGAAAGGTCCTTAATTTCACGCGGGGTCGGAATTGATTTTTCGGCCCTGCTGAAACCGGCCTCCCAGTTCAGTCAGGTCAAACTCGTTCAAGATAGCATCAAGCCTTTTTTGAGCGTGGGCGCCTGACCGGTTCTTATACTCGGCAATGATCAATTCATTTTTCATTGAGTGTTCCCATCCAATGAGTTCAGTGACGGTAACCTGATAACCGTGGGCTTCGAGTTCTAGACATCTTAAAACGTTGGTCAGATGACTTCCGAACTCCCGCGTATGAAGGGGATGACGAAAAACTTCCGTCAAAGGTTTAATGAGATTCTTACCTTTGTTCTTCCTTAGAGTGGTGGCCACTTCGGCCTGGCAACAAGGGACAAGCACCATAAACTTTGCTTTTTTCTTAAGACCAAAACTAATAGCATCATCGGTTGCGGTGTCGCACGCATGAAGGGCGGTCACAATATCCACTTCTGTCGGAAGTTCAGGGTTTTCCATGGAGTTCGCCACTGTTTCATTCAGAAATTTCATCTTGTTGAAAGAGAGTTTTTTCGCGAGCTCCTGTGATTTCTGAACCAGTTCTGGTCTGGTTTCAATCCCGTAAACTTGTCCGTTACCCAGAGTCTTGAAATAGAGATCGTAGAGAATAAATCCCAAATACGATTTTCCAGCGCCGTGATCTACTAAAACTGGTCCATGACCTTCAGTCGATGAAGCTTTCAGCAGTGGCTCGATAAATTGGTAGAGGTGATAAACCTGCTTTAATTTTCTTCGGGTATCCTGATTGAGTTTTCCATCCCGGGTAAGGATGTGAAGTTCTTTCAGTAGCTCGAGTGACTGGCCGGGTCTGATTTCTGGAATAGGTGTCATGACCTGTACATTAATGGAAAATCACTGCCAGCGCAATTACCCTGTGCGGATGGAAAACAAGCAGGATCAGAACTATTGTTTCCAGGAGGTCATACGAGCATGCAAGTCCCAGATGACATTTTGAACCGCTACATTGAACGACGCAAGCGTGACCTGGAAGTGTGTTTCAAAAACATGAACGAAGGTAAATATGATGAGCTGGAAAGACTAGGGCATCAACTGAAAGGTAATGGGGAAACTTTTGGTCATCCGGAACTTTCAGAAATAGGGCGAAAGCTGGAAGAAGCCGCTCGTGAAGGTGATGCCTATTTTCTTCACGAGGCGATTGAGAAGTTCAGTGAGTGGGTGAACCGGAAAATCAATTAAGGTTCATTTCCTTCAGTTTGCGATAGAGGGTCTTTCTGTCGATCCCCAGGTCTTTAGCGGTTTGCTCTTTTGCTCCATCATTCTTATCAAAGATATACTGTATGTATTTTTTTGATAGCTCATCAAGGGTGACTGTCTTTTCACTCTCAAACGTCAAACCCTGTACTGAAGAAGCGTCATCCTTGGCTTCAGCATGATAGTAGTCGTCTGTAGGAAGATCTTCTGGTCTGATGAAATCAGATCCCGTGAGAACGACCGCACGTTCGATGGCATTTTCAAGTTCCCGCACGTTACCCTTCCACTCGTGAACTTCTAGTTTTTGAACGGCTTCTTTGGTGAAACCCTTGACCGAAACATTATTCATCAAGGCAAACTTCTTCAGGAAGTACTCTGAAAGAGGAAGAATATCTTCCTTACGTTCGCGAAGTGGCGGCATAAATATGGGAATAACATTCAAACGGAAGAATAAATCTTCCCGGAACTTTCCTTCTACAACTTCTTTCCGGAGATCTTTGTGGGTGGCACAGATAATCCGGGCGGTAATGTCGCGATATTGGTTTTCACCAATTCGCTTAACTTTTCTTTCCTGGAGAACCCGAAGAAGCTTTGCCTGAAGGGGAAGCGAGAGATCCCCGATCTCATCCAGGAAGAGTGTTCCCTTGTTGGCCTCTTCAAAGAGACCGACTTTTTTGTCGCTGGCCCCTGTGAAGGAACCCTTGGCATGTCCGAATAGTTCCGACTCCAGCAGATTTTCTGGAATAGCCGAACAGTTAATGGCGACAAACGGGCCATCTTTCTTATCCCCTAATTCGTGAACGGCGCGGGCAATAACTTCTTTACCGGATCCACTTTCCCCGGAAATGAGAACGTTCGCCTGACTGGTAGAAACTCTTTTCGCCAGTTCCAGCGCCTTGCGGAATCCTGGCGATTTGCCAATGACTCCCTTGAGCCCCATGACATCTTCTTGAAAGAGACTTTTGAGATTGGAGTTTTCTTGCTGTACTTCATTTAGGAAGAGCGCTCTCTGAACCGAGATAAGAAGCTGCGGAATGTGAAGTGGCTTCAGAACAAAATCATAAGCGCCCGATTCGATCGCTTCGACAGCTGTTTCCACACTTCCTTCCGACGTCATAAGAATGATGGGAAGAGCAAATTTTGTTTTCCTGATTCGCTTGATAAATTCCATGCCCGACATCGCCGGAAGCTTGAGATCGGAGATCACAACATCACATTCAATCCTGCTGGACTCGATTTCAATCAAGGCTTCTTCAGCGTTACTGAATGCGTGAACTTTATATCCTCTTTGCTTGAAAAAGCTCGCAAGGAGATCAAGGAGATCGAGGTCATCATCAATGAGGATAATCGTAGAACTGATTTTTAATTTCATGGGGCGTAATTCCTTCGGCGGGAAATTTTGCCTAATATAGAGGCAGAACTACCCAGCGACAAGGGAACCAACGTTTCAAGGCCAAGCGTAAGGGACTGAAAATGCAGCTGCCTGACCTTGTTATATCCTTGAGATTTTCTTAGATAAACTTTAAAGAATTTCCCGGCGCCGTGATGGTAAAATCGTTGGATGAACTTAGGTGAAGCCATGTCGTATGTACTGAAACACAAAGGATCCACTCTTATCCAGGAATTCTGGAAAGATGACATGAGGAGTATTCTTGAGGATATCTTAAGTGAGAGTAAGAAATTTTTTGAAGGTGGTAAACGTGGACTTCAGAACGTGTCGATTAAGGACATTCTGACGAAAATCCCCGAAGCCGGCACAGAAATTTTAGAAATCACCAAAGTCATGCCAGTCCGGATGAAAAATGCTTTCACGGGTTTTCATCGGGATATCCTTTCAGAAATTGAGAACCTCAAGGAACCCAGAGAGAAGGCCATCTTCTGTATAAAAGTTTTGGGTGTTCTGACCAGCTCCACTCTCACTACTGTTTATAACCTTCAGGGACAGAGGAAAGAACTTGTCCTTGGAAAGCTCCGGCTAAAAAATGCCTTCGCCCAGTTTCTGGTCACGGAATTTATTCTACGGACCTTGAGACTTTTTATTAAGCGATTCCTTGGGGAAATTGAGAAGGAGCTTACGGCGACTGATGACCTCGATCAGGTACGGTATTTTCGTCGTCTCCTGGATGTTTCTGGACCTCCTTCTGAAAGTCCGGTCGCTTCCGAAGACGATCCAGCCTTTCGGGTGGTAGAACGCTTTCGTCGTACGATCCTGAACGGTGATGACGAAGCCTGAAAGAAATCCTATTCTTTACTCATGAGTAACCAGGTCACAGAAACACTGCAGAATCTTCGCGTCCGTTATCGCCATTCATCTCTGGATGTCTCGGATTGTGATAAGGACCCTTCTTTGCAATTAGCAAAATGGCTCGATGATGCCATCAAGGGTCAGTGTGATGAACCAAATGCTTTTACTCTCTCCACATGTGTAGGAGGCAAGCCTCGCGCCCGCGTGGTTCTGCTAAAAGGTATCAATGAAGGAAAGCTCTTCTTTTATACAAACTACAAAAGTGCCAAAGGGTCAGAGATTTCACAGAACGACTCTGTTGCCATGACGCTTTTGTGGCTTCCCCTCCAGCGACAAATCAGAGTTGAGGGGAAAGTCATTCAGGCAACAGCGGAAGATTCTGATGCTTATTTCTCAAAACGTCCCCGAGGAAGTCAGTTGGGAGCAATTGCTTCTCCTCAGAGTCAAAAAGTTTCCACAAGAGCTGAACTCGAAAAATATTTCCGTGATGCTGAAGAAAAGTTTCATGATATTGAGATTCTCCCACGGCCTGCACACTGGGGTGGTTACATGGTCATTCCTGAATACTATGAATTCTGGCAAGGCCGGGACAATCGAATGCATGATCGCATTACCTATGAAAAGAAGGGTGGAACCTGGCAAACGGACCGGCTGGCTCCCTAAGACCTGCGAAATCCTTCACTGAATAAATAGCCACTCATCGCTCCCACCAGAATTCCCCCGATAATATCCCCCGGATAATGAACACCGAGATAGATCCGGGAAAAACTCACCAATACCGGAAGACACCAGAGAACATGATGCCAGCGTTTCAGTCTCAGAGAGCGAAAAGAATAAAGAAGCAGGGCCGTGGAATTCGCCGCGTGAGAAGAAACAAAACCAAATCGTCCGCCGCATTTTTGACCAAATTGATTAATTAATTCCCGAAGGTCATCCAGACGACAAGGCCGCAGGCGGGTTACCAGATTTTTCAGAACATAGGACGAGGTTACATCACTCACGATGAGTGACATGGCCATGAAGAGTAAAAAGAGTAAAAAAGGCTTTTTCCCCATGCTTTTCTTTCCCTTCCAAAGGAAGAAAAGTATCAGGGGAAACCAGATGAGCTGGCCCGAAAAAATCACCATCACCTGATTCAGGAATTGTGCGTGCATTCCATTGAGGAACAGGAAGAGATCGCGATCGAGTTTGTTCAGGAAATTTATCATGGATATGCTATCATCATAACATAATGGAAAAATCACTCAAGCTAGGACTGGCCATCCTTTTTGTCTTCCAGCTCGTCATGATCGCCGGCTTTGAACTCGCTCACGATGAAGCCTATTACTGGCTTTTTTCGCGCCATCTCGATTGGGGATATTTTGATCACCCACCTTTTGTCGCTGCCGTAATCGCCATTTTTTCTTTCCTGCCTCATCATGAGTTTTCCGTCAGAGTGGGATTTGTCCTTCTTCAGTTCGGGACACTGTTTCTCATTCTTCGAATGATTCCCCGGGATCATTGGAAAAAAGCATTTCTTCTTTTCTTCGCATTCCCGCTGGCCTCATACACCGGGCTTTTGGCGCTTCCGGATATGCCACTTCTCTTCATGAGTGCGGTCTATTTCTATTTCCTGAAAAAATACCTGGAAAATAATAAACGCGCTCCGTGGTTTCTGGGAATCGCGATTGCCCTTCTCTTGTATGCAAAATATCACGGCATTTTGCTTATTTTCTTCACGATTCTTGCTCTTCCCAAAATTCTTCTTCGTCGGGATTTCTGGCTCGTGACATTTCTTTCACTTGCCTTGTTTTCTCCTCACATCTGGTGGCAGCACCAGCACGACTATCCGACACTACGGTATCACTTTCTTGAAAGACCATCTTCGAGCTTCAGTCTCAAGCGCATACTGGAATATGTGGGTACTCAAATTCTCCTCTCGGGATTCCTTGCAGGCCCGGTTCTCTGGTGGCAGATGAGGAAGGTCCGATCTTCAACTCCCTTTGAACGCGTACTGATTTTCAGTGCGTGGGGAATTTTCCTGTTCTTTCTTTTCTCAACCATTTCCAAGAAAGTAGAAGCAAACTGGACAATATCGCTGGTGATTCCCCTTGTCCTTCTTCTTGTTCACCAACCCTTTTGGGATAAAAAGCCGGGAAAGATCATTCTCCTTGTTTCATTTTTTGTGGTTGTTCTTCTTCGTCTGGTTTTCCTCTTCCCCACCCTTCCTCTTAAGCGAATGGGTGAATTTCATGGATGGAAGAACTGGTCTCAGGAGGTAGAAAAGAAATGCCAGGGCGTTAAAATTATCGCCAATACTTATCAAGTGGCATCGAAGTTATCTTTTTATCTCAATAAAGAAATCCCGGCGCTGAATCTGCGCTCCCGGAAGAATCAGTTCGACCTTTGGGAAAAAGATCTCCTGGGTGAAGTCTGCTACCTCACAGATAAATCAGGTTTTGAGGGAGAAACGCTGGAAACTCCGGAAAGAAAGAAGATGATAATCGTGAAGGGTTTGACTGGAGAATATCTTATTGGACTTAAGGTTGAGGAAAATGCTCAAAGATAGATTAATCTTGAAATTTAAGGCCGTGTGCCGTTAAGGTTCCATATGATTTTACCTGCTCTCAATCTCCAGAAGTCCTATGACAAAGTGAAGTTTCTCACGATCCTTCAATTTGTGATGGTGATCATCGCCTTTTCTTCTGAAGCACTTGTTACCAAGTCGATGTTTTATTTTTCATTCCTTTTTCAGACTGCACTTCTTCTTGGTGTTTTTAATTTTTACTTCAATGCTCTCTCGAACCTCTATTATTCATACTGGAATCTCTCTCTGATTCTTGCCATTTATTATCTCGTCTCGATGATTAGAAATTTTGTGATTTCAGGTTATCCGATGATTGGTTTTCTGTTTTGCCTTGCTCTCATCTTCCTGGTGATGGCGAGTTATATTATTTCTTCTCCTTTATATTTTCCGCGCGTTCACTGGTGGGAATATGATTTTCGTTTTCGTGCAGACATCCGTTGTTGGGTGGAAATCGATAATCAGCAGTACATGGGACGCCTTTCAGACTTGAGAAGGGGTGCCGCTTGTTTAGAATTGTTCCAGCACACGAATGTTGGACACCCAGTTCAGATCCACCTTGAAGTCCTGAACCAGAACTTCACTCTTCATGCTGAAGTGAGATCGAAACGCGAGCCAATTATCGGTCGATCCATTGTCTATGGGATCAAGTTCGTAAATTTTGATCTCGAGCAAAAGCAGCGCCTGAAACTTCTCACAAACTACTGGCGTGAAAGTAAGAAGATCAAAATCAGAAATAAGTTTGCTCTTACTCAAAAGTAATCATGAACTTTTCCCTCACTGACCACCTCTGGTTTATGAATATTGCTCTCGAGCAGGCAGATCTCGCCTATCGCGCGCAGGAAGTTCCCGTTGGAGCTATTCTTGTTTCCCCAACGGGCGATATTCTTTCCCGTCAGCACAACCTTAAAGAATCCCATTTCAATCCGGTCGCGCACGCAGAAATTCTCGCTCTGACCGAAGGAGCTAAAAAGCTTCAGAATTGGCGTCTCACGGATTGTTATCTCTACGTCACATTGGAACCCTGTCCCATGTGTCTCACTGCTATGGTTCAGTCTCGTGTGAAGGCATGTATCTTCGGTGCTTATGATCAGAAGGGCGGGGCCCTTAGTCTCGGCTATCATCTTCATCAAGACAAAAGGCTAAATCACCAGTTTTCCGTCATTGGTGGAGTCCAGCACTTTGAATGCTCGCGGATTCTCTCGCAGTTTTTCAAAGAAAGGCGTTCGTCTTACCGGCAGAAGTAGTTGTCTCAAATGTTGCTTCATGATAATTAATTACCTCTTTTCGAACGTCGGAGTTGTGTCAGAGCGGTCGAATGAGAACGCTTGGAAAGCGTTTAATGGTGAAAGCCATTCGAGAGTTCGAATCTCTCCAACTCCGCCATTTTTTCATTTAATCAGCCACCCTTGCGGTGGCTTTTTAATTACCCTCAAACATTTGACCTACTGAATCACTTTCTTTACTTCTTTCAACGATCCGATTACGATGCCCTCGGCAGCTTAGAGCATTTCGCCGCAAACCCCGCCAGGCCAGGAATGGAGCAACGGTAGTGGTTTGGAGTGTTGTTAGGCTGCCGCTTTCATCCCCCCAAATTACCTTCCATGATATTCTTGATTCATGATGACGATTCTGAAGCGGAACGCTTTCCCGATTTTGGGAATGCTGGTGCTCGCTCTTATCTACCTGCTGACTTTTCCGACGACTGTTCAAAGTGGTGATACGGGCGAACTGATTACCAATGCGTTTTATCTCAGGGTCTCTCATCCACCCGGATATCCGCTTTATCACCTGCTCTATCACCTTCCCGTGAAATACTTCCCCTTCAGTTCTGTCTTCGGAAGAGGTGCTTTATTTACGATCGCGATCTCTCTTCTTTGGATGGGATTACTTCTCAAAGAGCACAAAGGAATTTTTTCGGTATTACTTTTACTTGTTACCGGAACATCCCTGGTCTTCTGGCGATATGCCATTCTTCCCGATGTCTTTTGTCTGCATATTCTTTTTCTCGTTCTCGTTTATCTCGCGTTCGTGAATCCTGAAAAGCTCAGGTCATCCTGGGCAATCCTGGCGATCTCCCTGGGGATCGCCCATCACCACACGATTCTTTTTGTCTTTCCTCTTTATGTTTATTCATTCCTTAAGGGCGATCGCAAAAAGCTACTGATCTATTCCATCCTCGCTGGTCTTCTCTCCTTTTCACTCTATTTTCTGCTTCTGGTTTTTCACCCTGAGAATTATTACTCGTGGGGATTTCTTCGTGGACCCATGGACGTCATTCGACATTTTCTCCGGAGTGATTATGGAACCTTCCAGCTTTCACCCCGAAATGAAAAAAGTTTTTCATGGGGTACCTTCTTCATTCATCATTTTTTGCGGGATTTCTGGTCGTTTATCATCCTGGCCGGATTTTTTTTCTGGAAGAGTGTTAAAAATCTTCATCTTTCCAAAAACGTTCTGATTCTTTTTTGTCTTGTTTTCTACCTGAGTGCTTTTATTTTCGGCGGGGGCATTTCGCTCGACTTGTCCGGTCAGGGAGTCTTTGAAAGATTTCTTCTTCAGCCAATTCTCATGCTGGTTTTCTATTTTCTCATCCGCGCCAGGGAGTTTGAGTTTCCGAAATGGATACTTGCCTTGCTCATACTGAATGCTGGGCTCAATATAGGAAGAAACTGGCATCACAATAATTACTCTTCCAATACGCTGGTTGAGGATTACGCCATCAACACACTGAATTCTTTGCCCGAAAAAAGTATCTTCTTCGCTCAGGGAGATACGGAAGGTTTTGCGACTTATTACTCGAGGGAGATTCTGGGTTTAAGACGAGATGTTTTCGTCCTTCATCCCGGTGGAACAAACGGTTGGGCGGGAGAAAAACTGGCCGCACTACATCCTGAGATTTATCAGCAGAGATCAAAAATGGATCTCGAGAATTTTGACCTCGACCGTTATTCTATTTATTCCAACAAGCTCATTACATTTCTTCCAAAATTCACTGAGGTTTCTTTCTACGGCATGATCTATCGCTATCAAAAGTCCCCTCTGGAAACCCCCGAAGCCGGCCACAATTGCTCATTGGTTGATCAGTATAGATGGCGTACGAAGCCAGACCTCAAATCCTACGAGGAATTTGAATACAGTTATTTTCTCTACGATGGGCAATCCAATTGCGCCTTTGATGAAGCTCTTAACGCATTGAAGAAGGAGGATTCACAAATTGCCCTAAACCTATTTTTACGAGCGCAAGCTCTGACTCCGTTCTCAGTAAGAATTATGGAGAGGACATGTTATGTTTATGGCCTCTTGGGTGACTCACGGAAATCAGGCTGTGAAAGCAGACTCGACGAGCTTTTATCGCAAGAATCCCAGCAGTATTACTTATACCAATTCTGATTATTCTCCGGGGTGATCTTAAATTTCCTTACAGGCTTTTTTAGTTCAATAATCAAAGCATCTGCGCAATGACTTCGTCCCTCAGCTCCCCTATTTTCCAGCCGCAAACGTAAAATTATTGGAGAGTTATGGCCTATCAGGTCCTGGCCCGGAAATGGCGTCCGAAGCAATTTGAAGAAGTTGTCGGACAGTCGCATGTCACCCGCACACTGCAAAATGCCATCAAACAAGAGAAGCTCGCGCATGCTTATCTTTTCACCGGAACTCGCGGAGTTGGTAAGACTTCTATTGCCCGTCTTTTTGCGAAGGCCATCCGTTGTGAAAATAGAAAGCCTGATTGCAATCCATGTCTTATCTGCGTCGCTTGCAAAGATATTGATTCCGGCAGTTCGATGGACTACATCGAAATTGATGGAGCTTCCAACAACAGCGTTGATGATGTCCGCTCACTCATCGAAAACGTTCAGTATCTTCCGACTCGCGGAAAATATAAAATCTATGTGATTGATGAAGTTCATATGCTGTCAGTGAGTGCTTTCAATGCGCTTCTAAAGACTCTTGAAGAACCGCCTGCTCACGCGATCTTCATGCTTGCGACAACGGATCCACAAAAACTTCTGGGCACTGTTATCTCCCGCACCCAGCGGTACGATTTTAAAAATGTCTCGGTAGAAATACTTTCGCAGCACCTGAAGAAGATTGCCGATGCCGAAGGCATCACCTTCTCTGGTCCATTTGTTGTCACCAAACTCGCAGAACTCGGCAAGGGCTCTGTTCGTGATTCTCTGAGCATCTTTGATCAGGTGCTTGGTTTATCGGGTGGAAAAACGGTGAGTGAAGAATCAGTGGCTCAGGCGGTAGGACTCGCGGGCACGGGGGCCATGAGAGATCTGCTCTCCGGACTCTTTACTGGTGAAGTTAAAAAGATGAGCGGCATTTTCAGCGGGTTAATCGGTGAAAACGTTGATTTGAAAAAACTCTGTGATCAGCTTTTAGATAGTGTTTATAAAGTTATCAACAATGTTGATGACCAGGGGAAACTCGTTTCAGAAGGTCTGATTGAGAAAGGCACTCTTCAAGGTGTCACGATCGCCGAACTTTTCTGGATCTATGAAACTCTTGCGAAGGACCTTACCTGGGCCCTTCAGAGTCTTAGCCCGGAAAAAGTTGTTTTAATTCTTCTTCAGAAAGTTTGTCTTCGCAGAACAATTCTTAAGGGAGACGATTTTAAGGTTGAGGAGGTCCCTCAGCAGCCGGGAAAGTCTGAGGCCAGGGTTTCCCTGAAAGTGGAAGCCCCTAAGAAATTGGCCAAGACCTGGAATGACTTTCTCGCTTACCTGAGACAGACATCAGCAGCGACAGCATCAAACCTTGAGCATGGAAATTTGATCCATGATCTCAACCCGGAACATCTGCCGTTACTTATTACGGTTGGATTCCCTGAGGATGCAGAAGTTTTTAAAGAGTTCCTGGAAGAAAAAGAAGTCTACGCCCGTTTGAAAAATCATCTGGCAGATTTCTTTGAAGTAGATATCGATAAGATCCAGTTTCGCGCGTCTGTGCTGACAACTGAAGAGAAGAAGGACACAAACTTCAAATCCAAAGTTGAGATTGATGATGAAATAAAGTCGAAGCAGGAAGAAGAGAAGAAACAAAAAATCCTCAATGACCCATATGTCAAAGAGGCAGAAAAACTATTTAACAGCAAGATCGATAAGATCATCCTGAAAGATTAGGGGCCCCAGATGAATATGAATAACCTCATGAAACAAGCTCAACAAATGCAGGCGAAACTCGCCATGCTCCAGAATGAACTCGCTGAAAGAGAAGTTGAAGCTTCTGCCGGCGGCGGCATGGTAAAAGTAAAAGTGAACGGTAAGCAGGTTCTGCTTTCGATCTCTATTGATAAAGAATGTGTTGATCCGAATGATGTCGCGACTCTTGAAGAACTCGTCTTCACAGCTGTTAATCAGGCGATGAAACAGTCTCAGGACATGGTTCAGCAAGCGATGTCGAAAGTGACTGGCGGCATGAATATCCCGGGACTTTTCTAAGATGATCCAACTTCCTGAAGTGATTAAGAACGCTGTTGAGGCCCTCACCCGCTTGCCGGGTGTTGGGGAGAAAACTGCGTTCCGGATGGTCATGAGCATGACCCACTGGAAGCCAGTTGAACTGGAATCCGTGGGTGCGGCAATTGTTAATCTTCAGCATTTAAATCTGTGTGACGAGTGCGGAATGTTCGCTGATGAAAACATCTGCAGTATTTGCGATGACGATAACAGAAAATCCATGCGCAATATTTGCGTGGTTGAAAACGCCAGCGACCTTATGGCCATTGAGAAGAGCGGTCACTTCCGCGGTACTTATCATATTCTCGGCGGCGTCCTGAATCCTCTTCTGGGTATCGGCCCCGATGAGCTCCGGATGGATGAACTTAAAGAGCGTATTCTCCTGAATGAAGTTCAGGAAGTGATTCTGGCGATGAACCCGTCCGTAGAGGGTGATGCGACTTGTGCTTATTTTAAGAGTATTCTTCCGACAACTGTTCAGGTTGAACGCATTGGTTTTGGAGTTCCAATCGGGGGAAGCCTTGAGTATCTGGATCCCATGACAATTACGAAAGCTCTTGAGAACAGGAAAAGATTCTGATGAAGAAGATGAATGTCAGCGATCGGATAAAGCTTGTGCTCGATCCTAAGAAGGGTGGAGTAGAAGCTCGCCTTTTCGTGACAAGAGAAGACGGAATTACGGTTTATGATTCCGTCCAGGATCAAACCACCACATCGGTTGCGGCACTTGTCAGTGGCGTGTGGCAGGCATCTGAGGCGCTCATGGGTATGGTTCGCAAGAACCAGAACGTGATGGAATTTCGTCTTGGTTTCGATACATCATCAGAAGGTATTTATTTATTCCCCTTCGAACTCGAAGAAAAAAGATATTTCCTGGGCGCCATCTATCAGGATTGCCTGAACCCGGGACAGTTGAAGCGCAAGATATCCATGATCAAGGAAGAGATGGATACGTTATTTGCCCAGTTACCAAAAACAAAAACCAACAAGACTACCGTTGCAAGAGAAGGATTTCTCTTCACTGATATTTCTGACGAAGAGATCGACCGTCTCTTCGGTGTGCGTGGAATCTGAATTATGTCATTCGTGAATTATCATACGAAAGAAATTAACTGCAAGATCGTTTACTACGGTCCGGGCCTGGGTGGAAAAACGACCAACATCCAGTGGATTTATCAGAAGACCAGCGCTCAGAACAAAGGTCAGATGATTACGCTCAATACAGAAAACGAAAGAACCTTGTTCTTTGATTTTCTCCCGCTCGACTTGGGTGAAATCCGGGGCTTTAAAACCAGATTTCATCTCTACACAGTGCCGGGTCAGGTTTTTTACGAAGCTAGTCGTAAGCTCATTCTCCGCGGTGTGGATGGATTGGTGTTCGTTGCTGACTCACAGGTCGAACGAATGGAGGCCAATCTCGAGTCTTATCATGGCCTCGAGAAGAATCTTGCTGACCAGGGCTATGATGTTTCAAAAGTTCCTGTCGTCATGCAGTGGAACAAACGCGATCTCCCCAACATCGTTCCTGTTGAGGACATGCAGATGCAATTAAATAAG
>JBKJNQ010000187.1:0-7474 GCA_046593575.1 Bacteriovoracaceae bacterium
TTCTGACCTTTTTGAAAGATTGCGGGGGAAGGTGGCAGCTCGAAATCTCAGGAGAGAAAGTGACCCGACTTGTGAAACGCGGGGACTACCAAGCTTCTACTTCGTGCGAGCTTTCGAAGTAACGAGTTCCTGCCGGAGCAAGGGAGTTTTATCTTCAAGCACTCCCAGGTGATCCCACTTCCCGTGATTCCAGTACTGCACAAAGAGCAACTGACCTTTGGCTTCCGCTAGAACATCCCGATAGGATTGTTCGCGATCATTTTCATCGACAGCGAATTCTCCAAATCCAATTTTGAGGGAAGAAACGAGGCTTTCCATTCCCTCACGCTCCCCCGGACAAAGACTGATCAAGTGCGACTTGAGCGCGTCCTTATAACTGGAAATCGTAAGACCTAAGTCGAGCTTCCCGTTCTTTTTCCGAAGGTGGCCTTTGTCTCCGTACATCGAGGGTGTGAGACCATCGACTTCCGTCAGAAGCTTCGAAATCTCATCGCACTGAAGAGATTTTGGAGGGATCAGGCTTTTTCCGTGATGGAAGTCACCATTGGTATTGATGTAATATTTGGCCCCTTGATATCCGAGGATCGAGAACTGATCCTTGAGCCAGGCCATTCCCCCGCGCACCTTTCGTGCGTGCACGAAAATCATCGGATCGATTTCGGCAGCGAGTGTCACATCAATCGCCCCGGCAGTTCGAAAGTTCTTAGGATGTTTTTTGAGATACGTAAGCAGTGGCCCGAACGCGTGATGAAAATACCAGTTGTCGATCGGAATCCCGGAAAGCATCCGCCATTCTTCTTCCACACCTATGAGGGCAGCGATGCTTTCGAGATGGGGAATGTAATGGAGCTTAAGCCCAGCCGAGGCGACGAGATCTAAGCAGCTGTCGAATTCTTGCTGAGAAAAATTGTTAGCGATTTCATAGCGCCAGTGAACATCATACTTAGGATTTTCTGGCATGCTGTAGATCTTAGAGTTACCTCCGGAGAAATGAACCGGATGGTAATAAGCAATCCGCTCAATACCGAGGTCCTTGGCACTCTGGACAACCTTTGGGCAAGCAGCTGCGAGATCGCCGCGCTTGAAAGCGATGAGACCCAGATTCTGCGGAACCGGAAACAACAGCGATTCATTTTTTTCTTTAAACGTAGTTAGGGAGGCCGGGGTTCGGAGACTCTGTTCTTGAATCTGTGCTTTTAATCCGTAGGCCAGATAGCGCTGATAAATTTCTTGGTATGAAGGATCAAGTGTACCGCGCTCTGTTTGGCCCGCACCGAGTTCAAGATTTTGAAATTTATCTTCCGGAAAATAATCTACTTCGTAGGAAAATTTTCCCAATACTTTGAGGGCATCCGCTTTGGGACCCGCAAAAGAAAGACCAAATAGAAGAATTGAGTACAAGATCAGCATCTGTTTCTCCGACTTAACTAATCGGAGAAACTCGAGGAAAACTTGACTTATTTAGACAGCAGGGCGCGGCCCTAAGCTATTGAATTAGTGAAACTCCATGCCAGGACCCGGCTTTTCTTCTGCCCCTGTCCCATGGAAAGAATGCGTACCTCAGGGGCCATGACTGATTTTAAGACCTTCTCAAATATGGGGAGATTCGTTTCTTTTGAAACGAGAGTCGTGAACCAACGACAATGATGCTTAAACTTAGCACTTTCTTTTATCATCTCCGTGACAAAAAAATTCTCTCCACCGGATGTCCAGAGTTCATTACTCTTGCCTCCAAAGTTAAGGGTTTTAACTTTTTCGCCAAGATTTTTCCACTTTCTTTCAGTCCCGGCCCGCGCCTCTTCCGCCGAAGCATGAAAAGGAGGATTGCACATCGTAAGATCAAACTTCTCTGTTAATCCGATGATCCCTTCGAAATATTTTTTTGGATTTTTCTGAAGACGAATCTCGATCCTCTGAGTGAGATGATTACGGTTAACAATTTCCTGAGCGTTTTTTACAGAATCAGAATCGATGTCGGCCCCGACAAATTGCCACTTGTATTCAGCATGGCCAATTAAGGGATAAATACAATTCGCCCCTACTCCGATATCAAGGACTCTCACCGAGGGATCGGGCTTCCCTCCTAATAGATCCGAAATATGATGAATGTAATCAGCGCGACCCGGAATCGGTGGACATAGGAAATGGTCAGGGATGTCCCATTCCTGAATTCCATAATCAGATTTAAGAATAGCGCGGTTCAGTGCCTTGACTGCCTGAGGATCGGCAAAATCGATGGTCTGTCTGTCGAATTTAATCACAATAAAGCGTGCGAGCTCCGGCACGGCAGCTGTTAGTTGCTTAAAATCATAATTGCCCTGAAAGCGGTTTCGGGAATGCATCTTCCTAGACTACCCGGACTGCTCTTTGATAGGAAGGGGGTATGAAACAAACCGACATGCCGAAACTTCAGGAAGCCATCAATAAATTTGTCACTGACCGTGACTGGGATCAGTTTCATTCCGTAAAAAACCTTTCCATGGCGCTTTCGGTGGAGTGCTCGGAGCTTGTGGAAATTTTTCAGTGGATGAAGGAAGAAAATTCGAATTCAATAAGTACGGATCCGGCAGTCATGGGAAAAGTAAAAGATGAAGTTGCTGATATTTTCTTTTATCTCATGCGCATCGTGGATAAGACTGGGATTGATCTCGAAGAAGCGGTTCTCGCGAAAATTAAAAAGAATGAAGAAAAATACCCCGTGGAAAAATCACGGGGTATTTCGAAAAAGTATAACGAACTTTAGTGAACAACACTTACTGACGGCCCCGTCAGAACTTCCATCTCCAGACCATTCCAGGTCATGAAAAGCTCTCCTTCCTTGAGATTCCCCTCGAGGACTTTCTTGGAAAGTGGTCTCGTCACCAGTTTCTGGAACACAGAATTTAACGGCCGCGCTCCATACTGATGATCAAAGCCCTGCACTTCGAGAGTCTTGTAGGCCTTGGCATCAAGCTTCAACGTCACTTTCTTCGATTTAAGTCTTTCATTCAGAAGCTTCACTTGCTTATCAATAAGTTGCTTCATGATCGAGATGTCGAGAGCGTGGTACGTAAGGACAGCATCCAGACGCCCCAAAACCTCAGGCTTAAATTCTTCTTTCGGATTCTTCGAGTTCGACGTCATAAGAATAATCGTGTTCTTGAAATTGATCGTGCGACCTTTGTTATCCGTCAGGCGCCCGTCATCCAAAATCTGAAGAAGGATATCTGAAAAATCCGGATGCGCTTTTTCGATCTCATCAAAAAGAACGACAGCATACGGCTTTCTTCTCACAGCTTCCGTCAGAATCCCGCCTTCTTCATAACCCACGTATCCCGCCGGAGCACCAATCAGTTTAGCAACCGAGTGCTTCTCAGAGAATTCCGACAGATCAAAGCGTACGATGTTTTCTTCATTATCAAAAAGATATTGCGTGAGAGCTTTCGCCGTTTCTGTTTTCCCGACACCAGTAGGACCTAAGAGGAGAAACGATCCCAAAGGACGCGTCTCATCTGAAAGTCCGGCGTAACTTGCGACCAGCGTTTCAGCAATTTCATGCAGGGCCTCGTGCTGACCGAAGACCCGCTTATTGAGGAAGTCCTCAATATTCAGGATTGAGTCCTGTTTCGATTTCAGGATTTTCTCGACAGGAATTCCCGTCTGACGGGAAATAACCTGGGCAATATGTTTTTTCCCAAGGACCCAATCGTTCTGATGACCGGCGAGTTCTTTTTCTGTCTCCGGAATGAGCATGTATTTAATTTTCGATGCTTCCTCATAATTACCGCTTCTCTCGGCCGTTTCGAGCTCAAATTTCAGGCGGTCAACCCGGCTTTTGATTTCGGCGACTTTTTTGAGAGAGCCGACTTCTTTTTCCCAGACAGATTTTCCTTCTGCGAATCGCACTTCCATCTCAGCAATTTCTTTCTTCAGATCCTCATTGTCTTTTTCCATCTGAGCATAGATTTTTTTCGAGCGAAGTTCCCCCTCAAGCTCAACTAACTTGGCGGGCATCGCCTCAGCCGAAAGTTTGAGTGCCGAAGCGGATTCATCGAGAAGATCAATCGCCTTATCCGGAAGATTTTTATCCGTGATGTACTGATCGGAGAGGAAGACAGCGTTGTAAACAGCGTCGTCAGAAATCTTGATCCCGTGATGGGCCTCAAGTTTAGAACGAACACCCATGAGAATTTCCACCGAGTCTTCGCGCGTTGGCTCGTTCACCGGAACACTCCTGAATCGTCTCTCTAAGGCGGCATCATTTAAGATGTACTTCTGATATTCATCAGCAGTCGTGGCCCCAATACAATGAAGCTCACCCCGCGCCAGTGCAGGCTTCAGGAGGTTCGCAGCGTCCATCGCACCGTCGGTGCGTCCAGCTCCCACGAGCTGATGGATTTCATCGATGAACAGGATAATTTCTCCTGACTTCGACTTAACGAACTTAATAAGATTCTGAATTCTTTCTTCAAAGTCTCCGCGATATTTTGTCCCCGCCATGAGGGAGCCCATTTCGAGTGAATAAACGGTTTTCCCCTTCAGGACGTCAGGCACATCACCTTTTACGATCTGCTCAGCGAGCCCTTCGACAATGGCCGTTTTACCAACTCCAGCGGGGCCCACGAGAACTGGATTATTTTTGGACCTTCGGCCCAGAATCTCAATGACGGATCGGATTTCGCGGGTGCGGCCGATGACCGGATCGAGTTTCCCGTTAGCGGCCATTTCATTAAGATTGATAAGGAAGGAGGGAACCTCCTGCTCTTCGGCTGCCTCAGAGAACTTGCTGTAATCCACTTTGAGAGTCGGGAAAAGTTTCGGAAGATGTTTCAGGATATGTTTCTCAGAAACTTCTCCTTTCCCTTCCTGTGCGGCGTCCCCACTCGCGAGTGTGAGCCACTCCTGAAGCTTTGGAGAGGTCTTGAGATTATCCAGACTCAGGTTCGATGTCGTGGTCGGGAGCTTATTAAGTAAGGCTTCCACTTCCTTCTGATTATCTTTCATCGCCTTTGAGGCATAGGAAGATTTGTTGAGGATAAGTCCCCATAAAAGATGCTCAGGCATGAGTTCGGTATTTTTTCTTTTGAGGGCCTCGGACTGTGCGATGTCCAGCGATCCCATAACAATCAGATCAAATTTATTCATAGGTAATTGCTCCTAGTTACTTACCTCTAAGATGGTAACTAAGAGGCCCGTGTCAAGGACAGGTCCGAAACTAAAATGTGATGAAGTGGAGAAGTCAGACTTTGAGTTTGACGCGTTTTTTTCCCGAGACATCTTTCTCGAGCTCGGTAGTTAGACCGACTCCTGACAGAGTATTGCCGGTCTTCTTTTCTGTCGCCTTGTCCATTCCCCGCTTCATCACCTGATACTCTTTCAGTTGATTATCGTGGCAGACTTCCCACTCGAAGCTGAACTTTGTTTCAGGAAGAACGCGAACAAGTCTCTCGTGCGTCTTAGGATAAATCTTTCTTGAATAGGCCTGAACAGTCAGCGGGAGAAGCTTCCGGTCCATGCGCATGATTTGCGAGAGTCTCTCTATTTCCGGATCTTGTGTGACGTGAACGAACTGATGGCACCAGTCTTCCGTTCCCCGCATCGGACATTCCGTTTCATTCGGGCAAGGATACAGAATGTTCCATCCGGATTTTACGAGTGCGGATCTGATCTCAAGCATCTTCCCGAAAAAATCCTTCGTTCCGGGTTCGATGAAAAGAATGTGTTCGGGTGCGTACTTTTCGATGTAATGAATGACGTCTTCGGATTTCATCTCATTGGCCGAGTGACCAAAAAGAAGAATGCTTTTCTCTGCCTTTCCTTCCTGCTTCATCTCTCCCGGAGGATAAATTCCGTCCCAAAGTTTTCTCGCCTGCATTCTCATGGCGGGAGATGTTTCAATCTGCAGGAATTCTTTGGTCCCAAAATAATTTTTCCACGCGAGGCTGAAAGTTCCGGGGCCCGCGCCAAGATCAATCAAGGCACAATCTTTCAGGTCAGATTTCCATTCTTCCGGCATCCATCCCATGATGGCGCGAAGCTTGGGAAAATTGGTGGTGAGATAAAAGGCGGTATAAGCAGAAACGAGACGCTCATCTTTCAAGTAATCGCCAATCTTATGCCGTTCCGTCGTAAACTTTCTGGAAAGCTCTTCGATCGCTTTTAGGAGTGCCGATTCATGCGGAAATTCGTAGAGAAGATGCGGAAGGATTTCAGCAAGCTTCATCGTGCTTCACAGAATCTTCGATATCAATACAGTGTTTTTTAAATTTCAGTAAGCTTCCGCGGATATTTTTATAAAGACTCTGGCACTCTTCAGCGTCCAGCATAAAGAAAGCACCACCGTCACGAGGACCTACGTAGATCCCGTTCATAAAACTCTGACAATCAAGAAGGACCTTATCCTGAAGTTGAGTTTTCAGCACAAAACTCTGGCTGAATCCTGGCTCACCTTTCATACCAGAAACCGTCAGGACGTCGGCCATCAGGGGAAAAGAAAGAAGAAGGACCAGTAATAGTGTTTTCATCATGTCTCCAATGACTTCTATTCGAAGTCCTGAGAGAGAAGATGAAATTATGTACCTGACGGAATCTGTGACAGGAAAACTTTGCCGCAAATAAAAAAGGGCCCCTTGAGGGGCCCCGGTGGAGTCAGATGTTTGACTAAGGAAGGATACGGATCCAAGTATTAGCTACGCCGTATTTCTTAACGAGACCATTCAGGCGGCGAGCATTCTCAGAGTGGATACGAACGCAACCGTGAGAAAGTGGCTTAGTTCCGAGCTTAGAGATATTTCCCCAGTCGTCCCCACCAGTCGTTCCGTGAACTGCGAATCCGCCTCTGATGAACATGGCGAAAGGCATGTTACCAAAACCCTGCCAGTCCCCACCAGGGAACTTAGAAGAAGAATAACGCTGGAATACGCGAGCGTCTGATTCGAGGTGACGATCGAAGTTGGGAGTACCGTGTCCTTCCATACCCGTCGTCACTTTCCAACGGCCTTTTCCATCATCTTTTCCGACAACAAAAGGAATTCCGTCTTTATCGACCGCGCCGTCTTTAATGTGCTTGCCTTCAATGAAGATATCAGCGCGCTGCTGAGATTTATTGACAAGGATATAGATAGGACAAGTTTCGCGCATACATGTTGATTTGAAATTAGCGAAATCCGGATTCACTGACATGTCCTGCCCTTCAGCGTTCATGGCATCGAGTTCTGCCAGGGCTTCGTCTGAGATATTCCATGAATCGAGTTCGCTTGGTTTAGCAGGGAAGGCCGAAAGTGAAGAGAGCACGAGGGTAGCGAGAAAAAGGTTCTTAAATTTCATTTGGTTCCTCCCAAAATATTTATTCAATAAGTGTCAGTGAGACATTTGTAACATAGGAGGAATTTTTAGAGGTGAGTGAGTGTAAAATGCGGAAGGGTGTCTAAAGTTTAGACACCTTTGTAGACATCACATCAAAGGCGCAACTGCACATTTCCCGGGGACAGATGAT
>JBKJNQ010000006.1:0-26605 GCA_046593575.1 Bacteriovoracaceae bacterium
TACTTCGAGAGTATTGGGGTCCACGTGAAACTTTACTGTCTGCTTTTTCTCGAAGTAAAATCCCTTGTTAAGTAAGCTCTCTTTCCAGCTGAGTGGTCACGAATTTCATATCGCAACCATTACACCTTTGGACTGTGCCCAGATTCAGGCGGGCCTTCGGCACATGTCGAATGAAACTATCCGGAACCGCTTCATGGGTTCAAAAAAAGAATTCACCGAAAAAGAACTCGATTACCTCACGTCGCTGGACGGGATTAATCATTATGCGTTGGGTGTCGAAGAGGCCAATGATCCGCACCGCGGAGTCGCTGTCATTCGCATGGTGAGATCGGAATCAAAAGCAGATGAAGCGGAAGTGGCGATCACGATCATCGATGACTATCAAAAAATTGGTCTTGGATCATTTCTGCTGGATCTTCTGGTCCTGGCGGCCCGAGAAAGAAATATCACAAATTTCTCCTTCACTTTTCTTCCGCAGAATGAAGGGATCGTAAAACTCATTGAGAAGAAAGGAATTCCCAAGCTCAAACGCTCGCATGATAGTGTACGGATGATTCTTTCACTCGAGAATCTGAATATGACAGAGCTTAGAAAACGAGTTTCGTTAATCCTTCCAGAGACTGGAAGCGATCACTCAAAAATTTAAAGTAAGCTTCTTTATTAAGACCGGTATTTTTCAAAAGGACATGAAGGAGTGCTGGCTCACGCACCAAAAGAAGGCCCAGCCCCTTCTTTTTCTCGCTCCACTTTTTTTTCATTTCCAGAAGATAATTTTTCATGACCTTGGCGTGCTTCGGAGTTTCAGCGCAATCAAGTCTAAGCGCCTGACAACGAATTTTGAGATCACGCGCTATGATATCCTGAGAAACCCCGAGGAATTTTTCCGTATCATCTTTCGTGATCACCACACCCACTTCACCGATGACTGTTCCATAATCTCTGTCATCGAGAACAATATCAAATCCCTTGAACCCCACCGCTTGAGCAGGAGCAAAGAAATGTTTCTTCAAGGTCTTCGGAGCTGATTTATTCATATCCGTCGTCCACATGAGGAGGATACTTTCTGAGTTATGGTAAACAAATTTCTGATTATTCGCGGAAGCGACCAGAATTCCCGCTTTCTTGGACTGAATGACTTCCAGTGAGTAGTCCTGTTGTTCATCCGAGACTACGTAAGACCCACGCGAAGAAGTCTTAGAGAAGAGAAAGGGAATTCCCCAGTAAGCGGTGTAATCACTTCCGACCCAGCTCATCTGTTTCTTCGATTCCGGAATTTCTTCTTCGAGCTTCGTCAGATCCCCTTTCAAAGCAATCTCATAGAGCTCATGGTGGCGGGGATTATCAAAATCGAGTTCGAAGTTTGCGTGAAACTGTTTCCCCTTAAAATGGGTCCAGCGGGCATTGACGAGTTCCATGCCTGAGAACACTGACTGACGATCCAGTCGTTCTTCTTTGATGGTGAGATTTATTCCATGAAGTTTCCGCTGAATCGAGACAATGAACTGATTCTGCCAAGCGAGTGTTCCCTGAATCAGAGTCACGACACTGAAGTTAATTCCTGCGAAGATCTGAATCCCTCCGTAGGCCTGAAAAGTTCCTTCATCACTCTCACTCCACTCTTCAATCTCCGAGAGCTTCTTAGGCATCAAGATATCATCAGAAGTTAGAGCATCCTTATCAATCTTAAGTCTTCGCATGGTAAGACTCGCTCCTTTGTAAGGAGCAATTCCCAAGCGGAAAGTTTTCTGAAGAATAGCATGGAGACCAGCACCGTACTCGTAGCGCTTACGCTTAAACTCCATCCAGCCAGTGGTGGGCTTCGGCGGCTGAAGGGAAAACTCACTTGCGAGTTCTGGAATGGAATACTGAATGAAATTCTTGTCCCATGCAAACTGAAGCCCCGGCGCAAAGACCAGGTTACGATCACCGACCACGTAATCAATTTTTCCATCGAGATCAATCTTAATGGGAAGGCTGAATGGCTTAGAGACCGTCTTCTGCGTTGGGAGGAAATCCGCGACTTGTGCCGATATATTCGCCGAAAGTATGAGGAGAAGAAATATTAATTTCAAGCTTCGCACTCCATACCCGGAATACTCCATTTGCCCCAGTTCCCTTTTTTCTGCTGACAACACTTCTGAGAAACCACTTCATTATTCATGGTACAGAATTTTGTATTAGAATCATTCGTGGCACCATAATCCTGAGGGGCATAACCGCACTGGCCTTTGGGTTTACTGCAGTCTCCGAAAACAGTTTCGATCATTCCCGCCTGAGCGTGGACAGTCATTTTTGATGCCATCTGAGAACTTTCTTTGGGCTTTGATCCAATCCCGAGGATGCGGAAATATCTCACGACACCTTCGTTCTGATTGCCGGTGAGTTCAAAATTTACCTGCGGAAATTCCTGGCTGAGTTTTTCTGATTGCTGCTGGATGATCTCGACGTTATTGAACACGAGACAAGTTGATCCATCGTAATGGATTTCTACCGGATCTAGTTTCCTGGCGGCCTTCCGGGCAAAATTAAAGACCGTGGTATAAAAATACGACAAACCGTGATTGGCCCCATAAGCGGTGACCTTGCGGCAGGAGAGACCGTCTTCAAAATTCACTGTATCGTGACTCGGAAAGATTTCTTTTTTCGTGCAATTTAAATCCTTCGCCTTGTCCTTCATCCAGCGCTGGCATTCAGCGGTGGTTGAAGCATCTGAGGTGTCGGCAATACAGAAGCAGCAACTCTCCTCAGGGGCGGCGATAGCGCCGAAGGAAAGCATGAGGAATGCAAATAAAAAGAACGCGATGATTGATTTCATTCCCACATCCTCTCTTATATCCGGGGGACATTGGACAGAATTGAATTTTTAATCTCATACTGTCAAAAGATTGGTCGATCATAAATCAATGGATTTTCTGGAATTCGCGCTGGATGATGGGCCCAAAGATGCTGATCTTAGAACCCAAGGGAACGCAACCTAGCGTCGTTCCGGTGAAACCACCTGAGATAATTCCTACCACTTTAGGTCCCGTTGGCGAGCGGAAAATCATGGGCCCGCCCGAATCCCCATTGCAGGTATTCGACCACCCCTTCGCCGGCTTAGCGGTCAGGACTCCCTTCACCCTACCCCGTTCATCCCAGGCGTGGACCTGGTATCCCGCTACGAAGGAGCCGTCTCCTAGAATCATGTCAGCTTCTTCGCCGGGAAAAGTTGCCGTGAGAAACGACTGAAGCTTTGCCTTCGATTTAAAAATAGACAGCAAAGGATTAGCTCCAGTCGCTGCGACTTTGTATTTTGCCATCTGCTTGGTGCCGGATTTCGATCCATATCCCTCTGGACTCTGAAATCCATACCCGACAACCTCATAGATTTTCGATTTATCCACGAACTGATTGCGATCGAGTCCCAGGGGAATCGGAATGACGTTTGTGATGGGACGGGACAGCTGAGCAAAACTCACATCCAACTGTATGTCTTCCCCACCTACCCTCACAATGGGGGCCGAAATCCATCTTTTCAGTTTAATCGATGTCAGTGGTTTGTGCGCGTTCGGGCCCAGCTGGAAAAACATCTGGGAGGGTTTTAACTGTTCGGGTTCCTCTTCAGAGCCACCACTCGAGCAGTGTTCTGCCGTCACAATCCAGTCTTGCGAAATGAGTGTGGCGGTACAACTTGACCCCTCTCCCATGTCATATGTCCGGATAGAACCTACCGCTTCGTATCCCGCATCCACGGATGCACCGTTGATCATCGAAAATACGGGAAGGCTTAGAAATAGAAAAATGAAAAATGTGCTCATCTGGGGGATGATCTCATGAGCTCTAAGCTTTTTGGGAAATGCAGGTATTTTCTTCTTACTGCCCAAGAACTAGGCAAAAAAAGGAAAGCCATCCGGGCTTCCCATTAATTAAACCTCAAAGCGGGCGGGAATATCTTCCGCCGGGATCGGGTTAAAGCATGTCTTTTAATTGTTTCTCAGTCATCGGAAGGTGCTTTGGATTGTGTCCTGAAACCATCGCATCCTTCGCATTTGTCCCCCAGATAAGGGTTTCGAATTCGTGGTCGAAGTTCTGACCAGAGAAGAACTCGAGATTGTTCTTAAAGTGCTGAGTGGTGATCACAGTGTGCTTGTAGGCGGCGAAGTAGCCCCGTAAGAATGCTTTAAGACCACCAACGTTCTGAAGACGATAATCAAGGTAGGCCATGAAGGATCTTCCGAGTTCATAGCAGCGGTCATCGGTATTTCTCTTATACGGAGAATGATTTCCGAGATCAGAACCAGTGAAGCTCACATCCGGGAGACGAAGATAACCGTAGTCTCTCCATGAAGCGATCGCCTCATCGATCCAACCATCATCTCCGCGACCAGGCATCACACCTTTGGCGAAATAAGAGTGAAGCATTTCGTGATCAAGGGCACCGATGGAAGTCTGAGCGGCACCTGAGTGCTCCATTCCTCCACCTGGAAGAGTTCCGTAAGTGATAAAATTCGGATGTCCCCATGGACCGTAATCGGCTTCGAGTTCCGCCATCACTTCCTGAGCATACTTCAGATGCTTGCTGGTTTTGAGATACCATTCTGTGTAGGCCGTGATTTTAAACACGCGGCCACTGATCGACTTATACATCGCCTCAGCTTTCCGAAGAGCACCCTTCGGAGTCATGTGATAGTAGAGGGAAGAAACGGTGAAATATTCTGGATAAACGATCTTCCAAGTATTCGGAGATGTCTGGGTGATTTCGCCGTTCACGTAGAAATCATATTTCGGTTTTTTGGCACCCTTGATTTCCACATTGAAAGTCATCTGGAGCTGATCGTATTCGTAGTTTGAAGGAATGTACTGCTCAAGGAACATGCGGTCTTTCAGATCGCGGATCCAGAACGCAGAACGCACTGACGGAGAATTATCAGAGAAAGAAACGTTCCGGGTGATTTCGTTTTCCATCTCGAGAACGTGAGTCCCCTTCCCGAGAACCATATTGAGTGTTCTCATTTTTGATCCGTAAGGATCTTTTCTCTGAACAGTCCTGAGGGGAGCACCATCGACTTTAACATTCGTTGGGTTCGGAATCAGATCGAAAATCGGAAATCCTTCCGTGCGCGTCTCGAAAACGATCTTACTTTTGACTGTCGCGATTTTCGCTTCAAGATCGTAAGTGATGTTGTACTCAGCAGTTTTCATGTCAGTGAAAACGGCCATGCCTCCGTCGACTTCAAAGTCCGGCGGAGCGAGATGGAAATTCGCCAGAGCAGTACCAGAAATGAAGAGAGCTAAGGGGAGAAGATTTTTCATTTTGTGACCTTCGCGTTTTTATATTCACAGGATTGAGTCAGGAACCACTTGAGCACAGGGGCCGCAGTTCCGGTCAGAGATTTTTCTGGGTGATACTGGATGCCGAGAGCGGGCCGATTGAGATACTGAATGCCTTCGGCAATTTTCCCGTCGTTCGAATGGGCGATCACTTTTACGTCAGGATATTTTTCGGCGTTCTCTTCGAAATACGGAACGCGAAGTCCCTGGTGATGGAGTTCAAAGCCGTAGAATGAATCGTTCTGATAAATGTCATCGAGGAGAGAATCTTTTTGGACGTGAACGCGGTCATAGAGATAGCGGCGGTTCTTGATGCCAAGTTCGGTTTTGATGTCGAGGTACAGAGGAATCCCCTGACCCACGGTCATCATCTGCATGCCACGACAGATTCCTAAGAGCGGAAGTTTGGCGTTGTCATCGTGGTCAAGATACTCGCGGATGAAAGCGTACTCATACGGATCGCGGATAGTTCCCTCTTCAGAAACTTTCGCGAGCCCACGGTTTTCTCTAATATAGCTTTGGAGTTCCGGAGTAACTTTATCAACATAATAGTCCGGATTAATATCGGCCCCACCAGGAATGAGAACGCCATCGACTCGAGACAAGGCGACTTTAAGTGGACCCATTTCGCGGAGATCGACCACATCCACATCATAACCAAGTGCCCACGCTGAAGTTTGCAGACGAAACTTATAGGGAAACTTGCACTTGTAGGTGCAACCGATCACGAGCTTGGAATTTGGCGGGAGTTCGCAGGCCACCGCTGATAGAGAGAGGAAGAAAATTAAGGAGAGGAATATTCTCATATTTCCATTGTAAGAGAGTCGGCCCTGCCCTCAAGGACACTGCGTGTCAGGCAAATTGTTTCCCTTATTAAAATTCATTACTTTCACTGTAATTCCCGATGGGAAAATATGGAACCAAGAGAACTACGTGAATATTCACTTCGTCTGAAAGACATAGCAAAAGACTTAAGCTTTCTTGGCCAGCCCCGTTTTCCCTTAAAAACTCTCCATCAGCTCTTTCCCCAGCACACACATTTCATCGATGGCCTTCAGGATGTTGCCGTTCCGTTTCCGGTGGATGTGAAGGCCAAACGACTGGCGATGGATCAGTTCATGGTGGATCTCGCGAACTCTGATCTCTCGATCCTGATCAAGCGTATTTTCACTCAAAGAATTCAGGACTATCACACGCTCCTTTCGATGATGGAAAACTTCGATACGCCGTTCTTTTACGAGAGTTCCGTGAAGCTTTATGGTTCAAGCCACAAAATGGCGAAGAACAATGCTTTTTTATATTTTCTGGAACAAATGCCCTCGTTCACGGTGCCCGATCTTGGGGTGAAAGGTTTCGAAGCGAGTGCGGGAATGGATTATCTGCGGGGGAAACTTCTCGATGTCTTTCAGCCGGGAGATTTCGAAGTTAAGCCCAGCACGTCGCTGTTGTCGGATTCCTCTTCCGGAAGAAGAACGCTGAAGCTCAATCCTAATAAAAATTATTCTCAAAAACAGCTTGAAGTATTTCTCGTTCATGAAGGCTGGGTTCACCTGGGTACCTCGTTAAATGGATCGGCGCAACCGGATCATTTATGGCTCGGCACCTGGGCGCCGCGAACGACATTTCTCCAGGAGGGTCTGGCCCTTCTGACAGAAATTATCACCGGATGCTTAACTCCGGAAAGATGGAACAGGGTTGTCCTTCGGCATCTGGCGACGTCGATGGCCGAAAAAGGCTCTCCGATCACGGATGTGTATGCCTATCTTCGTCACCATGAAATGGATGATCTCGATGCGTTTAAATTATCTCTGCGAGTCTTTCGGGGAGTTCCGCTAGAAGGTGGAATGGCGTTTACCAAAGAGCTTCTTTATCTTCACGGAATGATCGAGCTTCTCTATCATCTGCACTTTTTCCGCGCGGATTTAAGGTCCTTGTGGGCCGGAAAAATGTCGTTTGAAGAACACATCATTCTTCTCGATAACAAGAATGATATTAAGCCCCAGATAAAGTATTTCCCGGTGGGGCTCACGACTCCGGAAGTTGAAGAGAGACTGAAGAAATTAAAAGAGCTGTCGTTCAGTCTTTTTCATCAGGGATTTTTATAATCAGCGGTTTCTTAAATGCTCCGTCACCTGCGCAAAGTAAGGCGCAATTTCTTCCTGAACCTCGTTTTTGATCTTCACTTCTTCCATCGCTTTTTTCATGCAGTAAAGCCACTGTTCGGCCTCTTTCTCCCCGATCGCAAAAGGCATGTGCCGCATGCGAAGCCTGGGGTGACCGAACTTTTCCTGATAGGATTGAGGCCCACCGAGAATTCCGGAGAGGAACATGGTAAGTTTTTCCGCTGAATGGGCGACGTCCTTCCCATCGTGAGTGGCAAAACACTCCCGCGCCAATGGATCGGTACTCATGATCCGGTAGAAGGTTTTCACTAAGAGAGTAAGCTTTTTTTCACCGCCAAAGCGCTCATAGAGCGTCTTGTTTTTCCGGCGAAAGAGATTTTTCAGAATCCCAACAAAATCCATCAACCACTCCTGAATTGTCGCAAGTTTAGAATCCCATTATAATCTAATCACAAACCTTCAAAAGGATCCTTCCATGAAATTTCTTTCTCTTCTCCTCCTTTCCGGAGTTCTTGCTACCAGCTGCGCGCATAAAAAATCTTGCTGCTCAAAAGACAGCTGCGATAAAGACCAGAAGCAGATGTCTTGCTGCAAGAAAGAAGAATGCAAAGGCGACTCTTGTGAAAAACACAAGGCCGGCGAATGCAAAGACAAGTGCGAAGGTTCTTGCGAAAAGAAAAAACAGTAAGATCGCATGAAAATTTTACTTCTCATCCTCGGTCTTATTCCGGCCATAGCTCTTGCCAATAATTGCGCCAGCGATGCCAAGAGGCTTTGCGGTGGCATTGATCCGGGAAAAAACCAGATCTACAAATGTCTGACCGATTACGAAGACCAGCTCACTTCAGCGTGCAAATCTGAGATGAAGGAATTTCGAAAAAAAACGGCGTCGAAGAATCCTTGTTTTGAAGATCTCGCTGATTTCTGTGCGGACATCGACGGGACGAAAGTGGATTACTGTTTACTTAAGCATGAATCGCGTCTCTCGGAGACTTGTGCCCAGGATTTCAAATCGAAGAAAGGTAGCCTCATTGTCAAAAATCAATGTGCCCTGGACATCGCCAACACTTGCTACAAAGAAGTCTCTGGCCCAGAAGGCGCGATCAACAAGTGTCTTATCCAGAACAAGGCGAAGCTTTCAAAATTCTGCCAGAATAATGTGAACAACATTATGACGAAGATGAAGAAAGAAAATCCCTGCTTTGATGAACAGGAAAAATTCTGTCCAACTCAGGTGAAGTTCGTGGATATTCACGAATGTCTTGAAAAAAAGAATGCTTCTCTCTCTGTGGGCTGCAAAGCTGTCGTGAAGGCCGAGCAGGATAAGATCAAGGGAAACCCGTGCTACAAAGATCTCATGAGACATTGCCAGCCCGGGCTTTCACCTAATGCCCAGGTTCGATGTCTTATGGTGAACGATCGCGAGCTTTCTTCAGCGTGCCGCCAGTACCGCTCAGTCATGGAAGGCCGGGTGAAGAATATGGTGAATGCGTGTGAGCCTGATCGCCAGAAGCTCTGTCCGAAGGCCCCACTGAAGGACGGCATGGTTCTAAAGTGCCTGAGAGAAAACAAGGCGAAGGTATCCGCCGCTTGCAAAAATCTGATCTAATAAAAAAGGGCCCCTTTCGGGGCCCTTTCTTTTTTTTGGATACTTGTAATTTCTTAGAGGAAGAGCTCAGAGACGATGGCAGACATCTTCTCAGGAGATACTTCGTTCTTAGCAGCAGCTTTCGCCATTACAGCGTTGTATGAAGAAGCATCGCCTTTCATCACACCTTCGTAAGCTCTTTCGATTGCTTTGATATCAGCGCCTACGATTTCTGTAGAGTAAGCGTTGGTGTCTTCAGCAGTGAGTGCTCTTGAAGTAGAATACTTACGGAAATGGTTCGCAGCTTTAGCAACTTTCAGTGAACGCTCAGAAGAAAGACCGAAACGACCCTGAACCTGTTTCGCCATCTCAACAACGAGGTACTGCTCAACAGCAGCGCAACGCTTGAGTGTGTCGTGGTTAGTAAGTGAAGTCTCAGAGAAGATAAGTTTTCCGTTAGCAACGAGGCCACGTGAAGTTTTCTTCGGAGCTTTGATCTTCGTGTAATCGATCATGTCGTTGTGAGCCAGAGAGAGAAGGTTAGCATAACCCTGCAGCTTCTTAGTCGGTCCGACTGAGAGAGCATAATATCCATCGTCGTATCCGACATCGTAACCATCATCGAATCCGTCATCGTATCCGAGATCGTAACCATCGAGAGCACCGTCATCGTAACCAGCATTGTAGGCAACTGTTGTTGAAGCAGCTGAACCATCATCGTAACCATCGTCATAACCACGATCGTAACCGTCAGCATTACCATCGTCATAACCTTCGTCATAACCCTGTGAGCGACCAGCAGTGAAACCCTGGTTGTATGTAGCAGAAGCAAAGAACGTCTGAGCGCGGGCATAACCAGCAGCATCCCCGTCCGCATGACCATCATCGTAACCTTCATCATAACCTTGAGCGCGACCAGCAGTGAAACCTTCAGCGCGACCAGCAGTGAAACCTTCCTGATAACGATCAGAAACAGCAACACCACCACCGCTTCCGCCGCCGCTGTTACAAGCGATCGTCAGACCAAGGAGTGAGTAAGTTGCGAGAACGGCCAAACCTTTTTGAGCTTTCATCTATCTTCCTTTTCAAAATATTCTCAAAGACGGAACTTTGAGGTTAATAAAACTACAGTTTACTAACACTGCGAGTCGCGTCCTGCAATTGCGTGTGTAAAATAGACTTGAGCAAAATGCTTGCCATGATTTCAGAATCGAAATGGCCCCAAAATGAGCACTTTCAACAACTTTTCAGGGCCAGTCTGGCACCAAAAAAGAAAAGCGGGGCCAATTAAGGCCCCGATCGATCATGAGTTATTTTTAATTAAGCGGGAAAGTCCGGACCTCAGGTCCACCTTCTTCAAGGCAAAGGAAGGTCATTTCATAAGTGCCAGATGTCTGCGAGAAGTTCGGATTCATGGCCTTACAGTTGGCCGGGACGAGGATTGAATTCCGGATACTTGATACGAGTTCACCATTCTGCTCTTCCAGGACATTGATCCGGTTTCCGGTCATCGACGTGGCATCCACGTAGAGTGCTGCGGACTGAACTCCGTTTCTCTTATAGATCACCGGATAATAAAGCTCCGTAAGTAAGCGCTGAGAAAGAAAACTGTAACGAAGTTTCGGACGACGGGAAATTTTTTGCGGACCATTTCCGTTAGTCGTCACACTGATAAGTTCTTCTCGGGTCTGGAGGACATGTGTTCTCTCCGTTTTGTTCTCAAAGGCCGCTACCTGACCGATCAGAAGATCAGTCTCGCTTACGACGATAGATAAGTTCGCGGTCCTGAGTTTTTTCTTTCGTGACGATGAGCTTCGAGCGCTCAGAATCGTAGATGTTGAAATACACTTCCCCACTGTTCATTAATCCTTCCGGCGTAACATTCAGAAGAGCGTTCATATTATCATTCTGAAGAACGAGCTGTGGGATCTTCGCTCCATGCGCATTTTTTGCCGGCGAGAAGGCGTAGATAAAGAGCTGTCTCATCGTTCCCAGACCGACCGAAACCAGAGCGCGGACCTCTCCCCGTTTCACGTCATCAGAAGAACGCGGGAGAATATCTTCCACTTCCACTGTCTCATACCACTTGGATTTGATTTCCGTTTTCAGAGCTTCTTCCCACACTTTCGTTGTCATCGCACGAATGCGGAACGAATCGGCCTGTGGTTCGAGATAATAGAGTCTGACTTTTCTTCCCATGTCCTGACGATCCCAGCTCGTGAGAACCTGATCGATTTTCGGAAGCTGTCCGCGGGTGATAAAAGAAGGAATCATCATCTTTCCGAGTTTCGGATGCTGATAAGAAACCAGCGAGATTGGGAGAGGAGACTGATCCTTCAGAAGGTTAAGAAAATTATCCACAATCACCGAGAGATCAACTTTCACGTTCTGAAAATCTTTCCAGACTGGAGAGCCATCCTTATTGAAGAATGAAAAGACGACTTTAACTTTATCCCCTTCGCGGACAAGAGTGTTAACGAGGTAGTCTTCATTTCCATCAAAGTTCAGATCCCCGCGCTTGAAGTTGGCGAGATAAAAAGCATTCTCAATAACGATCGGGTTCTTCTGAACAAATTCCTGGCCGATCTTCTCGAAGATCGTGAGTTCGAGCTTCGCAACACGGTCCCCTTCGCGCACGTAGCGTCTTACGAAAAATTCAAAATTGGATGAGTTCGTGAAGGTCTCAATCGTCGTCAGAGTCGTAACGACGTCACCATTTCTGACGGCGGCCAGAGGAACCGGCTTATCGAGATACTTAAACGAGAGTTTGGTAGTCACAGCTCTGACATCACGAACAACCGGAAGCTCGAAGAGAAACGAGCGACTTTCAGATTCTGTTTTCACCGTGAGTTTCAGTTTCACAAAGCTATCGAGATCGAGATCGTTGATCTTCAGTTCAAAGCTCAGGATTTTAGTCTCACCGGATTTGATTCCTTCCAGGTCACTTTCTGCATTGATGACAGAAAGAGAGGGTGAAAGACTCTCGAGCTTGAGAGAGACAGCACCGGAATCCAGACCAAAATTTTTCAGGGGAAAATTGAATTTCCCGGTGGTGGAGTTGGCAGCGACGATGATTTGTTTGGGCTCGCGGGCAATTTGTTTTTTAAAGATCGGACGGATAACCGGTGTGGTGACTTCCTGAGAAAGCCCCGCCCAGCTCATCGTTCCACCCAGGACGTATTTCTTGCTGTCAGCTTGTGCTGGCAGGGAATAAATCCGGGCAAGGATTTCCTGTGCTGTGATATCCGGTTTCACGGCCTTGAGAGACGCAACCAGTGCGGTCACAATCGGAGCCGCCTGAGAGGTTCCGCTTCTCACTTCAAAGCCGTTCACTGGAAAGAAATCCGGCTCAAGCATGGTAGGATTGAGAGATAAAATACCTTCTCCTGGTGCAACCACATCAACGTGCCCGCCGTAGTTTGAGAAACCTGCGTAGGATCCGTCGAGAGTTGAGGCCGCGACACAGATCACACCTTCATAGGCGCAGGGGAAAAGTGGTTCCGGAGAATTATTATTTCCGGCTGCAGCGACGATGATCACACCTTTTTGAAGGGCAGAGAAAACGGCGCGACGGAGATTTTCTGTCTCGAGTGATTTTGGCCAGCCAAGAGACATGTTGATGACGTCTGCACCATTATCGGCCGCGTACTGAATGCCGCGGGCAAAGGCTTCTGAACCCGGAATGGCAGAATCGGAATTCGAATTTCCCATCACCTTAACGGCCATGATTCTGATGTTCGGGTTAATTCCGGCAATACCATAGTCATTAATCTGGGCCGCGATGATGCCGGCAACGTGAGTTCCGTGTCCATCAGAGTCGCCAGGATTTTTCGCACTATCGGATTCAATGTCGGCGGTGAAGTTCCAGCCGAGGCAGTCGCCTTTCAGTTTATTATTGTCGTTATCGACCTTCGGATCTTTGCCGCATTCTTTTTCATTTTTCCAGAGCGCATCCTTGATATCCGGGTGATCAAGATCCACACCAGTATCGAGAATCGCAACGATGGGTTTTCTATTACCCAATTTGTCCTTCAGGTTTTTCCAGTCAATATCTTTGCCGGAGACACCTTTCAGGGGAATGTTGTGAATATCATCTTTCTCTTTCAGATACGTCTGCCCCTGGTTCAGGAGAGACCACTGGTAAGGAAAGAGTTCATCACTCACGACCATCTCGGATCTTTCACCCGGAAGAAGGTTTGCGAATGCCGCAGTTGAAGAAACTAAAAATAAGAGGATGAGAGTTTTCATTAGATTAACCTCGTCATCATCCAGTAGAGGAAGAATTCCCCTTCCAGCATGTTGGTATCTTTCTGGATCTGCATCAGTGGGCCCAGGATATTTTGCGAGCCGTATTCACCGTAAGAGTTTGAAACGATGTTTTTATCACCGTCTTCATCGCCTTCTCTGAAGCCATCGATTTTTGAGTACACGTAAAGGTTTTCTTTTCCGCCCACGAGAAGGGTCATTCCTTCGAGAGTGAGGTTGTTTTCTGAGTGAGAGAAGGCCTTCATAAGATACTTACTCGCCTTGTCTTCTTTCCCTTCTCTTTCGTATTTCCGGAAGCGAGTCATGAAGCGAACCATCTTGTTTCCGCCGGAGTCATCGTCATTCACTTCCCGAGGATTCACCGTGAGGTCTCTCTGGTTTTTATTTTTCCGGAAGATTTCTTTAATCTGATCATCGGTAAGAGAAACGAGATTCTCGATCCCCGCTTTATAGAAGAGAACGTTGAGAGAAATGTTATAAAGGAAGATTCGTCTCGTATCATTCAGTACCGGAGCATTGAAGAAGTCGTAGCGATATCTGGTGCGCAGGCGCTCAAGAAGCTCTTCCGCTTTCGCTCTGGTGATACTCCAGCCGTTAAAGATACGTGAAAGGCGGACAAAAGGATCAAGACGTTTCCCATTTCCATTTACTTCCTGATCAAGAGTGAGGAATTTTGTTTCGGCAGAGCCCTTGTAGCTATAACCAGGATTTGATCCGGTACTTTCTGAGAGACCGGCTTTTTTCTTGAAGAGAAGATCTACCCAGTGGGAGATGACTCCATTCATGTAGGCCTGATAATTTTTTCCTTTAGATGATCCATGATAAAACCGCTTGAAGAATTTCTTATCTCCCTTAGGGTTTTCAATTTCAATACTGGAAGCTGAATCATTCCAGTTCCACTGAAAGAACAGAAGCGAGAGACCTGGAGTTCTTTCCTTGTAGTTCGTTCTCAGGATGAACGGTTTAGTATCTTCATTTTCCTCGAGGTCGCGGGTTGAAGAAGAGACGATCGCCTTTCGGAGAAGAGACATATTTTCGATCACGTGTTCATTCTTAGGGTCAAGAGAAAGGCTGAAGAATTTCACGCGGCCCGAACCCTTCGCAGCTTTGAATGAAGCCTTGAGGATCGGGATATAGGAATCAAGATCGAAAGACACGCCGAAAGTCCCTTCTTTTCCGAGATCGCGGTAGATATGAAAATCGTTTTGACTTTTTCTGTGGACATGGAAGCGCGAGACGACCTGGAAGCCTGGAAGCAGCGCTAGAGTCGCCTTAATGAGATCGCCTTTCCCTGCAATGACCTTGAGACTCGCTCCGGTTGAGATACTGTCTGTGACCAGAAGCGACTCTCCGATTTCCAGATTATCTTTGAAAGGCTTCAGAGCTGCTTCGATGGTCTTAGCTTTCGCTTCATCAGTTGCAGTCGGATCAATCGCCGTATCAGCAGCTGTGTGAAGAAGTTTTCCGTAATCACGCTTCACGAGGGGAACCATGATATTCCGGTAAGGGTATTTCATTGCTCTTTGAATCGATGTCACTGGACGAAGATGAGAATAAGTTCTGACGAGAGACGCATCCGCTGAACCCGCTGCCTGAAAGGGAGTCGGAAGTCCCGCCACACCAAGGAACATTCCTGCTGAAACGGAGACACCCACTGTATCCACGAGCTGAACCAGGTTGTCCGTTCCGAGATAAGTGCCGGTCACAATGTTACGCGATAAAATAAGCTGCCCGCGATAAGTCGGGAAGGCCCAGGTCTTCAGAGGAATCTCCACTGGAGAATGGGAAGATTGAGCTTTTGAAATCGCGGCTTCAAGGATCTTTTTAAATTCCGCGTCGTTTTGAGTCTTAATGTCAGTGCTCATGAACGGAATCTGGTTAATCTGAGAGATCGTGAGATCGAGTCCCATGGAAATCAGTTTTGATTTGATGAAGGACTTCATCTCAGAATCAGCGAGCGGAGAATCCGGATCTCCGTAAGCAAAGCGCGCTCCGTAACCTGGCCATTTCTGCTGGGTGAGCTTTCCGTGAACGAGTTCAACGCCATTAGAGACATCGCTATCGATCTTGATTTCTTCGTGGTCAATTTTAAAGAGCTTCATCGCAGAATTTCGGCGTGAGATCAGTTTCTCGACCAGAATCATCTGCACAGCTTTAGGAACATTTGAACTCGCGACGATATCTTTCCAGTCGTCGCGCGTGAGTTTTTCAATCCGGCGAGAAATCCAGCGGGCATCATCCCAGGTACACTGGAAATCTTCGAGGCTATCATGGAAGAGAGCAACCTGATTGTTGTTGATCACACCTACGTTCCAGCGCAGAAGGTTCACACTCTCCACGAGATTGACGATAGAGAGAGGAACAGCAAGCGAAGACATGAGGCGTCTTCCCTGAATCATGTCATTCGTCACACCAACGGCGAGGTTATAAATAGGGTGATTGGCGTCCATCACCAGGAGATCCTGAATAATGATCTTGTTATCTTCGAGCTCTTCCACAACCCAATACTCGGGTGCGAGCATCACCACGTGCTTGAAGTAATTAATGAACGACTCTTTATGGGTGGCGTTTTTAAATTTCAGAGTCATACGCGGAAGATATTTGATATCCGGGATCTGATAACCAATTTTTCTTAAGAGTGATTTTGCGAGAAGAAACGAATGAACAGTTTTTCCCACCATGACGGTGTAGATTTTTCCGTCACCATCTTTATTCTGAACGTTGAAACGAAAAAGCCCTGATGGAGTGATAACAGGTGAGTGATAAACCACTTCATCCATGTCTTCTAAGGGATTTCGGTCAACTGGCAGTTCTGGAAGCATCAAATTTTTCCAGAGGTCGGAAGACTCAACCGGATTTAAGGTCGAGATATCAAAGCGACCGTGGGAATCTTCACGAAGTTTATGGACCTCATCCGGAAGAAGAAGTTTTCCCTTATACATAAGATCGACCGCGGGGTCGTTCATGTACTTGGTAGGTATCCCGGAATTAAAGTTCTGCTGAGCGAGTACAAGACTCGACCACAACAAGACCAACAGGAGCATAAAATGCTTCATAAAACTTCCTTTAAAGACAATACTTCCCTGTTTAGTATGAAAATCCTGTGCCAAGTCCCTGACTCCGGAAGGGTCGTAAGATAGCACAATGAGGAAGGTGAATTTTAGTGGGGTGTAAAAACTTTTGACAGTGTCCGGACAATCACTCACATAGATAAGAACCTATAGAGTGACCATCCGATCACAGAAATTTAGGAATTATAGACGTCTTCGTTTAACTGACCCTGGCCTTTGGCAATGATACAACTGACCACGGCGTCTCCAGTGACGTTCACTGCAGTCCGGACCATATCGAGCAAGCGATCAACACCGATGATGAGACCAATCCCCTCTACGGGAAGTCCCACTTGCTGGAAAACCATCGCGAGCATCACGAGACCCACACCGGGAACACCAGCTGTCCCGATGGAAGCAAGAGTCGCAGTGAGAATGGTCATGAGATAACCCTGAATGCCTAACTCAATCCCATAGACCTGTGCCACGAAAACGGTGGCCACACCCTGCATGATCGCAGTTCCGTCCATGTTCACGGTAGCACCAAAAGGAATCGTAAAGGAAGCGACGGAATTGTGCACACCAAGTTTTTTCTCAGTCACTTCGAGGTTCACCGGAAGAGTCGCGTTTGAACTCGCCGTAGAAAAAGCAAAGATCATCACTTCGCTATATTTCCGGTAGAAAGTTACCGGATTAAGTTTTCCAATGAATTTGAGCATTGATCCGTAGATAACTGTTGCGTGGAGTATGAGCACGAAAAGGACCACGAAGAAATATTTCGCCATGGGAGCGATCGCAGCGAAGCCTTGGTTAGCGAAAACTTTAAAGAGAAGGCAGAAAACTCCGTACGGGGCAAGCTCCACTAAAAGCATAACCATCTTCATGATGATTTCATTCAGGTCATTGAATGTCGCGAGGACGCGCTTTCCGGGAGCACCGGCCATCGTAATTCCTACTCCGAATAAAAGAGCGAAGACGATGATCTGAAGCATCTCTCCATTGGCCATCGACTGAATGGGATTTGTCGGGAAGATATTAACGATCACATCAAGCAGCGGAGGAGCAGTATTCGCCTTGAACTCAGAAGCGGCAGTCATCACAAAACCCTCACCCGGAGAAATGATGAGTGCGACAAAAAGGGCGATGGAAATAGCAACCGCAGTGGTTATGGTATAGAACAAAAAAGTTTTGGTCCCGAGTTTTCCGAGTTTCTTTACATCGTCCATCGATCCGGCACCAGTCACGAGCGAGACGAAGACCATGGGTACGACGAGAACTTTCAGCGAAGCAAGGAAGATCCTCCCGCCAATTTCTATAAATCCATCCAGGAAGTAGGATTTTAGAAACCCTTCGACCCCTATGAAATTGAACAGACTCCCGAGTGAAACTCCGATGAGCATCCCGATGAGAATCTTGGTGGTAAGTCCCATGCCTTTTCCGGTGGTCGCCATAAACGTCCTTTGTTTCTTTCTATTTTAGTTCACGACCTGACACAGAGGAAAGTCTTTCTTCATTTCTTTTAATAAAGTCTTCAGATGATCCTCGCCCTTGGTCTCCAGAGTAAAGAGCACATTCGTTCCGGTGATTCCTGTATTCGACGAATCGCGATCGTGAACAACCTGAAGCACATTTGCCCCTACGTCTTTGATGATTTTGGTGAGATGGTTAAGCGTTCCCGGACGATCCTGAATCGGAATAGCAATCCGCACCTTACGATGCGATTCAATCAGACCCCGGTCGATAATTCGCTCTAAGAGATTCACATCAATATTCCCGCCGCAAACGACGAGACAGATTTTTTTACCCTTAAATTTTTTCGGATTTTTCTGCCAGAGCTGATCAAAAAGTGCCAGAGGCAAAGCTCCTGCGCCTTCAGCAATCACGCGTGCCTTTTCCATTAGCTGAAGAATCGCCCATGCCATTTTTTCATCATCCACTTTGTGAGAAGACTCCAGCACTCCCTCAAGGAGATGCCACATCTCTTCATTCACTTTCCGAACGCGGATACCGTCGGCAAATGTGTCGCCGTTTTCTGAATTGACGATTTTTCCGGAATTGAGCGTATCCACCATCGGAGAGCAGCCCGACGACTGGCCCGCGATGATTTTTGCTTTTGATTTTTCGTTTTTCATGACCTGACCGATACCACTCACGAGACCCCCGCCACCGATGGCGGAGAAAACGTAATCGACTTTCGGAATCTGTTTTAGGATTTCAAACGCCACTGTCCCCTGTCCCGCGATCACGAGCGGATCATGAAACGGATGAACGAAGATCATTTTCTTTTTCTTCATCATTTCCTGAGCGTGGGTGAAACACTCTTCAATACTGTGGCCATGAAGAATAACGGTGGCCCCGAGACTTTCCGTATTTCTGATTTTTGTCAGCGGAGAACCAAGGGGCATCACGATGGTTGCCTTGATGCCGAATTTTTTGGCGGCCCAGGCAACACCTTGGGCGTGGTTCCCGGCACTCACGGCAAGCACACCTTGTTTTTTTTCCGCGGCAGTTAACTGAGAAATTTTAAAGGTCGCTCCCCGCATCTTGAAAGATCCTATCGGGAGCATATTCTCAAGCTTCAGATACACTTCGCAGCCGTATTGATCCGAGAGCCATTCGTTACAAATCACCGGTGACGGTTCCATCACTTCGGATAAAACTTTCTGAGCTTTCTTAAAAAGTTGTGCGTCGATTTTCATGGAACCCCTGTCGAAATGGTAAACCAAACTATCCGGAGCCCGAGCCCGGTAAAAATAATTCCACCGAGGCGCATGAGCCAACGGTGAGGGATCGAGCTAAAAAGCAGTGATAAAAAATAAAGGAATAAGCAGAAAACAAAAGTAATGATCCCGATGTTGACAGCAGCTTCACGGGCATCCGGAAGTGTGCCAAGGCTGATGCCAGCCGCAAAAGCATCGATGGAAGTCGCCAGTGCCAGGATGAGAATGGAAACCACTCCCCAGCTCAGTTCTTTTTGTTCGTCTTTCTGGGCCTCATGAAAGAGCTTAAGCCCGATGATAATAAAAATGCCGCTGATCAAGATCTGGGAAAGATATCCGTATGAAGAAAAAGCAAATAAATATCCCCCGTAGCTCCCCGCCCAGAGCATGAGGAACTGGAACAATCCGAAGACCAAAGCGATCAGAAATCCCTTCGTCACCCGGTGCTTCATGTGCTCATCAGCGGTCGTAAGCCCTAGGGCAAAACTCACCACTCCCGCATCAACAGCGAGGCCCAAACCCAGAATGAGGATTTCGAGCGAGATCATGGAGAACTTCCCTTTGATAACCCCTACTATATCGTGGTAAATTGAAAACATGAAAGGCTTTCAGCGTTTAATCATTCTCTCGATCATCGGGACCTATCTGGTCATTCTCGCCGGATCTGTCGTCCGTGGAACCGGTTCGGGATTGGGTTGCCCGGACTGGCCGAAATGCTTCGGGCAATGGGTTCCGCCCATGGATATTTCTGAGCTCCCCGCCGACTATAAAGATATTTATAAAATTTCCGGCAAAACTATCGCCGATTTTGACCCGTTTAAAACCTGGACTGAATACATCAACAGATTATTGGGTGTGGTACTGGGTTTTTTTATCGTATTGCTGTTTTTCTTTTCGTTTAAGCTTCGTCACGTCGAGAGAAACATTCCCTGGTTCTGCGCGGGCCTTCTGGCGCTGATCCTAGTCCAGGGTGGGGTCGGTGCTTTTGTCGTCTCCACGCATCTGAAACCATTTCTCATTACGATTCACATGTTCCTCGCCATCATTCTTCTTTTTGGTCTCCTATATCTGAAAAAATATTGTGACGATCTCGAAGACACGGCGATCGTTCAGCCGATTGATCACAAGGCCCTTCTGATCAGCCGCATTCTGGTGTGGACGGCGTTTGCTCAGGTGCTGATGGGCACACAGGTTCGCCAGCAGGTGGACTCCCTCACTCGTGACACCAGTACCGCGACTCATGAAAATGTGGTGAATTTCCTGGGACCGATCTTCTACGTTCACCGTTCTTTTTCGATGCTGATCGTAGCGATGTTTCTTTATCTTCTGGTTTATCTTCAGCGCACGCGTTTTAACCGCGGCGCTTTCTTTACGACCCTCTTTGCCTTCTTCTGTGTTCTGGGAAATGTGACGACGGGGATTGCCCTGAACTATTTCGATTTTCCGGCCAATGCCCAGCCGCCGCATCTCTTCTTCGGTGTGATGACTCTGGGTCTTCTCTATTCGCTCAAGCTCAACTTGAAGGGCACTCTTCTCGATTAAGTTTTGAAATCTCTCGAGCGCGCGAACTCATACATCACGATCGAGGCCGCAACAGCAACGTTGAGACTCTCCACTTTTCCCACCTGCGGAATCTTGATCCACTTAATAGCCGGGTAATGTTCTTTCTTAAACGAGACCCCAGAACCTTCATTGCCCATGATGAACGCAGATTTTTCCGGAAACTTCACTTCGTGAACACTTTCCACTGCGTTTGAATCAAAGGCGTAGAAAGTAAAACCCTGATCAAGATGGCGCTGATAACTTTCCTGGAATGTAGAAATCATGGTCCAGGGCACGCGCTTCATCGTGCCCTTCGCGGGCATTGGATCAAAAAAGATTGTTCCCACCACATCAATACCCAAAGCACCGAAGGCTTCAGCAGAGCGAATAATTTTTCCGATGTTAAAATCTACCTTGAGATTATCGAGAATCAGGACGAAGGGATAAGGCCCGGGTTTTGCCATCATTTTATTCAGAAGGCGCTGCCGCTCAAAGGATTTTTGCATATACTGACGCTTGCTCATGCGTTAAGCTTATCCCATGCTTGGACTCCTCGTCATCGCCTTAACTATCCTCATGATCTGTACTCTGGTGCGGAATGCTCTCGTTGGGAAACAGCTTACGGCCGATGAATCTTATTCAGGCACCATCGAACTCCTCATCCCGATCACATCACGCTCGGAATTTTACATCGAGCCCTGGATGGCCGCCCTTGATTCTCTCACCGATCTCAAAGGGCGCCTTAAAATCAGAATTCTGATCGATGGTCATCATCCTGCTATGACCGCGTGGCAGGAACTCTCGCAAAAACTTCCGTTCGTTGAACTTCACCCCTACATAAATCGTCCGGTTTCTGGTCCGGTTGTTCCGTGGATGCTGAAAGAGATTTCCTCTCACGTAACAAGTGACGTGGTTATCATCGGCGATGCTGAACTGGTTCCAACGGAAGCTGCTTTCAGTTCACTTGCTCATTTCGTCACTCAGAAAGAGCGCGCGTATTTTGTTCTTCCGCAGACCATGAAGGGAAATATTTTCGGTGAATCTGTTGCCCTGCTTAATCCCACCTTAGCTCTGGCGAGTGTCTTTGGTTTCCGCAAGTTCCGTCAAAATATCTCTCATCCCATGATGAGCATTGCTCAAGGCTGGATGGGAATGCCGCTTTCGATGTTCCGTGAAGTAGATTTCTCTCAGATGAGAACTCCTTCCTGGAAACAAGGTCTCGCTGAATACTTCGATACCAATCACAAATTCTTCGGTCTCGCTTATGGTGAAAGACATCTTCGTCGTTATTATCCTGAGGATCTCAAAGTTCAAATTTTCCAGATGAAAACATATTGGGAAGTTCTCTGGACCAATGGAAACCGCGCAGGCTTCTGGCTTTACGTCGCCTCGCTATTCATCTGGGTCTTTCCGGTTCTCTTTTTCTTCACGCGCCCTTTTCAGGCGATCGCCAGCTTCGTTCTACTTTGTCTTTACCGATTCTTCTCAAAAATTGTTTTCCAGGAGTCCTGGCGCGGAGTTGCCCTTCACCTTTTCGGGGCGATGGTATGGACTGGAACTCTTATCTGGTGGGGATTTACTTCAGTGAAAGATCGCTACGGATTCAGAGCAAGAAGCCAGTACTAAAATAGTGCTCCCCTTTCAGAGAGCACTATCAAAAAATCAGATTACGGAAGAACTAAGAGCTGGCCGCCAACGTGTGCTGGGTGAAGTTGGCACTTCATATGGAAGAGACCATCTTTATCCGCCTTGAACGTCACAACTTCCTTCACACCTTTCTTCACGACCTTCTCAACTCCAAAATCCGGAATCAAGAAACCATGTGGGCCTGAAGGAACATTGTTGATGAGTGTCAGTTCAACATCATCACCTTTTTTCACGATAATAGTCCCCGGAAGCCACTGCTTAACACCGTCAGTTTCGTAGTTCACGAGAGTGATCATGCGTTTTTCAGCGAGGGCGCTGAAAGAAACAGCAAAAAGGGCCAGAATTGTCAGTATTTTCATAGAAACTCCTTGGTTAACTTTTGAGCGTCCTTATTGTTAATCAGCTTCAAAACCTTTACAATAGCGGAATCAATTTTGAACGAAAGGATGGAACAATGGGTTATGGACGTAAAAGTCAGGCCAAGAAGATGAATCAACGCACGGGTCAAGCTAAGAAAAAAGCGAAGATCAAAGCGAAAATCGTCGCAGGCAAGGCCGCTAAGAAGAAGTAATCAGAACTTCAGCGATGGCATGAAAGGCCCAAGGGATATTTCTTTTGGGCCTATGACATGCAACAAGACGCGGATTTTCTCTTCGATCGTTCCTGCCACCATCACCATCCGCTTCATGGCGGGATCATCCACCAAAAAAACAGCACAGTAATTGATCAGTAACTCAGGATCTTCCAGAGTGTGCGCGAAGCTTTCTCTCTGCGTGGGATCCGGCAGGAAATGATTCGCCCAACGTTCCAGCATCACCTTGAGACTCGTGAGCTCAATATCATACAATTCATCTGCATCTATGGACTCATCCACCGCTCGGTAGCGAAAAACCTTGTACGGTTTCTCACTCACAAATTCCGTCAGCCTGCATTTCACAGAACCAGTAATATAAATATCCATTCTGCCATCGGGATACGTCGAAAGAATGTGTGGCATACCGGCGACACAAATTTCACCCTTATAATTATCCAGTTCATGTTGAGGAATAACTGCGATCGGAATCTGGTAATCAATTGAGTCTTTGATCATCTCACGGTAGCGCGCTTCAAAGATGTGATAAGGAAGTGTCACTTTCTTAAAGAGAATCGAATTTTGTAGTGGGAAAAGAAATACCTTGTTCTCCATCCTTTCAAGATACTCCCGGGTCCATTCCCCCACAAGGGCGCGGGGCCAAAACAAGGCCTAGTTTTCCAGCCATTTAAATCAGTTAGGCATTAAGCCCCGCCTAATGATTGTAAAATGTTCACCTGATATTGAGAGGGTGTGTGCCATGCGGTATTGTCCGCGCACTTCACAAGGGGTCCTATGAGAATCGTTAAAAAGATTGTTCAGGCCATACTCATCTCTACACTCGCTCTCGTCGCAGTCCTGAACTCATCTGTTCAGAATTCCAGACAAGGAAAGATCGAAACAAATCAAACTGTAACAGTCGTTACTTCAGAATAATTCCTGTCTCTTAATTCAAAAGGAAGAATCATGAAAAGCTTCAAAAAAGCAGTTCTATCTCTTGTTCTGATCACGAGTTTTGCTTCTCCTTCTAAAGCAGCCGTCGGAATAAGCTTCGCAGCTCCGCCTGCAGTGCTCGCTGGTGTTGCAGTAATGGCGGCCGGTGGTGGTGTGGGTTATCTTGGTTATCGACTTGTTAAAAAAGGTGGCACCGCTCATACAGTTGAGGGAGTCGGAGCATTCATCGTTGCGGCCGCTGTTGCTTACGTGGGACTAATCATTCTGGATGGTCAGCGGTCTGCAGAATTTTCTGAGCTTTCACTCGACCATGCAGCGAAACTTGATGTGACTGCAGGAGACATAGAAATCTACAACTCTGAAGTTGAGCAAGTGAATGCAATCGCCCGCGAAATCGGCGACGTTCTGATGGAAAAAGGTCAGGACAATGTTGAGCTTTCAACTGAGCTCTGGATGGATCTTGGAACTAATCTTTCACCGGAAACGATGAAAGTTGTCATCGCAGTCGCTTCTCAGAATTAATCTCAAAAAAAAAGCCCCTTAATCGGGGCTTTTTTTATTTCTTAATTAACTCATTCATCATTCGCTGGATCTCTTTTCTAAGACCCGCCACCGAATCACGCTTCGCCTTAATCAGCTCAACCTTTTCGTCAGATTCAATGAGTGGAGCGCGCTTTCTCTTCACACTCTCCGACTCCACCGCCATATACAAATATTCATTGCGAACATCCCAGAGAGCAGCTCTCGTGATGAATAAGGCATCCGTCATGGTTCCAGGAACAAAGAGGGCCGGAAACACCAGGAGATAAGTCAGACCGAGACGATTCATATACTGATCGGTGGCACTCGTTGCATTGATCACGAGAATGGCGTCAGCACCGTGATGAGCGGCCGCGAGTCGAATCGATTTGATATCCTTACCGGTGACCACAGAATCATTTAATAGAAACAGCTGAGAAACTTCGCCCGTTTTTTTCATTTCATCAGCGAGCGAAAGAATGGCTTCTTTGTCTTCTGAGTTCCAGCGTAGATCCCATCTTTTTTGTTCGTTATCGACGAAGTAAACGCCGATCTTAAAGGGCTTCGGAAGCTGAGGCTTAAGCTCGAGAGCTTTCTTGATATCTTCATCCGTAACCTGACGTTCTGATCCACCAAGTTCAATTCTTAGGGCCTCGCGATTAAATCCTCGGGAAGAGCACGCGCAGATAAAAAGAAGGGACAGAATAGCGAGAAGGGCCTTCATGGATTACCTCAGAATAAGTTGTCCTGAGATGATAGGAAGAGGACGGATCAGCTGTCAATTGATAAGGGGTTGAATTTCCGTATGCTCTCCCATGAGAACGGCCGGTAATGATTACAATTTCTCCCCTGCGAATGAAACCTCATCTTATCATCGTCTCATGAAAGTCTTTTTCACCTTTATTCTCCTTCTCGCTTCGGCGTTTGCTTCTGCAGGCGAAGTCGTTCTTCTCACGTCTCTCAAGCTCAGCGGTGGAAACGTCAGACACCTGGAAAAAAAATTCAACAAAGCTTTCCAGAACTCAGGCCATGAACTTGTGATTCATCACAAAGTAGATCCTAAAACGCTTTATCAAATCATGACTTCAGAAAATACTGAAGCCGTCATCTGGGTTTCACACGCTGCTGGTGAGCACGATTTAAAACCGGGCTTCAAGGCCGAAGATATTATTCTTGATAACTGGGGCAATGACGTAAAAAACTTTTTCACTCTCGTTCCTAAAAATATGAAGTTCATCGGTCTCGTTGGTTGTCAGGCGCAGAAGATCGTCGATGGATTTCGCCAGCGCGGAAATTATGATGCTCATCCAGATCTCGAGATATTGAGCTTCGAAAAGAAAGTCCGTCTCTATTCTGCTTTCGATAAAACGGTTTCGGCCGCTGCGCTTTCTTTGAAAACGCTGAAGGAACCAAAGACTCCTGTTGTTGGTTTACCTGTTGAATTTTCTGTAGAGAGAGCTTCCTTTGAAGAATCAGCTTCTCTTCAGGCCGGATGGCTCGAGATCGGAGACCAGGTTCTAGCATTTTTTGATCTCAATTCATTGCAATCACCTCAGCCGATTTCAATTGATGAACTCGTCTTCAATAAGATCGAAAGAAAAAACATGAAGTTCTTCCGTGCTCACAGCGAAGGAAGTTTGGAAGAAAGTATGGGTAAGCTCAACATCACTTCAAATTCAAACATAGGTTCCTGGAAACTGTTTGCGAAAGACGGCAGACCTATTGGTGGTAAAGATCAGCAACTTTACGTCTTCAAGCGGCCCTAGTTCCCGACTTTTTTAATTAAGCATCCACTCACAATCCCTGATTCCAATACCTTCCATCGTATTCCGCACATGATAATGTGACGGGTTTCACTCAAGTTAGGCCTCAACTAGCCGATAAATCGAACATAACGTTTTTATTTAATCGAGGCCTACTATGCTTACAAGAATCTTCGCATTCACTTTGCTGATGTCCGTATCAGTTCATGCTGCTGATGATTGTTCACCAGCGGTTGTTGATCCGGGAGTGCTGGCGGATTTGACGAATGTTTCGAGTCGGTTGAAGCAGGAGTGTCCGAATCAAATTAATGTTTCAGATTTTTGTGCGGCTATTGCAAATCCATTACCTGAAATGACTCCTTATCATACCAATATTCGTTATATGTATCAGACAATGATTTACCGTGCTTCTTGCATAGAGGCTAACGATTCAGGAAACTCTGTTAAAGCTAAGGTCCAAAATTTCTGGAATCGTTATCATGATTCATTAAGCTGCAATCAAGTAAATTTCACTCCAAGAAATGGAAATGTCCTTAAATTAGCAGTTTCAAG
>JBKJNQ010000204.1:0-30043 GCA_046593575.1 Bacteriovoracaceae bacterium
ATATTACGGGAGCCACGAACCTCTACACTTATTACAAACTCACGACGGCCCAGAACACGACGATCCTTCAGAACCTCCTCGCTGCTAAATGTGCCAAGACCTATACCGACGTCAACATAGGTTCAACGACTATCTCAACGACCATTGATGGCGGAAAAGTTTTCGCTACAACGACAACAGAAGAAGAAAGAGATTATACTTACCGCTTCACTGCACTTCTTCCTGCTTTCATCACCAATTTCAACAACACACTGATCAAGCGGACTTACGATAATGATGTGGCCACGGCCAAGCTTACCGAGACCTATGCTTACACCATTTCTGCAATCAAGACTGAGGCACTCACTGCTTCATATAAAGACCCATCACTTGGAGTAAACTTCCAATACTGCGTTCCGAAAGTGAACGCGATAACGATGACGTATGATCTTCCTTATGAAACGGATTGCACGACGAGTGATACCGTTGGTCCTGCCGCCTGGCCAAACCCTTCTGCTGATCTTTAGTTGGTAGTTGTATGAACGTCATCGAGTTCTTCGATGACACTTTCTTCCCCGAGAACTTTCAGCTGAACGACTGAGCGGACGATCTTAACAGCTTCCTTGAGAAGCTTTCTCACGTCTGACCATTCATTGTAAGTTCCAGGAACGGAATCGAAATAAAGCGCAGGCTTCTTGCCTTTGATGAAATGGGAAATGATGAGCTTGATGCGCATGATGTGATAGTCGCTGGAGATAATGAGAACCTTCTCGAGCTGCGGGTTCTTCGCAAGAAAGCGTACCGTCTCAACGACGTTCTGAAACGTGTTCTTAGAGGCATAATCGAGCTCTACCTGCATTTCAGGAGCGGCACTCACGACTTCACCCGCCGTAGCAGGATTGGCCTGGGTATTAAGGAGAGTCTGGAAAGAATTCGCGGCATGAACCCCCGAGATGAAAAGTTTCGCCGAGGGATTCTTTGCCATGATGTCGAGTGCGTAAGAAATGCGGCCACGATCACCTGTGAAAACAGCAATGGCATCCGGCGATTTCTGGAAGAAGGCACCGGCAGCACGGCCTTTCTGCATTTTTGCGTAAATAGGGATGTAGACGATGAACGATATGATCAGAGCGAGTGAAATGATCGTGACCGAGGCCACTGCAATCAGTATGCGCTTCAGTCTCGTCGATTTAGATTCAAAAACGTATTTTCTTCCGAACATCTTATTTCGCTGCCACCACTTCGATTTCAACCACGGCACCCTTAGGAAGGGCCGCAACCTGAACCGTTGAACGAGCTGGATAGGGAGCTGTGAAGAATTTTGTGTAAGCTTCATTCACTTTTCCGAACTGGGCGAGGTCAGTCATGAAGACAGTCGTCTTGATGATGTTCGCGCGCGTGAGGTCCTGTGACTGAAGAAGACCATCAATGTTCTTCATGATGTTGTCGAGCTGGCCATCAAAGCCATTCGCCATTTCACCAGTCTTGGCATCAAGACCAATTTGTCCGGAGAAATAATAAACACCATTGTGAAAGACACCCTGTGAATAAGTGCCTACTGCAGCTGGGGCTTTGTCGGTTGCGATGATCTTTTTATCGAAGGCCATAAATACTCCTTAAGATTGTTTGTTTGCTCTGTACGCTTTGATCTCCTGAGAGATGAGAGCAGTGAGGTGTGACATGTTCACAATTTCATCCACCGTCGACGTACGCTGAACGATGTTGATCGCGTAGCGAAGAGGAAGAAGGATCGGACCGATCGGAGTCGCGCCACCAAGTTGAGCGAGAAGTTTATAACTGATGTTTGCGGAATTCAGATCCGGGAAAATTAGAACGTCAGCTGCTTTATCGAGTGTGCAGAAGTCGAAAAGATTTTTCATGATTTCTGGGTTTGTTGCAACATCTGCCTGCATCTCACCGTCAGCGATCAAAGTCGGATCTTTCTGCTTGGCGATTTTCACAGCGTCCGCCATCTTCGAAGCCGTCGCTTCGCGGTTTGATCCGAAGTTTGAATAAGAGAGGAAGGCCACTCTAGGTTCTGCCTTCATCACGTTCCGGTACATCTGGGCGGCATTGACGGCAATATCTGCGAGGTCGTTAGCATCCGGATTCATCTGAACGGTACAGTCAGCAAGGAAAACGACACGTGATTTAAAGACGAGCATCATGATCCCGGCAACTTTTGATTTCCCCGGCGTGTGAGTGCCGATGGTCTTCATGATCGGGCGAATACATTCTGGATAGTTCTGGGTTGCTCCGGTGATCATTCCGTCAGCATCGCCCATTCTTACCATCATGGAGCCGTAATAATTTCCGCGCTTCATCGTATCTTTAGCGTAATTGTACGAAACACCTTTTCTCTGACGGAGAGTGAAGAATTCCGTGACGTATTTTTCATACTTCGGAGAGTCTTCAGCCGCGATGACTTCCACTTCCTTGAGATTTGATACTCCCAATGCATCCATTTTCTTGTGAATGATTTTTTTGTTACCAAGAAGAACCGGCTGGATGAGACCTTCGTCGTTAAGAATAGAAACTGCTTTGAGAATCCGCGCGTTCGTTCCTTCCGGGAATACGATTCTTGGTTTATCAGCTCCACCAGCATTCGGAAGGCGCGAGCGGATGTTTCTCATGATCGAGCCGGTCTGACCGAGTCTTTCCTGGAGAGATTTCGCGTAAGCATTCATGTCTTCAATGCGCACTCGCGCCACACCTGAATCCATCGCAGCTTTCGCCACAGCAGGAGAAACACGCGTGAGAACGCGCTTATCGAAAGGTTTAGGAATGAGGTAGTTTCTCCCGAAGGTGAACTCTTCATTGCCGTAGGCGCGTTTTACGTCATCAGGAACTTCTTCCTTAGCTAATCCAGCAAGAGCGTAAGCCGCGGCTTTTTTCATTTCTTCGTTAATTTTTCTGGCGCGGACATCGAGGGCCCCGCGGAAGATGAACGGAAATCCGAGAACGTTATTTACCTGGTTAGGATAATCAGAGCGCCCTGTTGCCATGATCGCGTCGTCACGAACCTGGGCAACTTCTTCTGGCGTAATTTCCGGATCGGGGTTGGCCATCGCAAAGATGATCGGGTTTTTTGCCATCGACTTCACCATGTCTTTCGACACGAGACCTTTAGCGGAACAGCCGATGAAACAATCGGCGTCTTTCATCGCATCGCCGAGAGTTCTGCACTTGGTATCATTAGCAAACATTTCTTTGTACTTGTTCATCCCATCGGTACGACCTTTCCAGATCACACCTTTAGAATCGCACATGAGGACGTTTTCTTTTTTCACTCCGAGAGTGATGAAGAATAGAGCAGTGGCAATGGCAGCAGCTCCGGCACCGGAAACGACAACCTTGGTCTTACTCATATCGCGACCCGTGATCTCACAGGCATTCAGAAACGCGGCTCCACCGATGATGGCAGTTCCATGTTGGTCATCGTGAAATATAGGGATGTCACAGATTTCCTGGAGTTGTTTTTCAATCTCAAAGCACTCGGGAGCTTTGATATCTTCAAGATTCACACCACCAAATGTTGGTTCGAGTGCTTTTACGACTGCGACAACTTCTTCCACTGTACGTGAAGAGATTTCGATATCAAAAACATCGATGTCAGCGAAGCGCTTGAAGAGAACACCTTTTCCTTCCATCACCGGTTTACCAGCGAGTGGGCCGATATCGCCGAGACCGAGAACCGCCGTCCCGTTTGAAAGAACAGCAACGAGATTTCCTTTCGCTGTGTATTTGTAAACGTCTTCCGGATTTTTCGCGATCTCAAGACAAGGGGCCGCAACACCTGGTGAATACGCCAGAGAAAGATCGCGGGCCGTCAGACAAGGTTTAGTGGAAGTGATTTCAATTTTTCCCGGGCGACCTTGGGAATGATAATCCAGGGCAAGACGATATTTTTCTTCAGCGGAAGCATTTTCCTGAGGAGTAGTACTCAAAAGAGGTCCTTTTGTTAGCAAAGAATGTCGCAAAAATTATTGAGCTAAGATACCAGTTTCGGAGGGAAAAGACACCTTCTATGCGCTGCGCTTTCCACGCAGAAGTGAGACAGAAAGGGGAATGGTGGTGAGAAGAAGTCCGATATAGAACTCGTCGAGTGAAGAGAAGGCGTAAATGCGGTTCAGCACACGCCATGTCACGATTCCCAGACAGCCTGTTAATACAGACAAACTAAAACTTTTATCCGAAATCCTGCCCGGAAACCATTGACCAACGAGAATCGGGAAAAGCAGGCAGGCAGCGGAAAAACTTCCAAGAGTTTTCCACACGTCGACAACTTTTCCTTCAAAGTGAAGTCCGAACACGACGGAAATAACGGCCACAAAAATGAGAGCGATGTGGTGATGAAAAACTTTGAACCGATCTTTCAAGCGGAAAAGATCATAGCTTATGCAAGTTGCGGCGTTAAAGAGATAGGAATCGAGAGTCGAAAGGATGATCGCCAGAATCCCCGCCGTGATAAGTCCACGCACGCCGTGAGGAACCAGCTGGATAGAAAATTGAAGATAAGCGTCCTGTGAGTTGGCCTCAGGAATGATCGCGCGGGCGTAAAGAGCTCCAAGAGTCGTGCAACAATCAAAGAAAAACCAGATCACGGTGGAAATGATAATTCCTTTCTTCGCTGTTTTGGACGATTCAGCGGCCAGACAGCGTTGGTAAAAATTGGGATCAACCAGAGTCGAAAGAGCAATGAATCCCCAGATGAAAAGTGTCGCGAAACTTTCTCCTCCGGTCCATTCGAAATGTGTCGGAGGGAGTTTCTCGAGAAGAATCGTGGGCGGCCCGTATTCGGCCCAGGCAAAAACAACGACCAGAAAAACAGAAAGAATCATAAAGAAAAATTGCACGACATCTGAGAAAACGACGGCGCGAAATCCTCCCCAGAGTGACCAGATGGTCACGAGGAGTACCCCTCCTACAGTATTGAGCAGAAGACTTCCTCCCAGGAGGGACTGAAGAAAAATTCCCAAACTGATAGTATAGGCAATCGGCAGAAGATTCAGGAAATTCAGGATCGCCGTCATCCTTTGCGCGCGCGGCCCGAAGAGCTCTCCGGCAAGATCGGGAATGGTGACGATATTGTGCTTCCTGATTTTATCGACAAGGAAAAAAGCAAAGATCAGATATGTGCCGTACCAGAAAAATCCCTGTGTCAGGAGATTGTAGATCCCTTTCTCAAATGTAAGGGCGGTCACACCGAAAATTCCGCCGTACCAGGTGGCGACGAGTGTTGCCACAAAGATGGGCAAGGTCATCTTCCTCCCCATCAGGAGAAGTTCAACGACAGATTCTTTTTCGCCTTCTTTTTTGGGGCCCTTAAGAGACTCACCATAGAAAACACTGGCGATCGTTGCACCAAGGACGACCAGAAAGACTGCCCAGTCACTCCAGTCAAGAAAGCCAATAAGATTCGCCTTGGAAACCATGGCTTCATTATAGGATTTGGTTTATCATTTAGCTATGGGCTCTATGAAATATGTTCTTCTCTTGGTTGTCGCGATCGTGCTCATCAGGATTGATATTGTTTTCAATCTGGTGGAGAAAGGCATCATGATGATGAAAAGCGAAGAGACCACAAAGACGGATGATCTCGGACGGCCCGCTGTCATTGTTCGTTCCGACCGAAATGTGAACCTGACTCCCCGGGAGAAATATCTGGGAATCATGGCAAACTTCCGGGTCAATCCAATTCTGGCATTCAGGGAGCAGGCGATGCTCATTTTCAGGAAGCATCCACAGATGTTTACGGAAAGACTCGACAAGGATCTTGAGGCCCAAATTTATTCCTGGCGTGATCTTGTCGTTCAGAACGAAGCCGAGGTTCCGCTTTATCTTCTCGATTTAAACTCCATCCTGAAAGGCGAGAATCTCGATATTATCCGCCGTTTTTTCAGCGTGATCCTTGATCTCAATGTCGACATGTTCATGAATAGTTACGTTCGAACAAAAGACGGTGCCTGCGTGGTTGTGACCCTGGTCGAGTCGGCTGTTCCTGCGGAAGAGAGGATTCCTGAGCTCTATGAACGGCAGGGTATACTGGAAGACTATATCGCGCGGGAAAATCTTCCGGCCGATAAGAAGCTTTTTGCTACGACCTGCCTTACTGCCTTAAAACTTTTCCTTGAAAAAGAGGCCCCGCCAGTCCAACCTGTGGAACCACCGGCAGAAGATCAGCCGGCAACACCACCAGAAGCAGGCACCACTCCGTGATCCAGGCCAATCAACTCTCTAAAAGTTTCGGAACTCAGGTTTTGTTTGAAGACGTGAGCTTCAACATGACTAAGGGTGAAAAAGTCGGCCTCGTCGGAAGAAACGGTTCGGGGAAAACCACACTTTTTAAAATTATTCTCGGCGAAGAACATCCTGATGGTGGCGAAATTATATTTCCGAAAAATTATTCGATCGGAACTCTGAAACAGCATCTTCATTTCACTGAAAAAACAATTCTTGCTGAATGTTGTCTCGCTCTTCCGAAAGACGAGGAGTTTGATACTTACAAAGTGGAGAAGATGCTCCATGGTCTGGGTTTTAAAACGGAGGACTTTGAGCGCGCTCCTGCGGATTTCTCCGGGGGCTATCAGATCCGACTGAATCTTGCGAAAGTCCTGGTCGGAAATCCTAATTGCCTTCTTCTCGATGAACCGACCAACTATCTGGATATTGTCTCCCTCCGCTGGCTCTCACGTTTTTTGAGAACGTTTCAGGGAGAAGCGATCATCATCACCCACGATCGCGCCTTCATGGATTCCGTCACCACGCATACGATGGGAATCTGGAGACAGCATCTGGTGAAAATCAAGGGTGGATCTACCAAATACCATGATCAGATCATTCTCGAAGAGGAAGTCTACGAGAAGACCCGCCAGAACACAGATAAGAAAAGAAAAGAGCTCGAGGAATTTGTAGCGCGATTCAAGGCCAAGGCGAGTAAAGCTGCTCAGGCGCAATCCCGGATGAAACTTCTGGATAAGCTTCCGGAAATGGAAGCTCTCGCTATGATGGCGTCGCTGGATTTTGAGTTTAACTACCGTGAATGCCCGGGAAAAGTTCTCGCGGAAATTAAAAACGTGAGCTTTGGTTACAATCCGGAAAATCTTCTCATCAAGGATCTATCTTTCACCGTCCTACGCAACGATAAAATTGCGATCATCGGTAAAAACGGAAAGGGAAAATCCACACTCCTGAATCTCATCGCAAAAGAACTGACTCCTGTGCAAGGTGACATTACCGGCAACGTAAATCTTCTGATGGGTCATTTTGGTCAGACAAATATTCAGCGGCTTTCTCTGGAGAATAGTATTGAAGAAGAAATTTCTTCAGCTGATCCGAATCTCGGGCGTGAAAGAGTCAGGAGTATCTGCGGCGTCATGATGTTCTCGGGAGACCTCGCCAAGAAAAAAATCAAAGTTCTCTCGGGTGGTGAACGCGCGCGCGTCCTCCTCGGGAAACTTCTCGCTAAGCCCACTAATCTACTTCTTCTCGATGAGCCTACCAACCACCTCGATCAGGACTCCGTTGAAGCCCTTTCTCAGGAACTTCAGAATTATCCCGGAGCCGTCATTGTGGTCACCCACTCAGAGGGCATGCTTCGTGAAGTCGCAACGAAGCTCGTGGTCTTTCACCATGACCGCGTAGAATACTTCCCTCAAAACTATGACGACTTCCTGGCGAAGATCGGATGGGAAGAAGAAGAGCAGGTAAAGGTTGAAAAGCCCAAAGTGAAAATGAATCGTGAGGATCAGAAAAGGATTCGTCAGGAAATTATCTTTGAGCGCTCAAAAATCCTAAGTCCCTTGAAGAAGAAAATGGATCAGCTTGAGGCCGCGATTGTGAAGCTTGAAGTTGAGGCGAGCACTCTCGAGGCGCAGCTGATTGAGAAACCTGGACCTGAGGGATTCAAGCAGCTGGGTCAGTTGAATAAGAAAATCGAAGATGATTTTAATTTACTCGCGGAAATGACTACCGAACACGATCAGAAATTTGGGCAATTTGAAACGAGGCTGAAGGAGCTGGAGTAACATCGAAGGGATTGATCCGGTTTACGGCAAAGTACATCCAGGCCGTTCCCGCGACAGATGAGGCGGACGTGAAGTCCGGATTCTTGTTTTTTGTTGCGTAAGCGATCCCACCATCTGATTTTTTCATTTTCATGATTGAGGCGAGAAGTTCAGCGGATGTTTTCTGCTCACACTGATGTCCCGTTTTTTCCATCGCCATGATCTGACCCAGAGTTCCTTCTGACCATACGAATTCATATTTCTTAGGACCACTGGCAGAGCGTGAATCTACGAATCCCGCAATCCCATCTTTTTCCACATAAAGATCTTCACAATTCAAGGCGAGAGCTTCTTTCGTATCAAGACTTTCTAGGGTTTTCTGATCGAGAGCTAAGAGACTCCAGGTTTGGTTATCCAGATAAAGTTCCTGCATATTCGTTTTTCTGGTACGGATATTGATCCCAGACCAGAAATGGGAACGCTTATTGTCCCACATCGAAAGAATGAATTTTTTGAGTGTCTTGATTTCAGTATTCCAGGCGTAACCCGGGTTGAGAGCAGCAAAGTGAGTGAACGCTGAATACGCATCGAGGTTATGCTCAAGAGCAGAAGTTTCATTCTCTTTCCAGGGCGTGTCCTTCATGTCGGACGGGCCGAAGCGAAGCGCATCGAAAGGTCTGATCTCCGAGCTGAGATAGTTAAGAATATTCCGGTTGAATGTTACAAACTCTGATGAGCGAAATTCCGCCTGGTAGTGAGTCGCCGCGAGTGCTACCCACGCAATAGCCCCTGCAAAACGGCGATCACCTTCGTGTGGATAAGGGGAGCTTCCGTCGAGATTGTAGGAAAAGTACAAAGAGCCGTCACGAAGCTGAAGCGAAGCAAGTGCTCGCATGAGTTTCTTCGCAGATTTCTGATCGTGATTTTTTGAGAAGGCGATAATCGCCAGGGCCTGGTCGTAGATATAACTTTGATCGTGGCCCTTGAAACTTCTGATGAGAGAACCGTTACCCGGAAGAGTCACCATGCGGTCATGGAGCGTGGATAATAATTCTTGTCCTGATTGAGCAATGGCGATTCCAGAAAAAAGCCAAAGGCCCGCCAGAGCAAACAATTTGCTCATCATAAAATGTTCCTCTCCCTTGACCTGTGTAAATAACTCATCGTCAGAGGCAGAAAGAAGCTTGAGCGCTTTTGTATCCTATTCAATATATTCATATGATCTCATGTGTTTAGGCCACGCCAATACGGCGAGCTTTCACCTAATTTCCGGACGTAAGGACGGATATCATCTTGCAAATCTTTGGGCAAAGTCGCCAGTGGATGCACATGTTCTTCGGGCACATATCTGAAAGTAAAATTGATCCGTCTCGTTTGAAAACCTTCGATGTCGGGACCAAGTTTTTCCTTCTTTTTATCTTCCACTCGCTGCACGCGGTGAAAGACTTTCTCTTTCCATTTCTCGCCGGCAAAAATCTGGAGTGAGGAATCTTCCAGCCACTGCGAAAGCACAATATTGTCTTCACCCATCGTCGACTTGCCGTTAACGAATTGAAAAAATGCTCGATCCCCAAAAGACATGGAGCCAACAGGACCAGGCTCGAAATCCTTGTGCTCACCAACCCGCGCCCGATCCACCCATTTTCCGTCTTCGAGTTTATTGCCGTAAAAATTGATCAGGCAGGTGTTGAGCTTCCATTTGGGAGGAACGAAATTTCGCGGAAATCTTTTTTTCGCAATGAACTCAATCCGGTCCACCACATCCTGAAGAACTTTCGGATAGGGTTCGGCCTTCACACATCGGTGAAGAATTCCTTTCGGTGGATGATAGTAATCGAGACACGCAAACTGCCAGTTCCCGAGCCAGTAAACGGGTCTCAGAAGTGGCCTCTGCGTATCTCCTTCGGGAGGTGGATTGGCATTTCCCAAAGCGGTGTGAGGGTTCCGATCCACTCAAGAAGGCGCGCCCTTTCCTTCCGGTCAATGAACGGAAATTGGTAGTGGAGGCCAGTAGGGAGGGAATCTTTCTTCATAGGGAGCCCACTCCATAGCATTAGCAGCATGGGATAGGCCCAAACCCGTGTAAAAAGGTGTCGGTTCTCTTGTGGCAAATCCAGCGGAGGAGTACAACAACGCTCATGAAAGTAACACTCGCGACTGAGGATGATATCTCCCAGATTTCGCAACTCTATTTTGATGTTTACGAAGGTTCTTACCCGGATCCTTTGATGAAAGATTTTCATCTCATCCGAAAATTTATAACTTCCGATTCCGGGTACTGGTTCATTACGAAAGACGATCAGGGAAAAGTCATCGCTTCTGTTCTCGCGGCTTACGATAAAGAAAATTTGGTCGCCAAAGCTTTCGGTGCCGTTGTCCGCAATGAATATCGCGCCAAGGGTCTGATGGAAGAACTTCTGGGCTACGGAATTAAATGGCTAAGAGAAAAAACTGAGGGCGTGGATGTTATTTACTCCACAACCCGGACTGTGAATGAGGCGGCACAGACCTTGACTGAAAAATTGGGCTTCAAGAAGCTGGGGATTTTCCCGAACGCTCACCGGACCAATGAATACGAAACGCATTGTCTGGCAGCGATCATCTACCCATCTGCGCTTGAGAAAAGAAATCACGATTACCAGATCCATCATGAGATGGAAGCACTCTACAAAATTGTTTCGGATGAAGTGGGACTAGAATCCAAAGAACCTCTCACCCCTGAAAAACCTTCCAAGGTTCTTCTCTCTCCGGGGGATCTTGAAGTTGTGAACTCACCGAAGTTTGTGACCTATCGATATAAAAATCTGAAAGCGGAAAAGAAGCTTGAGTTCGAGTTCTTCCCGTTCCATCAGCCAAACCTCATGATCATTACCCCGGATCAGTCGATCGAACTCTTCTGTCATTTGTCTCCGGTCGATGGGTACTGTGTGATCGTCGGCGGCAAGATGTCGCATAATTTAAATTTTTCTGAACTTTTCCTCGCGGCCAATAAACTCCTGAGAAACGCTGGTGCCAGGTACATCGAAGTCATCGTACGTGCCGATCGTCCAAAAATCCTTGAGTCCATTCTGCGAGCGAAGTTTATCCCTTGTGGATTCTTCCCGGCCTTTCAGATGATCAATGGTAAGCGCCACGATTTCGTGGTCCTCAGCCGCTCGTTTGAAATCTTCGATTTCCAGAACGTGAAACTCAAAGGTCTTAATCAGGTTTATCTCGAGGAATACTTCAAGGCCTGGAAGCGGATGTCGCTTAACCCGAAACTCCTCCAGTTATGAAGGCCACAGATCTTCTCCTGGAATCTGATCCCTTTGATTTTTCCGCTGCTTCAAAAAAACTCTTCCTTGAAAGCATGAAAGAAAATGCTCTTCACCATTACAAAAACCATGAATTCACGAGAAAGCTCTGGGATAAATTGAATTTCCATCCTGAATCTCTTGAGTCCGAAGATGATCTCACGAAAATTCCCGGCACGATGGTTCATCTCTTCAAGGAACATGAGTTTTGTTCTGTGAAAAAAGAAGAATTGGCACTCGTTCTCACCAGCTCCGGAACCGGCGGCCAGAAGTCCCAGCAGTTTCTTGATAAGAGAAGTCTTGAAAACGTGAAGCACCTGGCCCTTACCATTCATAAAGCGCTCGGTATGGCCTCCGAGAAAGAATACAACTACCTTTGCTTTACCTATGATCCGAAGGTCGCGGGTGATTTGGGAACTGCTTTCACCGACGAGCTCCTCACCAATTTCACCGGAAAAAAAGAAGTCTACTATGCCATCCAATGGAAAGGTTCGGACTTTGAACTGAATGAAAAAGGTGTGATGGAGACCTTGAAGCGCTTTGAGAAAAGCGGAACACCGACAAGAATTCTAGGTTTCCCTGCACTTCTCTTTGAGATAATTGAAAAGCACAATCTCCAATTGAATCTCGGACCCGATTCCTGGCTTCAGACTGGCGGCGGATGGAAAGGCAAAGCGGATAAGGAAATTCCTAAGAAGGAATTTCGTAAGATGATTGAGACCCGACTTGGTATCCCGGCTGAACACCAGCGCGATCTTTTCGGTATGGTCGAGCATGGAATTCCCTATGTGGACTGCAAGAAAGGAAATCTCCATATCCCGAACTACGCGCGGGTCTACATTCGCTCTCCGCATGATCTCTCGCTTCTTCCTAAAGGGGAGAAGGGACTTCTGCATTTTCTTTGCACTTATAATTCAAGTTATCCGGCCCCGAGTTTACTCACGACGGATTATGGAAGACTGGGAAGTTGTGACTGTGGGATCGGTGGCGATACGCTCATCCTCGAGGGAAGAGCGGGAGTTTCAAAACATAAAGGGTGCGCGCTGAAAGCACTCGATGTCATAAGGTCTTAAGATGTACTGGTTTGGTGATGAGAAAGAAGGACTGAAAAGCTGGCTGGAGACTCCCGGTGATTCTCTTCTTGCGCTCAAAACCAGCATGCGGAAAACCAAGCTCGAAGAGATCGTCTCTGTTCTGCATGCTCTGTCTCTTTTTTGGAAAGAAAATAAGCATCCGGAAGACATCATCCGGGGGATCGAAGCTGACTCAGGCTTCTCACGCAAGGAAGTGGAAGATACACTCGCCATTCTTCCTGCTCTTCTTTCGGAAGAGAGTCTGATGAAGCGTTTGAGAGCTGAATTTACCAATGAGCACATGCTCGACCGGTTCGCCAAACTCCCTCATCAGGAAACATTGATCAAGGCCCAACCGTTGGGGCTCATCCTTCACATCACGGCCGGTAACGTCTTTCTTTCGAGTTTGGATTCTCTCATCATGGCGCTCGTGACAAAAAATCTCTCGATTCTCAAGGTGAGTTCTGAAAATAAAACTTTTCCCCTGTATTTTGCCCGGACTCTGAAAAAGATTGATACCAATTCCGTTCTTTCTGACAAGTTTGCCATTCTTCACTGGAAAGGTGGAGATCAGTCGATCGAAGTGCCGCTCAAGAAAAAAGTGAATGCCATCGTCGCATGGGGCGGAGAAGAGATGATCTCTTCCATGCGAAAAGATTTGCCAACGGAAGTGAAGCTTCTCGATTTCGGGCCCAAGGTTTCGTTTCAAGTGATGACCCGCAAGGGTCTGTCTTCAACTCAAACGATTACTGCCGCTGAAGCTGTTGTGAAAGATATCATTCCGTGGAACCAGGGAGCCTGCGCTTCTCCCCAGGATCTTTTTATCCAGGAAGGGATTGATCAGACTAAGCTTATGAAGGCATTGGAAGTAGCATTTTCCCATGCGCCTAAGAGAAACGCACTCTCAGATGACGAAGCCACGGAAATACTCAAAGAAAAATATCGCGCTCTTTATTCTGAGTTAATGGAGGGTGGAAAGTTCGCCGAAGGCGAAAGCTTCCTGCTTCACCTTGAATCCAATAAATTCCTGCGCCCATCGCCCCTGAACCGCTCCCTCATCATCAAAACTTTTAAAGACTCAACTGACCTCGCCAATCACTTACGACCATTTTCTTATTTCCTTCAGTCAGCTTCTTATCTTCTGGCTTCTGAGGAGAAAGATGAATATCTCGATGATCTCGCTTCAGTTGGTGTGAAACGTCTCGCTCCTCTGGGAACGATCACGATGGGAAAAGATGGCGCTCCTCACGATGGGCGTTTTGTTCTGCGCGAACTGGTTTCCTTTGTGGGAGATGAAATCCGTGTGACCGGGCAAAGCGAAGGGCCCCTTACCACCTCAGCCGAAGTCAAAAAGGCTTTTGAAACTCTTCCTCATCCTCCTGGATATATCTTTTCTTCGGGTGGAACCACCGGTGAACCCAAGTACGTTCACTTTAGTTACGAGGAATTTGATTTCGTCGCTGACATGCTCGCAAAAAGCTTACGCGCTCAGGGTATTAAAGCGGGCATGAAAGTCGCTAACCTCTTTGTTGCGGGAAATCTCTGGTCATCCTTTATGGCAGTGGAAAAGGCCCTGGAGAAAATTGGTGTCATCCAGCTCCCGATCGGCGGGATGTGCTCAGAAGAAAATATCTCGATGTATCTGGAGAAGTTTAAACCCGATGTCGTGATGGGAATCCCTTCCATGCTGGTGAACAACGCTGAACACATGGATGCCAAAGGAAAAGAAGTCTCGGTGCCGATGGTTTTCTATGCCGGAGAGGCACTTTCCGAAGCAAGACAGGAATATCTCGCGAACACTTGGGGAACAAAATACTTCGGCTCTGTCGGATACGCCTCCGTCGATGCGGGAGTGATTGGTTATCAGTGTTCTCACTCCAAACCTGGCGAGCACCATCTCTTTTCTGATCTCATTGAAATGAAAATCGTGGATGGTGAGGCCGTCGTCTCATCTCCCTTCCGCTCGAGTCTTCCCATTAAAAATTATCGCACGGGTGACCGGGTAGAAATGATCGGGCGATGTAGTTGCGGAGATTCCTCACCCAGATTCAAGCTTCTGGGACGCGCGGATAATCTGATTATGATCTGGTCGTGTCGGATTCATCTGGATGAAATTGAAAAGGCCCTGAAAGGGCTGGACCCAACGATCCTTACTTATCAGGTCATTCTGTCTGAGGACAAAACGCTGGAGATCCTTTCCATTTATTACGAAAAGAACATCGCTCTTAAAGAAGATATTCTTCTCGCAAATCTTTATGCCAACGCACGCGACGTGAAAGACACCATTACACTTTCTGAGATGAGTTCACGCATCAGAATCATCCCGGTAGATCACGGCATGATTCCCAGAAATCCTCGTACGGGGAAAATTAGTCTCATTCTAGACAAGAGAAAATAAAATTCTCAGTTGGCGCACGCTGGGATTTTTGCAAGCTCAGTTTTTAGCATGCCGAACTGGCGCATGCTAAAGAACATTCTTACGAACCGGCCTTCTTTGCGGATATCGATGTTATGTGCTGGTGAAAGAATCTCGAACCCACCGCCAACTTCATACAACTCATCAAACCCCGGGACGCAGTTATCAACTTTAAAGATAGAGATGTTCATCTCTGTCTCGCTTCCCTGAAGTCTTTTTGCCACGGTGTAATTTTTTTCTTTAAGAAGCGTTTTTACTTCTTCAATCCTGCTCTTTGAAAGCCCAGACGTTTTCAGGCTGATGCGGCAGTCGGCGAAAGCCGAAGCTGAGAGAGTAAAGATAACAAGAAAGAATGAAAACGATTTCATAAGATCTCCAGGATGATAAATTCCCTTGAGGTTACTTGAAAAAGGTAAGGGGCAGGGGGAACTCTAAAAAATCTACCAGGCCGTCTAAAGTTTGATCGGCCAGAGAGCCAAAAGAGCGGTGGGGAGGGGACTCTTGTCCCACGTGATTCCCAATTTCGCTTTCAACTCGGCATTCAACTTCTGATCATCAATTTTCTCCAGCTCTTCTTTATCAGAGTAACAATGCTCATCAGCTTTCTTTTCTTTGTGATGTGTATTGAAAGCGAGACACCCGTAAGGCTTCACTTCTCTTGGTAGGGGACAACCCAATTCCTTGAATCCAAAAAACGTGCAGGTATAAGTCTTACGGAGATACGAGCGTTTGCCATTTCCGGTCGCGTGATCGAGGCGATAGGTGCGGACGGTCTCTTCTAATTTTTGTTTTAGCAGGTCATCAGCTAAAGACTCGGAACGGAGATAACTCAGAAGCTCTATTGCCTCAAGTGGAGTCACCATCATGGAATTGGCCTCATACGTACAGCAAGTGCCTGCGCACCCTGCGCAAGTGAGTCCCTGGGCCTCGGCCTCATCCATTTTCGCAATTAAAGTTTGACGTCTGTTCGTGCCCGACATGAAAATGAAACTACTCGAACCTCTTCAAGAGAGCAATATGTCCAGTCGTGGTGGAATCGTTGTCGTCAGAAAAAATATCCCTGCCAGCATAAGAAGGGATGTTTACCACTCGCTCCTCATGATGGGCTGGGGAAAGACCATTGCGCTCTTCTTTGCGGTCTTTATTTTACTCAATGCTTTTTTCGGAACACTTTATTGGATGGATTCGGGTTCACTTCTTGGAGCTGACGGATCGTGGGCGACGTGTTTTTTCTTCAGCGTCGAAACCTTCGCGACCATTGGCTACGGACACTGGTCTCCGGGATCAACCTTGTCTCATGTGATTGTCACCATCGAAGCCGCCATCGGAGTCGTCACCACCGCGATCATGGCAGGGTTTTTCTTTGCGAAGTTCTCCCGCGCTCAATCGAAAATCGAGTTCACGAAAAAAATTATTCTTCACGAATTCGAAGGGAAACCTACCATCTCGTTCAGGATTATTAATATCCGCGAAAATCAGCTGATAGATTCGAAAGTTCACGTGAATCTCCTGCTTGATACTCTTACAAAAGAGGGTCAGGTCATGAGGCGCTTTCTGGATCTAAAACTTGTGCGTGCGCGTGTTCCGATATTTTCCATGTCGATGAGTCTTATGCATGAGATTGATGAAGAAAGTCCGCTTTATCCCATGCTCCAGGGTGAGAAGCTAAAAGGCGAAATCATCGTCACCGTCGTCGGAACTGACAGTACGTTTGGCCAGACTGTTCACGCCAACCAACTTTATCAGCTCGATGACATCGTCACCGGAAAACGCTGGGCCGATATGGTCGAGGTCCAGTCAGATGGGACCCGGCACATAGATTATGCGGAATTTGACCGGATGATTTAGGCTCCAAGTGTTTACATGGCTCGTTGCGATCGTGTTGACGAGGGTATACAAGCCATTGAAATAGTTATAGTTGTTTGCGGATCTGTTTACAAAGATTCGTATTTAAGTTATAATTTTTCAGTTATGCATTATCCTTACTCCATACCAGCTTCAAATGAAGATCTGGTTACAAGGAGTCTTAAAATGGTACGTCAAATCTTTCTTCTTGCTGCTCTTATCGCCCTCGTTTCATGTAACTCTGGAAGTAGTTCATCCCCTGTCTCGAGTGCTGCCAAGTATCCCGTGAGTGTGTCGATGGCCTCGTACACAACCGCTGGTCTCTTTATGAGAAACCTCCTCATTTCCGATGCTCACGCTGTCGTCAGCGATCTTCGCTTATGTTTTAAAAGAATGCGCTTTAAGAAAAGCATCACGGATATCGACGACCCCTTGATCGATGAGAACATCGATCTCCAGCTGGGCGAGGTCTCTATCTCTGGCGCTGGAACAATTCTCGCAACTGTGAGTGTGCCTGCAGACACTTATTATCGTATTGAGTTTGACCTCGATCCATCATGTGCGGCCAATAGTGTCTATCTTACGAATGACTTCGGATCCTTTACCTCGTCGGAAGGTCTCAAAATTAAGTTCGACGGTGCGTTTGTGGTGAACGGATCAGAAACTCTCAATCTCGGTGTGCAGGACGTGCTGAATGCAGCGAACGCTTACAACGGAGTTGGTTCTCTTAAAAATGCTCTTGAAGCGGTGAGTGGAAATCTCTAAGGAAAAATGAATGAATAAGAGATCAGCAAGACCAGTCATGTTTACCTATAGATCTTCACATGTCTATCTTGCTGATCTCATCAACTGGTACAAAGAAGAGGGAGTTTCGATGAGAAATCTAGCCAGAAAACTCAGCGTCTCTCCCTCTCTTCTTTGTCTCATCATCAAGGGGAAAAGACTTCTTACCCCGATCAATGTAGATTTGTGGTCCCCGGTTTTTGGCTGGAACTCTCAAGAGACATCGTGGTTGAAACACCTGGTAGATTTTGAAACTCAAGATCCAGAGGGGAAGGAAAAAGCCTTCAAGGGGCTTATTAAGTTTCAAAACTACCAGGAAAATTCTCAAGAAAATGTCATGACCTTTCGCTATTTGAAAAAGTGGTGGAATGTTGCGATCCGAGAAATGAGTGAGCTTTCAGATTTCAATGAAGATCCGCAGTGGATAAGTGAGAGGCTGATTTTCAAAGTCCCTCTCCCGGAAATACGCAAGTCACTGACCTTTCTGAATAAGCACAAATTATTGGCAAAGCACGGCAAGCTCCGTTCTTTGAACTGCGACGGAGAAGTTTATAAGCTGTCGTTATCCGGGTTCCATGACCAGATGCTGGGAAAGGCAGTCGAGTCTATCTATAAACTACCCTCTGAGGAACGCTATATCCTGGGACACACCTTGAGTATCCCTTCGGATAAGTTTGATGAAGCGAAGATGGTCCTGGAAGAGGCCCTCTCCAAAATCAGTGCTCTCAGGAACGAAGGAAAAAAGTCTGAAGACGTCTATCACTTTTCTTTCCTGGGGTTCCCGCTCACTAAGGAAAAAAATCCATGAAATATTCCATCATATTATTATCTCTATTCATGACGAGTGTGGCCTGCGGACCAACGACAACAGGCAATCCGGTTCAGGTTCCTGTCGCAGTCAGAATGGAAGATCGTCAGCCTTTTGGTCTTTTCCAAAAAGCAATTGATACCATCATCCCTTCAGCTTACGCGGCAGTGAGCGGAACGAAGTTTTGTTTTAAACGGCTGCGGTTTAAACCGGATTCCTCAACGGCAGGTTCAAATATTGATCTTACTCTCGGTCAAGTCGATATCAACCCAGCGGGAACTTCTCTGATAACAATTTCTATTCCTCAAGGAACTTACAGAAGAGTCGAGTTTGACCTGGAAAAGGAATGTGACGGAGTTCTGGGAAAACCGAGTGTCACTTTTAGTAATGGCAACGGCGTCTTCAGTACTCAAGATTCCATGACGATCATCTTCGACGGAACATACACGGCGAGTTCTTCGGGAACACTGACGTTGGATATTGATGCGCTCCTCGACGCCCTCGATCTCGTGACAAATTCTAATCAGATCAAGACGTCTCTCGAGAATGCACCCGGCAATTTTTAGGCAGAAATTCGTAAAAGAGGGTTTTGACGCATCGTCAAAACCCTCTTTTTATAGCCTTTCCATTTACGATACCCGTCATTTTTAGTACAAAACTCTGTACCCATATTTATTACTTTCTTCATTCATCACACATAGGGAGATCTCTCATGATGGAATCTTGGCTGACGTGGATTAAAACCCCCGTGATCTTCGGTGTACTCGCTCTGGCGATCGCCGGCTTTTTCTATTTCCGTATCCTCGGACTTGGAAAAGGAAACGAAACCATGGAACGCATTGGTGGATATATCCGTGAAGGATCCATGGCCTTCCTCATGAGACAGTACAAAGTCCTCGCCGTTTACGGAGTGGTCGTTGCTGCCTTGATTGGTTACGGACTCGGCGGTCTTGCTGCTGCTTCATTTCTTCTTGGTGCCATTCTTTCTCTCCTCGCCGGTTTCGTCGGGATGAAAGCTGCGACTTACGCCAACGTGAAGACAACTCAAGCGGCACGCGAGGGCTCAAAATCAAATGCTCTTCTCACTGCCCTCGATGGTGGTGCGGTGATGGGTCTTGCGGTCGCTGGTCTCGGTGCGATTGGTCTCGGTGTTCTTTATCTTTGCTTCAAAGATTCTGAAGACAGAATTCTTTCGACTGTTCTTCACTCATTTGCTGTTGGTGCTTCGTCGATTGCACTTTTTGCTCGTATCGGTGGTGGTATCTATACAAAAGCTGCAGATGTTGGTTCCGACATCGCTGGTAAAGTGATCGAGAACATTCCTGAAGATGATCCACGTAACCCTGGTGTTATCGCTGATAACGTCGGAGATAACGTTGGTGACGTTGCAGGTATGGGCGCAGATATTTATGAGTCTATGGTTGCAGCGATTGTTGCAGCGATGGCGATTGCGATTACTTCTTCTCAACTTCCGATGCTTCTGGTGACCGAAGGTTTCCAGGATATCGGCATGAATAAGATCGTAGCGGTTGGACTTCCATTGGTTCTCTCAGCAGTTGGTCTTATCGTTTCTATTCTCTGTATTTTCATTGCTCGCATGCTGACGAATCAGGATCCTGCGAAAGTTCTCCGCATGGCCCTCATCATGCCCCCAATCGCTTTGGCGATCGCCTCTTTTGTGATCATGAGATCTCTCGGCATCACTCAAGACGTCACTGTCATCATGACGGTTGGTGCTCTCGGCGGAACGATCATCGGTCTCGTGACTGATTATTATACGTCTGCTAGTCCGGTTGCCCGCATTGCTGAAGCTTCAAGAACTGGTGCTGGTACCAACGTGATCCAGGGTCTCGCTGTTGGGATGGAATCAGTAGCGATTCCAATGATCGTTGTTGCGATTGTTGCTTTCCTTGCTAATAAATATCTTGGCCTTTACGGCATCGCACTCTCGGCGGTTGGTATGCTCGGTGGTACTGCAGTTGTGATGACTGTTGATGCTTACGGACCGATCTCGGATAATGCTGGTGGTATTTCTGAAATGTCCGGTCTCGGACCTGAAGTCCGTGCCATCACGGATGAGCTTGATTCCGTTGGTAACACAACGGCAGCTATCGGTAAGGGCTATGCGATCGGTTCAGCGATTCTGACCGTTCTCGCGCTTTTTTCTGCTTACAATATCGAAATCAACCACGTCAGATCCCTCGCTGGTCTTGGTGCCGTTGAACTCGTTCTCACAGATCCAAAAATTCTCATCGGTATCCTCCTCGGTTCTATTCTTCCGTTCCTTGTTGGTTCAACAACCATGCTCGCTGTAGGTAAGGCCGCTGGTGCGATCGTTGTAGAAATTGGCCGTCAGTTTAGAGAGATTCCAGGTCTGATGGAACTCAAGGCTGAACCTGAACCGAAGAAAATTGTGGATATCGCAACTGCCGCTGCTCTTCGTGAAATGATCCTTCCAGGGTGTCTCGCGATCTTTGCTCCGGTTCTCGTTGGTTTCTTCATGGGCCCGGCATCTCTGGCCGGTCTACTTGCTGGTGCTCTCGCTGTAGGTGCGACGATGTCTCTCTTCATGGCAAACGCCGGTGGAGCATGGGATAACGCTAAAAAATACATTGAGAAAGGTAAGCTCGCTGGTGAGAAGAAGGGTACTGATGTTCACAAAGCTGCTGTCGTCGGTGACATGGTCGGAGATCCGTTCAAGGATACTTCCGGACCGGGTGTTGCGATTCTCATCAAGGTGATGTCGGTTGTTTCTCTCCTCATCGCTCCTCTCATCGCTCTTCTGTAATCTTCTGAAATCTCAAGAGGGCCTTTCGGGGCCCTCTGATTTTCCAAACACCTGAAATATTATTTGGATGAACCGATTGTGCCTATTTTTAAGCTCTTGTTTTGAGCCGATTAGAGGGTGTAATTAGCTCATAATATGATCCAATTAATGGATCTCATTGGCCCATATGACAAAATATATTTTGGCGAAACAGAATCACTTAACTTGAACGATCGCCAAAAAAAAGTTCTAAGAAAAATGCTCGAGACCTGGCCTGATGAATTTATTGGCGGCTTAACAACGAAAAAATTTATCAGTATTACCAAAGCAAGCGCAGCCACTGCAAAAAGAGATATCCAGGAGCTTTTGGACTTGAAAGTCCTGATTCAGAATGAGGGTAAAGGAAGGTCGACGAGCTACAGATTAGTGTCTAAAGACTAGACACTCACCTGAAACATATTCTCTCCCTCACAATTAAACTTCAATCCGGGCGATGATGAGGCGTTCAACTTAACCGGAGACCTTATGAAGTATTTAACTTTTTCCCTTCTTTTATCCCTTACAGTGATGAACGCCCAGGCCGGAGTCATTGGTAACTGCGCTTCTGTCGAGCATCACGGTCGTGACCTTGAAGTAAAAGACGATAATAAAAAAATCACCGTCACTCTTTACAGCGATGGCGAAGATACAGAGGTCAGTGCTGAAGTAAAAGACATCACGAAAAACGGAGTAAAACTGAAAGATGCCGCTGCTGCCAGCTGGGCGATTCGTCAGGCGATCAAAGGTTCTAAGGATGTTGATCAGTCAGGAGTGGTTGTTTTGAAAGGCAAAGTGAAGAATGAATCCGTACTCGTGAACTTCAACACATATTCCGGCGGTAACTTCATGGTCATCAGTGACTATGTATATCAGCTGAACTGCCAGGAGTAAGAAATGAAAAATTTATTTATGATGGGAATGGTTCTTTCATCATTCCAGGTTTTCTCTGCTGATACGTCCATTAATTGCGTGAAGGCTGGATCGAAGCTCGTGATCGACAACAAGACTGTCACGATCGAATCAAATGACTTGGCACTTTCTCCGGAAGATAAAGTCCTGATCGCTGGAGCAGGTAACGAGAGTTCTAAAATTGGGATTGCGATCAGCTTTCCTAAAAAAGATCTCAGCTGTTCTCAGGCACTGGCCAACGTGATCAATTGTTCGGGAAAAACAAAGAAGGCCACAGTGACTCTCAATATTTCTCAACAGTCTCAGTTCGGTTCATCTAATATGCAAACGATGAGGCAGCCGGTGAAGATTGAGACAATAGATATCGCTACTTCGGTGGGATCAGATGGCGGAATTGTTCTCGGTTCAGAACCTACGACAGTATCGCTGGATAAAGTGAGTGCTAAATCCGGCATGTTTGTGAAAATGAATGGCGGGTTTCCGGTTTCGATTGAACAGGCCTTCAAGGCCGGAGTTGATTGTAAGTAACTAAAAAACGAGAGCCCCGCACTCGCGGGGCTTTTTCTCAATTCTTATTCGGCGACGGCGACTTTCACTTCCAACATTTTCTCGATGAACGGACCCATATTTTTGATCTTAATTCTCGTCAGTTTCTTCTGACAGCTCATGTCTCTGGTCGCTGACTGAATTCCGCAGGTGAGTTTAATCTCCTGACCATCGCCATTAATCAGAGTCCAGGATTTAACGTGGTTACTTGCCAGCACACCATCGGCGAGGACCGTGTAATTTCCGTAGACCTCGGCGTTTTGTCCTGGCTTCAGATTTGGCACATTGAGCTTACAGAATTTTGTGAAGTCGCATGAACTTGCGATGCTTCTTCCTGCTTCTGCCTTGATTCCCACGCCGGCCTTCTTCACGAGTGCGAGATTAATGCTCTTCACTTGCTTAGCGGTGCCTTTGTAGTAAGGAAGTTTTTGATAGGGATTTGCAAGAGTCACGCGTTTCTCAAACGTCACCACGGTTCCGCGGATCAGTTTATCTTTCGCCAACGACTTGCGTGGAGTATGTGTTGAACAAGCGACAAACAATGATGAGAATAGAATGACTGTCATGAAGCGCATGGGAATCTCCTGTGGTGTTGGACGCTCTTCGGTTGTTAGATTATTTCCATTGAGTGTAATCGTCGGATATTTTGAGAAAAGGCCTAACGTTATGAAACTTCTGTTGATCCTCCTTTTTACGGTTTCGTGTTCCCAGCTACCAATTGAAAAAAAGAAAGTTCAAAAACCAAGTCCTTATCCGCGCCTTGAAACCGGGATTAAAAGAATCTGTGGAGTCAGTCAGGAGCAGGATGGTTACGAAGACAGATACATCTTTGACTGCAAGGAAGATTATTCACCGGAGTCGCGCATCTTTGCGGGTTTTGGTTTCCGAAGTAAAGCAGGTCATCCTTATACATCAGGAGTCCGTTCTCCTTACGGAAGAGGAAAAGCTGCGCGATCGATTGATATGATTTCGAGAAATCATTCTTTGAACGAGACCTATCTTTACATCATCGACTTTGCCGGAGGACCCGACTCACATGACTTTAAATCGGTGATCTTTCTTATTCCAAGAACTGATCTTCCTCAGGTGAATGTTGCCGGTAATGAAGTTGAGCTCACTTTACCCACCGGCGAGAAAGTCAGCTTCGATGAACAGTCAGGCGCAATTAAAAGTGGCGTTTTAAAAGAAGGCCCACTTGATCTCAGAAGTGATCGCATGAAGAGAGCAGAACCGAATGTTCACTACACCGGCGAGTACATCAGTATCCGACTCAATCATCGTTTCGAAGAACCAACTATTGCTTCTGACTTTGCTGAAATCAGACAGAAAGAAAATAGCTGCCGTATCTCACGCGGAAAACTCTTCAGTAAGGACGGAAAGCTCTTTACCAAAAGTGATGATGAGCTTCTGGCAGTGCTGAACCGAGAGTGTCCGACACCTTTCAGTTTTTAAGAGATTCAAGTTTTTAGGGGATATATCCGACAAGGCAACTCAAAGGATTTCCTATGCCTGTCTATCTCCTGATTCTCATGTTTTCATTTTCCGCTTTCACCCAGACTCTCAACGAGAGTGCGAGAAGAATGTCGGAGATAGAAGACGTGATCAAGTCTTTAAACCAGCAAGATTGTCCGGATATACCCGCACCCGCTTTTTCTTCCGTATGGTCCGGCATTCCAGTCGCGTGCGGTGGATCCTCTCCTCGTAACGGTTATCTCCAGAGTACAATTATTGATTGCACCCGAGACGGAAAAGAATATCCGGGTGGATTGATGATTCGCGCTAAGGAAGGACATCCTTTCATCGGTAATGCGCGGTCACTTTATACCGACGGTGGACCTGTAGAACGATCGATTGAATTTGTGAGCCGCAATGGTGCTCTCAATGAAACTTACCTGCGCCTGGAAGATCTTGCGGGCGGGCCCGATTCCCATGATATGAAATCTAAAATTTTTCTCCTTCCGAGAAAAAATATTCCTCAGGCAGAAACGCGTGGAGATGAAGTCTTCGTCAAAATGTCCACCGGTGAGCAGGTTGTTTTCGATAAGCGAACCGGAGCCATTAAGAGTGGGGCGCTTAGAGAAGGTCCAATTGATCTGACTACGGACCGATTCAGAAGAACTCCTCCAAACGTTAATTATACTGGGACAGGAATTAGTATTCGACTCAATCACCGCTACGAAGAGCCCACCATTTCTTCGGTGAGTGCTGAGATTAAGCAGGGGAATCGCACGTGCACAGTTCCTCGCACGCAGCTGTTCGATGAGGCGGGAAAACTCAAGACATCTAGTGATGCTCAATTCGTTACGGTTTTAAATCAGAGTTGTCCGGCACGCCCAGGTCAGCAGCCTTTCCGGATTTAGGTTCCGCCGAAAAGTAATTCGAGCTGCACGAAGATAAAGGGCGTTCTGCGGAACGACCATTCCTTCGGAAAGTTGAGACCAGGCGTAAGATCAAGATATAGAATTTCGCGGTAAACATTTCTCCGGTACGTCGGAGCGAGCTGAAACCCAGTAACATACCAGGACCCACCAGTGACTACTGTCGACATGGAAAAACCGTAAGACAGCGCTTCAAAATCGGAGATCCGATGCAGGAAAGAAGGACCATGCGCTGTAGTGAAAGTCTTCTTACTGATCTGCCAGTCAGCCGAGTTGTTAAAACGTATGAGATTCATCTGATCAATACTGTGATCGTTCGTGAGTGCAGTACGATTCCGGAAGCCGTCTCTCGTGCTCACCCAGGTTGCTTCCTGAACGAAACGATGAATGACAGTTCCTGTTTCTAAATTTTTCCGGATACGTCCCCGTACCGTGATGCTGGGATGAATGGAAGCATTGACACCGGTATCTCCGTTGATAAGCCATCTTTCATCAATCCGGTTTCGTTTTTTTAATTCGGCTTCCCGTTTCGCTCGTTGCTCGGGAGTTTCAGACTTTGGATCTTTGAGCTTTTTCTTGTCTTCCACGTTCATCTTAAACTTCTGTTCGAGATGCGGAAGACGAAGATTGAAACGGATTTGGACGTCATCATTCGGAAGAGACCTTTCCGTGACTGTGTAATTTCCGCGTAAGCGGAGACGGGTTCTGCCTAATTCATCATCGGCCCGTTCCGTAGCAAAGAAGGAATCGAAATCGTTGGCGAGGTGATTCACACGGTGACCAAAAAACTCTTCAGCGGAATCCAGAATCGGAACCCGGGTTTCCTCTTTCTCCTCGGCCGGCATCGCCCATAAGGTAGCGGAATAAATGGATAGGAATAGTCCAAGGAACATGATCATTAATTCATATTAGCTTAAATCTCACAGGTGCCAAAATTTTTGGGCAGGAATTCACAAACAATTCACAATTTGTAGGCACCTAAAAGCATCAATTTTATAAAAAATGGCCAATTTCTCAAAAATTTATGCAATTGAGCCGATAGGAAATTAACTTTAGTTTTCATTCACGGAGGACCTCATGAATAAAAAACACCTCATCATTGCTGCGACCTTTTTTGTTGGAGTTCTCAGCGTTGGAACTTACTGGCAGGTATCAAAAACAACTGCACGCACTGGCACTGACGACGCTCTTCTTGCTCTGATCAAGAATGACCAGGTTGCCTTTGAATCATGGGTGAAAAATGGTGGAGATCTCTCTGCCTTTCTTCCCGCCATCGATGGCAAGACTTTCACAGTCGCCGAAGGACTTGCTTACTTTGAGCGCGCAAACTTTATCCGTTATCTTCAGGATAATAAAATCGCTTTCATGATGCAGAAAAAAGACGGCACTGACGACATTCTCTCGCTCGCTGTTCAGAAAAATAACCCGGAACTTTTCACTCTTCTCATGAAAGAGAATCCTGACTTCACCACCACCTATGGCAAGAACGGGATGACTCTCATGCACCTGGCGAGCTCTGGTTGTGCTCACAAGCTCACGACTATCCTTCATGCTGACAAGAAAGTGAATTGGAATACAAAAGCGAAAGACGGATCAACTCCGCTCACACTTGCTGCTGGTTCTGATTGCCTTCCGATGCTCTCTTATTGGAAAGACCAGAAAGCAGATTTTACTAAGAAAGATGGTAGGGGCATGTCGGCCATGTCGATCATGCGCCAGAAAAAAGATGCTGCGACGTTGGCCTTCCTTCAGTCATTTGAAACGAAATCAACTCGCACACCAACTTCCGCGTCTGTAGAACCAGAAATCAATTTTTATAACAAGCGTATTGTCCCTAAGGATCAGAAGGTGGATTACTCGGCCCTGATCGAACCGGAAGACCGTCCTATGGATGCTACAGAAACTGCCGAACACTCAGAATTTGCCGACTAATAGTTATCTCGCAGGGCACCGATTTCAATTGGTGCCCTTCTTCTTCTTGCACAAAATCCGAATGAACATAGAATAGGTGATAGAGAGGGAATAACATGGAAGTTATCCGACGTACTAATGCAGAGATCGAAAAAGAATTAGGGGCAGTCGCCTATTTCGTCAGAAAAAAAAGAAAGCAGAAAGGTGTCACTCAGGAGTGCCTCGCAAAAGGTGCCGGAGTAGGGCTGGCTTTTCTGAAGCGCCTTGAAGGCGGAGATGAGAATCTTCACCTCGCCAAAGTGCTGCAGGTTCTACGTTTTCTTAACGCCGATCTTTTTCCGAAAGAATACCAATAGAAGAAGTCTTCTTCGTTCGGTACCTGATGTTGAGCATCTCAACAGTTAACGAAAACGCCATCGCAAAATAGATATAGCCTTTGGAGATATGAGCGCCAAAACTCTCTCCGACCAGCATCACACCAATTAAGAGTAGAAAAGAAAGTGCCAGGATTTTGATGGTGGGATGTCTGTCAACAAAGTCACTGATGCTTCCGCTCGATACGAGCATGATGAGCATCGAGATCACCATCGCAATCACCATGATCGAAACATCCGAGGCCATTCCCACTGCCGTAATCACGGAGTCGAGCGAGAAGACGATATCCAGAACGAGAATTTGACCGAGCATGAGAGAAGGGCTTACACCTTTTTTCTTTCCTTCCGCATTGTGGAGATGAACTTCCGGATCACCTTCGACTTTGTGGTGAATTTCAAAAGTTGATTTCGCTATCAGGAATAATCCTCCTCCGAGAAGAATCAGATCCCGCCCTGAAAATGATTGTCCCATGATTGCAAAGAGGGGCTCTTTCAAGGTCATGATCCAGCTAATGGAAAAAAGTAATCCGATCCGGATAATGAGCGCCAGACCAATTCCCATATTCCGGATGCGTTTCTGGTGCTCATGAGGGAGTTTCGCGACGAGGATGGCGATAAAGATAATATTATCAATCCCCAGGACCGTCTCAAGGGCGGTCAGCGTTAGTAGCGCAGTAATCGTTTCTGAGGTCAGTTGCATAGTCACTCCATTTTCTCAGCTATTGTTCCCTAATCAACACCTCTTTGCCTAGCCGCCTCATCCTGATAAAATAAGCACATGAAAATAACTCCTGTAATTATGTTGATGATGATCACTCTGGCCTCGTGTGCGGCGCGGCCGAAGCTTTATCCCAATGACAAACTCAAATCTGCCGGAAAAGAAGCCGCCAAAAAAGACATTGATCAATGCATCTCAGATGCTGATGCTTATCTTGATTCTTCTGAAGGGAAGAAAATAGCCAAGGGCGCCGGCGGTGGGGCCGTTGTCGGTGCGGCGATGGGAGCAGTCTTTGGTGCATTCACCGGAAATATCGGAAGTGGTCTTGCCCGTGGTGGTGCTATCGGTGCAGCGGGTGGAGCAGCGGGAAGTGCGATGACTCCGGATGAACTCAAGCATCGATATGTGAATCAGTGTCTCGGAGAAAAAGGTTATCAGGTTCTTGGCTGGGATTAGTTTCTTTCGGCCTTTCCTGCCTTCACATAAAAATTCACCTCATCCAGAAGACGCTCTTCCCAGAGTTCGAGGTGGTATTTTCCTTTCGTGAGGGGCAAAAACCCTTTCTCCATCTCTTTTCCGCTGAGAATTCTTCCGTTTAGTTTCCAGAGTCCTGACTTTGCTCCGCTGGTAAAATGAATGCGCTGTTTATCCGCAGGGATTTCAGGATCGTAAGCAAACTGCGCTCCTTCCTGCGGAAAGAGTATTCTTTTCACAAACGTTTTTGGAAGAAGAAGATTTTTTCCCCGGGGCTCAGTTCCGGCCAGATAGTAGTTCCCATCTTTCAGGGTAAGACTTTTCGGAGGAAGTGGGGCGCGGCTGGGATTCTTTCTGTGAAGTTCATTCATGAGCTGGGCAAAGAGCGGGGCCGCTCCACTGATGCCGGTCACGTTCCACATGGAGGCACCCGAACTATTTCCTACCCAGACTCCGATTACGTAGCGGTCAGTGTAGCCCACGCACCAATTGTCTCTCATATCTTTACTGGTTCCGGTTTTCACAGCACTCCAGGACTCTGTCGTGAGGGAACTTTGAAATCCAAAAGTTAAGTGACGATTTTCTTTCTCCGACAGGATATGCGAGATGATCCAGGAAACTTCCTGATTAAGTGTGGATACGTTTTCTTCTTTCTCGGGCCCATCGAAAAGTAACAGATCACTTTTTCTTCCGGAGTTAGAAAGTGTTCGGTAGGCATTAACGAGATCCCATAAAGTCACATCGACTGAGCCAAGTGCCATGGAGTGCCCATAAAAGTCTGCGTCCTCGAGTTTTCTGAAGCCGAGCTCAGCGAGAAATGTATGAAAAGAATTTGGAGTAACGTAATCAATCACGCGGATCGCGGGGATATTCAGCGAAGATCCCAGGGCGATTTTGGCCGGGACATCCTTCATGGTAAAACTCTTCTGATAGTTTTCCGGTTGGTACGTGAGCCCCTGACGCGTAATCGTGAAGGGTTCATCTTTCAGAAGTGTATTCATCGTAATGAGTTTTTTTGAAATCGCTTGGGCATACAGAAATGGTTTAAGTGTCGAGCCCGCCTGGCGGAAAGACTGAACGTGATCAACATGGGGAGAGGAGGAGAGGTCGCCGGATGAGCCAATGTAGGCCAGGACTTTACCGGATTCTCTTTCAGCAATGAGGACAGCTCCGTCACTCACATTTTGTTTTTTTAAGAGTGAAAGATGGCTTTTCAGGAGTTGAGAGGCTCTTTCCTGGAAATTTTTCCGTAAGGTCGTGCGGATCACTTCAATTTTATCTTTCCGGAATTTAGCGGCCACATGTGGGGCAAACGAAACAAGCTTTTCATGAATCGGGGCTGTCGCTTCAGCGATAACGGGGGAAAGAAGTTCGCAGTTATTTTTCTTAAGGTAAGCACAGCTTCTGGCAGTGAGTTTCTCATTATTTTGCGAAGGAGAGGGAATCATCGCCAGGAGAACCGCTCGCTCTATTTTCGTGAGACCACGCGGATATTTATGAAAAAGACCTAATGAAGCGGCTGGTATTCCTTCGAGATCTCCCCTGAAGCTGACGAGATTGAGGTAGGCCTCAAGAATTTCTTTTTTGCTCCAATTGGATTCGAGGATAAGTGCTTCTTTCATCTGAAGAAGTTTTCCTTTCCAGCTTCTGGTTTCATGTTTCCCAGAGAGGATTTTCGCGAGTTGCATACTAATCGTACTACCCCCGCGGGTGGGATAATCGCG
>JBKJNQ010000038.1:0-5373 GCA_046593575.1 Bacteriovoracaceae bacterium
CTGGAAAGAGGTCACGACAGACGGAATTATGGAGAAGACTCTACTCTACCGGATGGAGAGGCTGATTGCGACGGATAATAAGCTCAAGGAAATTGATCGCGCGAAAGAAAAAGAGCAGCTTCAAAACAGCGCTGCTCCTACGATACCATCGACCTAGATCTTCTTTTTAGTTTCCACTACAGCAAGCTTCGACCAGAATTTTCTTCTCTGATCAACAGCGTTCGGAGAAACTTCACCCGTAATTTTCTCGAGTGAGTAATCAAGATCTTCAATGAGATCCTGATACTTCGGATTCTGGATGAGTTTCGCCAGGGGCTTGCGGGCATCGGTATATTTCACGTCACCTAAAGTACGAATCACAGATTTTACGATCGATGTGCGCTTCAGACTGCCAGCGTCTCCACTGTAATTTGTCTGATCATAAAGCATGTTCCAGACATGATGAGCGAGGGGCCTGATCTGCATGCGTGAAATATTATCGAGGGCCTGCACTCTGACAATCAGCGACGGATCACGCAGGGCCTTGGAATAAACGTGATGATACGTATCCTGTTTCAAAGCAAGAAGTGCCTTGAGAGATGCCACTCTCATCATCCAGTGGGGATGATCAGCAAAGCGCGCGATGAACGGAGCGGATTTTTTTCCCATGATGCGACCAAGGAGCATCGTGGCCTGCCAGCGATTCTGCTCAGGGTACTTACTCTCTTTCATGACTTTGATGAGAACCGGAACTGCCTTGCCACCGTGACGAAGAGAATTTCTCTTTAACATCGCCGCGAGACCCGGAGTATGAGTGTCCATCGTGAACATGGTTTCCAGTCTTTCGAGAGAAATCAGGTCCTGTTTTACAAGTGTGACTTTTCCACCGTTGGGATTCTGGAGGAGTCGGATGGCTTCTTTGGAAGGAACATAAGCGTGGGCCACTGAAGACAGGACAAGCAGGATCCCGAGAAACAGTTTCATTTTTACCCCAGCATTTTTTCAAACTCAGAGAGAAGGTCCTCGGGAGTTTTATCGGATTTCGGTTTTGTATCAATATCAAGATTTAATTCCGGAGCCGCGGAAACTTCCAGATCAGGAGCGCTCACGGCTTCTGGCTCATTCAGGAAATCTTCCAGAGCTTTATTATCATCAGTGCCCTGAGGCTCGCTTCCACCGATATCTTCCAGAAGTTCTGATACATCAGCTGCTGACTGGGGAGCCGGAAGTGCTGCCGGCTCTTCTTTATAAGATGGTCTTGGAGCTCCACCCTGAGCACTCAATGAACGCTTGAGCTGTTCATTTTCCTGCTGAAGGCGTTTGAGATTAGCGAGGTCGTCAGAAATAATTTCAAATTCTTTGAGTTTATCACGAAGCTCGTCGCGCTCTTTAGTGACCATCTTGAGCTCGGCCTTGATCGCCTCGTCTCCGCCCGAATTCCCTTTCTTAAATTGCGCAAGTAATGCTTCGAGCTCTTTGATCTTCGCTTCTGCAGCTGAAAGATTATTTTGAGTCGCAGAATATTTTGCTTCGAGATCGCGGTTAGCATTTTGAAGTGCACCTAACTGAGCTTCGAGCTGAGCAATGAGAGCGCGTTTTTGATTCAGCTCTTCCATGAGTGCTGTTGATGGTGCACCTGAAAGAGCGAGTCCATCTCCTCCACCCAGACCTTGAAGAGGCATCACCGAAGGAATGCCGCTCAGATCCAGTCCGCCGCCGCGGAAAAGCGAAGATTTTAAGGCCGTAGAATTCTGAATGATGGAATCGAGATAATTTTTTACAACATGCGCGGGAATTGCGTGTTTAAGATTGTGATATTTTTTCCGGTTAGAAAACCACAGCCAGAGAATCAGCGTCGTAATAATGACGAGGAGTCCCGACGTGATTGTCAGAATAGGATCGGAAAAGTTCGCGACGTAATTGCTTACAGGATCCAACACAACCCCTCCATGGATTAGCTGAAAATAGCTGCTCTTAGTCCATTATCTAAGCCACGGGAATTTATGTCAAAGTATGAATTCGCTATCTCTTATTGAGGATGCCCTGAAGTTCTTCATAAAGGGCCGGATCAGCTGTCAGAACAGACGATCCGAAGGGGTGAAATTCTTCACCCTGAATATTTGATATTTTTACTCCAGCTTCCCGGCAAATGAGTCCGGCAGCTGCCATATCCCAGGGCTGGAGCTTGTATTCCCAATAAGCATCCAGCATTCCGGCAGCGACGTAACTCATCTCAAGTGCTGCAGATCCGAGTCTTCTCATCGCGCGAACTTCAGGAAATGTTTTGAGAAGATCTTTTTCGACTCGCTTACTGGTGAGATTAGCTGACAAAAGTGCTTCTTTAAAACCTTTTTTCCCTTTCGGGGCCTGGAGCCGGATTTTTACTTCAGTCTCTCCAATCAAACGGATGAGCCAGGCACCTGTACCTTTAGTCGCATAAAAGAGTTCGCAATTAACCGGGTTGTAGACCACACCGGCAAGTGTTTCCTTTCCTTTATTGAGGGCGAGGCTCACGCAGAAAAAGGGCAGGCGATTGTAAAAATTATTTGTCCCATCGAGGGGATCGATAAGCCAGATGTACTGGTCATCTGCGGGCACACCGGATTTCAGCTGCCGCTTGTAAGCGTCTTCTTCAGAGAGGATTTCATGCTCGGGATAACAGGCGCGGATTTTTTTCATCACATATGTTTCAGATATGAGATCTGCTTCAGTGGCGAGACCCTGCTTTCCCTTATCAAGAATCTTGAGCGGCTTATCGTAGGACTGAACGAGATGAGCATTGAGAATTTCTCCGCAATCAAACGCCCATTCGATCATATTTTTCAGCACGTCTTCCAGATCAAGTTCGGGATTACTCTTGATCGTCTTCCTGGTTGTCGTCTTCTTCGTCATTTTCTTTTTCATGTAGTTTCTCGAGAGTATCCTGTTCATCCGGAGTTAGTTTTTCCGCCGGTACGGCATAAGATTCTGTCAGCCAGTGACCCAGATCGACCATCCGGCATCTTTCAGAACAAAAAGGCCTGAAAGCGGAATCAAAATAATTGAACTTTGTTTTACAAGTGGGACAACTCACTTCTTTTTGCTTCAACACTCAAGCACCCGTTTTAGTTCCTCAAACTTCCCAAGAAAATCCTGAGATAAGGAAATCTCATGATCATCTATCCGCGAGATTAAGAAAAGCCCCCTGAGAGAATTTGTGCCGAAGACCCCTTCAGAACTGAGAATGTCTTTAAGACTGGTTTGAGATTCAGAGGTCGAAGTAAAAACTTTCCCGCTTAATTCGAGAACTTTTTTTCTCATCACTCCATCAAGGACATTCGGACCGGTTGGAGGTGTCGTCAGTTTCCCATTACGGCAGATAAAAATATTGGCGACCGATAATTCAAGAGCAGTTTCATCGTGGGAAAGAAAAAGAATGTCATCGTCATCGGGGCCCATGAATTTTTTCTGACTCAAAATAGTTTCGAGATAATTTCCGGTTTTCAAAAAGGATGGCCACCAGGAAGGCTTGGGTGATGCCGTAACAGTACGAAGATGAAATTTCTTCCCTTCAAATCTCAGAGGATCATAAGGCGAAATATCCACATGAAGCCGCAGATCAATTACCGAAATCAATCCGTGATGCTGAAGGCCTCGTTCCTGCTCGCGATAAAGTGTCAGGCGAATGGCCTTGTCGCCATTTTCTGCATGAAGCCGGGTTTCAAGACGATCACGCAAAATCCCCTGCCAGTCCCCGTCTTTAAAGGGGCCGTAGACGAATTCCGCACTTTTTTTCAGGCGATCAAAATGAAGCTCCCAATGACGGACATTTCCCTCCACCATTCGCATGGTGGAGAAGACTGATTCTCCGTACATGAAGGCCCGGTTAACACTTTCATTCATGGTCCCCTGATGATAGCTTTGATGGGGAGTTTCAAACCAGCAGTAATTATGATGCAATTATCCATCATCGGCTTCGGCAACCAGGCCCGCGCTTGGGCCCTGAATCTTCGTGATTCAGGCTTTCCTGTCAGGATTGCCCTGAGAGCTGGAAGCCCTTCGGAAAAAGAGGCCAGATCCAGCACCCTGGGTCTGGTTGAAATCGGAAGTTCAGAATTCTATCAATCAGAAGCCGTGGCCCTCCTTATTCCTGATGATGAACAGGAAAAATTCCTGGCCTCTCACGGTGAGAAACTAAAACCTGGTGCCAGAATTCTTTATGCTCACGGTTATTCAGTCAGTCGCAAGAATCTCCAGACAAAATTCCCTGCTCTCGAGCACATACTTTTTGCACCAAAATCCATCGGCACTGAACTCAGAAAACAATTTGAGCTGAAAGGAAAACTGGGCGCCGTTTTTTCGCTGGAATATGTGAAAGGGAATCGCCCTGAAACTGAGATCTGGCTTCGTACACTCGCTAGCTCTCTCGGGATTACCATGGGTCCCTATGCCACAAGTTTTTTAAGAGAAACCAATGCTGATCTCTATTCAGAGCAGGGTTTACTTTGTTCCCTCATTCCCTACGCAGCTTCCGAAATGTTCCGCCATCTCATTGAAGAAGGAACGGAACCAGAGCTCGCTTATTTTGAATGCTGGCATGAGCTTAAGCTCATCATCAACGCCATGATTGATAAAGGTCCCGAGGGCTTCTTTGATCTCATCAGCCCTAATGCCCTTATCGGTTCTGAGAAAGGCTATCAGAGACTTATGACTGACGATTTTAAAAACAGGATGCGCTCACTTCTGGAAGAAATAAAATCCGGTGACTTTGATCGTGAAGTTGAAAATGCCGATGTTCCCGCACTCCGGAAAAAAATCAGCGCCCGCTGGTCTCAGGATGAACTCAATAAAACTTTCCTCAGGATCAATTCATGAAAAAATTAAATGTTCGGGATATCCGCAAAGCCAAGGGCGGAAATCTTCAGGTGCTGACCTGCTACGATTTTCAGACCGCCACCATCCTCAATGAATCAGCTCTCGATATGATCCTCGTTGGCGACAGTGTCGGGAATGTTATTCTCGGGTACGAGACAACTGTGGAAGTCACTCTCGAGGAAATGATTATCTTTGGAAAGGCCGTGAGACGAGGTGCTCCGGAAAAGTTCCTGATACTCGATCTTCCTTTCGGGAGTTACTCGACTATCGTTCAAGGCGTTCATTCAGCGACAAAACTTTTTAAAGATACGAAAGCCGAAGCGATCAAGCTGGAAGGGGCGTTTCCTTATCAGTTAAAACTCATTGAAAGACTTACTCAGACTGGAATTCCAGTCATGGGTCATATCGGTCTGACTCCACAATCTGTTCACCAGCAGGGTGGTTACTACGTTCACGGGAAAACCGATGCTTCTCAGGATCGTCTGATGAAAGAAGCCAAGGCGCTTGAAGCCGCTGGTGCTTTTTCTCTTGTTCTCGAGT
>JBKJNQ010000069.1:0-8232 GCA_046593575.1 Bacteriovoracaceae bacterium
CATTTTTCCCTCAAATCTCGGGGGCCTTACCAGTGCCTGGACAGTATCGGCCTTCACTTGATGGAATTCGAAGATGAGCCACAGGTGAGTAAAGTTCTCTATTCCCCGGAAGGCCTCTGCGAAAAAGTCGGTCTTCGAAAACACCATTTCTCCCATTGCTTCCGTCACCAGGAGCGATTGGCGTGGGACGCCGAACTTCTCGACATAGGGGGTTTTAATAAAACAAAGGGGTTCGAGATTCATCATGGGTATCTTATATCTTCTGACAGAAGACTTCGTCGATTGCTCTTCCCCTCACAATTTGTTGAAATTTCAAAGCCAAACTAAAGTTACGTAGTGCCAAAAAGCACCTTCGACACGAGTTTTCAGGGTCTCTATAATAGAGCAAGGCTGTCCAAGATGGACAATCTGAAAACCACAAGGATGATGGTTATGACGACAACAAATTTCACAAGTATTTCCTCTAACATTGATTGGTCAAATTTCAACTCAACTGTGTTGATTGAAGTGACTCGCCCTGAAGGTGTTTTTACTTCTTCAGGTGTGGCGCTTAACAAGACCACTATTCTCACAGCTGCTCACTGTCTTGATGGCGAGATTTTAAAAGTTCGCGTGTCTGCTGCTTCTGCTTACAATCCGAAAGGAAAGTTCCTGGGAGTTAAGACTTACGAACTCCACCCAGAGTACGAACCGATAAATTCAAACTTCCAGAATGACCTCGCGAAAATAACTCTCTCCTCTCCCCTTCCGGAAGGAACAAATTATTATTCTGTGATGAAGTCAGACCGCGATCTCACAGGAAATTTTGTTCGCATTGGTTACGGCGAGCGTGATGCAAGAAACGCACGCACGATGATTACGCCGGTCTACAAGGAAGTTCAGGAGCCACAAAGAATCCTCGAGCTTCATGATATGTATTCCTATTCGGGTGATTCTGGAGGACCTGTATTTCTCCAGCAGAATGGCCAGCTGTATCTGGTAGCGATCCACTCAACTCTTTCTTATGGCCCTGAAGGCCGTTACTCCTACAATCCACTCCTTACCCGTCACCGCGACTGGATATATGCTTAAGATCAACTGTTCGCGCCTTTCATAATCCCCAGATATCTGGTGTATTAGGCTGATGTTAAACTCCATCGCCCTGGTGCTCCTTATGACTACAACACAACTTTTTGCTCAAACCGATCAGTGGGAGAAATATAATTCTGCGCTGCTGTTAGAAGTGACGCGGCCAAATGGTGTCTTTACCTGCACGGGTGTTGCTGTCTCTCCAAAACTTATTGTGACAGCTGCTCATTGCCTTGATGGTGAGATTAAAAAAGTTCGGGTGTTTACTCAGGAAAAATACGATCCCACTTTTCCAGCACTCGAAACGGCAGGATTTGAACTTCATCCGAATTACAAGCCAACCCAGTCACAGTATAAAAACGATCTCGCGAAACTCCATCTGAAAGTCGCTCTCCCCGCAAGTATTAACATCCATCCTATTCTTAAGACCTCAACAGTTGTGGGTGATCTCTATCGCTTTGGCTTCGGTGCCCGCAATAAGAAAAATATCCGGACGGTCATTACTCCAACATTTAAATGGATTAACTTCATCGATAATTTCCTGGAGCTCAATGATACTTTTTCCATGTCCGGTGATTCAGGAGGGCCGATCTTTGTGAAAAATTCGGATGGAATATTCATCGCTGCGATTCATTCCACACTCTCCCACGGTCCGCAGGGACGTTTTTCTTATAATCCCCTGCTCTCAGCTTATCTGGATTGGATTTTTCCGCACTAAGGCGATAATATCCCTTCATGGATAAGATTATTTGCCTCGGGAAGAATTACTCCGACCACACGAAAGAAATGAAAGAAGCGCAGCCCGAGAGGCCCGTGCTTTTTCTGAAGCCCCCCAGCTGCTTTCTGGAAATAAAAGACAACGCAAAAATTGTTCTCCCTTGGGATCGTGGAAACATTCATCATGAATGCGAAGTGGTGCTGAAACTTTATAAGAAAAATGTCATAGGTCTGGGCCTCGGTCTTGATCTCACTCTCCGGGATTTACAGAAGAAGTTAAAGGAAGCGGGACATCCGTGGGAGATCGCTAAGTCTTTTAAAAATTCTGCGCTTGTTACTCCTATCAAGGGAACACGGGATTTCCGGAAAGACTGGCAGGAAACGCCCTTCACTCTCAAAGTAAACGGTGAGCTTCGTCAGGAATCCAGTCTCGCGAAAGCGATCATGAAGGCCGATGAGATCATTCACTACATTGATCAATTTTTTCCGATCAACGATGGAGATCTGGTTTTCACAGGTACGCCGGCGGGAGTCGGACCCTTGAAGCCTAATGATCTGATTGAAATGGAATTCGGACCGATCAAGCACAAATTCACATTCGTTGAGAAATTCGATGGATTCTAAAAAACTTTCTCACGATATTTTGAATTCTATTGAGCGGCTTCGGATCATGCACGATCTCATCAAGTCGCAGAACTACGCCGCGATTCCCAAAGATGAACTTATAAATGATCTGGATGAGGAATTAAAAAAGCTTCGGGAAGATTTCGCTAAGCTTCTGAATCAGTAAACGTCGATGAGCTCTGCTGGCACTTCGAACTTAAAGATCGGTGTATCGATCTTAAAACTCTTGCCCGTATTATCCAGCATGTTGAAATGGCCCCACATCTCACCCTTCATCGTCGGAAGAGGACAGAAGCTCGAGTATTCAAAAGAGTCACCTGACTTAAATGATGGCGTCTGACCAACGACTCCCGGACCTTCCACTAGTTTAATTTCACCCTTGGCATCTTTGATGAACCATTTTCGAGAAATGAGTTTGGCAGGAACGTCACCCATGTTCGTAATGAGAATGGTGTAACGGAATAGATAATTAAACTGAAGAGGATTGGATTGATCGAAATCAAAATCTGTTTTGACTTCAACCCGGAAATTATTATTAACAGCGATAAAGGGGTACATCATTTTCCCTCTGGGACAAAGTCCAGGGCGACGGAGTTAATGCAGAATCGCTGGCCCGTTGGTTTTGGACCGTCATTAAAGACGTGGCCCAAATGAGAACTGCAATTCGCGCACTGAACTTCCACCCGGTGCATGTTATAGGCGTAATCATCGATCAATTTTACATTCTGGGAATTCATCACGTCGTAAAAACTTGGCCAGCCCGTGCCGGATTCAAATTTTGTCGCTGAACTGAAGAGATCAGAACCGCAGGTTACGCAAATGTATTTGCCAGCTTCTTTGTGCTTATTGAATTTCCCCGAGAAAGGGCTTTCTGTTCCACCGAGTCGGCAGACATTGTATTGTTCGGGGCTGAGTTTCTTTTTGTAATCTTCTTCTGTACTCATGACGCTTTTATTTTACATCACCCTCCTCAGTTTGGCCCAAATCATTTAGGATACAGAGGCTTAACAAAAGGTGTCGTTTTTGAGTTCTCTTCAGGTCTATCTTATGGCGATAGGTGCTAATCTCACCTTCTCGACTGCCAGTTTGTTCTTCTCTATCTACTCAAAGAGATTCAGCCCCGTTTGGATGGGAACCGTAAAAGTTTTTTTCGCGATGATCGCTTTTATCATTGCGATGATTCTTTCCGGACAAACAAACTCAGTTCCTTTTACGACTATGGCGCTGCTTTTTGTGAGTGGGCTTGGTGGACTTTGCGGTGGCGATATTTTTCTCTTTAAGGCCTTCACGACTTTGGGTGCGGGAAGAACGTTAGTCATGTTCAGCTTCGAGCCCCTCATGCTCGGCATTTACGGATACTTTTTTCTGAATCAGGTTTTTACCGTGAACCAGTCGATGGCCGTGGCCTGCATGGTGGTGTGTATTTATATTTTCATGCTCGAGAGAAGTAAGCTCACTGGTTCCTGGGATCTCAAGAGTTTTATTTGGGCGTTTACGGGAATTGCTCTCGATGCCGTTGGTGTCATGATGACAAGATCTGCCTATGAACTTACTCCAGAGCTCGAAACTTTCCAGGTGAACGTGATTCGTTGTTCCGGTGCTCTCGTAGGATTTCTTCTGGTGAATCCGAAAATTTATCTGCAATTTCCAAAAGACGTCTGGAACTTCGATCTTCGCGATAAGGTCGTGGTGATTGGTGCCAGTGTCGGAGGGTGTTTTGTCTCTCTTGCGCTCTATCTCGCGGCTTTAAAATACGCTCATGTAGGAACTCTCACCGCTATTTCCATCACCGGTCCCGTGTGGGTCGCCATGCTCGAGAGCGTTTATCACCGAAGATGGCCCAACCGATATCTCGTGGCGGCCTTCGTCTTTTTCCTCATGGGTTTCTATCTTATGGTGATTGCGTAACTAAACATTTTTCAACTATCTAAAATCACTAGACATTTTTAGGCTTTTGATGCTAAATAAATTTTACACTAGTGTATTGGCCATTGAGAGGATGAATTTGTGGAATTAAGCAAGATTTTGAATGAGCGTGTGCTCATTCTCGACGGTGCCATGGGCACCATGATTCAGAAGTATAAACTCGAAGACAGCGACTATCGTGGAGAGCGTTTCAAAGACTGGAAGCATGCGCTCAAAGGTAATAACGATCTGCTGGTTCTCACGAAACCAAAAGTCATCGAAGAGATTCATAATAAATATCTCGAGTCTGGTGCGGACATCATTGAAACAAATACTTTCAGCTGTACCAGAATTTCCATGGCCGACTATCACATGGAAGATCTCGTGCCTGAGCTCAATCTGGTGGCGGCACAGATCGCGCGAAAGTGCGCTGATGAATACACCAAGAAAAATCCGAGTAAGCCCCGCTATGTAGCTGGCTCTATCGGCCCCACGACAAAGACAGCATCGCTTTCTCCCGATGTGAATAATCCTGGCTTTCGTGCTGTGGACTTTGATCAGCTTGCTGCTAACTATTACGAGCAGACAAAATACCTCGTGGAAGGCGGAGTCGATATTCTTCTTGTAGAAACCGTTTTCGATACACTCAATTGTAAGGCGGCCCTTTTTGCAATTGCCGATTACTTTGAAAAAGAAAATAAGAAACCACTTCCAGTGATGGTCTCTGGAACCATCACGGATGCTTCCGGTCGCACACTTTCTGGTCAGACGATTGAAGCGTTCCTTTATTCCGTTTCTCACTATCCCCTACTCTCTATCGGGATCAACTGTGCTCTGGGTGCGGAGCTCATGCGTCCGTACATTGAAACTCTCGCGAAAGAGTCACCCTTTCATATTTCGGTTTATCCGAATGCTGGTCTTCCGAATGAGTTCGGCCAGTATGATGAAACTCCTGCACACATGGCGAAGACTCTCACGGAATGGTTTGATAATGGTTGGGTGAATATTATCGGCGGCTGTTGCGGAACAACCAATGAACATATTAAAGCGATTGCAAAAGCGGCCGAGACCGCCAGGCCAAGAAAACTTCCGGTTCTTGAGCATATTCCGAAGTGGGCCGGACTTGAGCCCCTGAAAATTTTCCCCGGATCGAACTTCATTAATATCGGTGAGCGGACAAATCTCACCGGCTCTCTCGCCTTCAAGAAATTGATGGTGGAAAAAAATTACGAAGAAGCTCTGAAAGTAGCCCGCGAGCAGGTGGAAAACGGCGCGCAGATCATCGACATCAATATGGATGAAGCGATGATTGACTCAGAAGCGGCAATGGTTCATTTTGTAAACCTGATTGCGTCTGAACCAGATATCGCGCGCGTTCCCCTTATGATCGATTCTTCCAAGTGGTCGGTCATTGAAGCAGGACTTAAGCGGATTCAGGGTAAGGCGATCGTAAACTCCGTCTCACTGAAAGAAGGCGAAGCGAAGTTTATTGAACACGCTAAGCTCGTGAAGAAATATGGAGCTGCCTGCGTCGTCATGGCCTTTGATGAAAAGGGCCAGGCGGATAATGTTGAAAGAAGAATAGAAATTTGTACCCGTGCTTATAAGATCCTGACTGAAAAAGTGAATTTTGCTCCGGAAGATATTATCTTTGACCCAAATATCCTGACGGTTGCTACCGGCATGGAAGAACATAATAATTACGCGATTGATTTCATCGCTGCCACCAAATGGATCAAGGAAAATCTTCCCTATGCCAAGGTGAGTGGTGGTATTTCGAATCTCTCATTTTCCTTCCGCGGAAACAATGTTGTCCGTGAGGCGATGCACTCAGCTTTCCTGTATCACGCTATCAAAGCCGGCCTTGACATGGGGATTGTGAACGCTGGTGCTCTTCCCGTTTACACCGATATTTCGCCAGAACTTCTCGAGCATGTGGAAGATGTGATCTTCAATCGCAGACCGGATTCCACTGAGAGATTAATTGAACTCGCTGGTCGCGTGAAAAATAACGGCAAGGCCGAGAAGAAAGATGAAGAGTGGCGCTCGTATCCTGTGGAGAAGCGTCTTGCTCATGCCCTGATTAAAGGGATCGTGGATCACATTGATGCCGATACCGAAGAGGCCCGGAAGAAATTCACGCGTCCTCTGGAAGTGATTGAAGGACCTCTCATGGACGGTATGGGAGTTGTGGGAGATCTCTTCGGCGAAGGGAAAATGTTCCTTCCTCAGGTCGTGAAATCCGCCCGCGTGATGAAGAAAGCTGTCGCTTATCTCCAGCCGTATATTGAGCTCGAAAAATCCGGCAAGCCACAGGTACACGCTGGAAAGATTCTCATGGCGACCGTGAAAGGTGACGTGCATGACATCGGAAAAAATATCGTAAGTGTTGTCCTCGGCTGTAATAACTACGAAGTGATTGATCTCGGGGTGATGGTTCCGTGTGAGCGGATTCTTGAAGAAGCGAAAAAGCAGAATGCTGATGTGATTGGTCTTTCCGGACTTATTACTCCTTCGCTGGATGAAATGGTTCACGTCGCCAAAGAGATGCAGCGTCTGGGTTTTAAAATACCCCTCCTGATCGGTGGAGCGACTACATCGCGCGTTCACACTGCCGTGAAAATTGATCCTTATTACGAAGGAACAATCGTTCACGTGAACGATGCTTCCCGGGCGGTGCCGGTGGTTGAGAAACTTCTCAATAAGAATTCATTTGCAAAACTTCATACGGATCAAAAAGTTGAATACGACAAAATGCGGGTGGCGCATGCCGCTTCTCAGAGAGATGAAAAGTACCTCACTCTCGAAGAGGCCCGTCAGAATAAAGTGAAAATCGACTGGAACTCAACAGAGATCAGAAAGCCCAATAAACTGGGTGTCACGGTTCTGGATAATTTCCCGATCGCTGATCTGGTTCCGTATATTGACTGGACGCCATTTTTTATGACCTGGAGACTTCGTGGAGCTTATCCCAAGATCTTTGATGATAAGGAAGTGGGAGTTGAGGCGCGGAAATTATTTGATGAGGCCCAGGCACTTTTAAAAGACATTGTTAAAAACAAGTCTCTCAAAGCGCGTGCGGTCTTTGGTTTATTCCCGGCCAACAGCTCTGGGGACGATATCGAGATTTACGGGATTGACGAAAAATCTGTTGATGTGAATTGCGATAAGCACGGCAAACATACTCATCAGCAAAAATCGTCTTCCACAAAACTAGTTGAGAAGCTTCTCATGCTTCGCTCTCAGCGGCAGATGGATGAATCCACTTCTGCCAATCCTTCACTTTCAGATTTTATTGCTCCTAAGGAATCAGGTAAGACGGATTATGTGGGAGCATTCTGTGTGACCACCGGAATTGGCCTCGATGAACTTTGTAAGAAATTTGAAAAAGATAACGATGATTATAATTCCATCATGGTGAAGTCGCTGGCCGATCGCCTAGCAGAGGCGTTTGCGGAATATCTTCATGAGAAAGTCCGCAAAGAGTACTGGGGATACAATCCTTCAGAAAAATACACCCATGATGATCTCGTCAAAGAGAAGTATCAGGGAATTCGTCCGGCACCCGGTTATTCGGCGTGCCCGGATCATCTTGAGAAGAAAACTCTTTTCCGGATGCTCGATATCGAGAAAAATATTGGTGTCACTCTCACTCACTCGATGGCGATGGTTCCACCTTCGTCAGTCAGTGGCTGGTATTTTGCCCATCCTGAGGCACGTTACTTCAATGTCGGCAGAATCGGGAAAGACCAGGTGGAAGATTACGCCAGAAGAAAAGATGTCTCAGTTAGTGAAATGGAAAAATGGCTCTCGGCCAATTTGTTTTAAAAGGGTTATATGGCAAAGGTAATTGATCACATTAAAAACAAATTGGCAAAGGTAATTGATCACATTAAAAACTAGAACGAGAAGAGTGTT
>JBKJNQ010000143.1:0-18158 GCA_046593575.1 Bacteriovoracaceae bacterium
GCATGAGATTTGTTCGCCCTGATATTTTCTACGTACATTTTCACCACTGCCTCAACCGGAACACCATAACTTACGAAACGATTCGCCACCGGGGCAAACATAGCATCAGCGATACTAAAAGACCCGAAGAGATAGGGCCCCCCGGATTTCATCAAACTCTCAGTCCAGATTTCCTTGATACGTTCGATGTCTTTGGCTGCCGGTGACCAATCAAAGTCTTTTAAATTTTTCTGCAGATCATGCGAAAGAAACTTTCGAAGATCTGCAAACCCGCTATGCATCTCTGCTGCTATCGACCTGGCACGCGCTCTGTCTGAGACGTTTTCCGGCCACATCATTTTCTCTGGATATTTCTCATTCAGGTATTCAGCGATGGCGAGTGAATCCCAAACGTGAAGATCTTCATCGATCAGAACCGGAACTTTGGCGGTGGGTGAATATTCAAGAATATTTTCAGTCGTTTCTGTTTGGTCTAAGGGAATCAACACTTCCTCAAAGGGAATTTCAAAATGCCTCATGATTAACCACGGCCTGAGAGACCAGCTAGATAGACGCTTGTTGCCAATGATAAGCTTCATAAGTTTTCCTTGAATTTCGCAAAGGAGTGTAAATCGCAACCGCTTATAGTATTGTTCAAGACAAAACAAAGGACAATCTATGAAATCGTTCACTTATGCTTTGGTTCTCACTCTCATGAGTCTTTCTGCCAACGCAGCTCTCATGATGAAACCCGGTAAGTGGCGGATTCAATCTACCATTACACGAGATGGCAAAGTCCAGGAATCTCCTCAGGCTAAAATGCAAGCTGCGATGAAAAGTATGACGCCAGAAAAAAGAAAAGAAATGGAAGCGATGATGGGGAAAATGAAGGCCCGTCTGGGCCAAGACAAAGCTGTGAAGGGCCCGCAATTTGGTTTTGACGAGAAAGGCATGACGATGTGTTACACCAAAGAAATGCTGGAATCTGGTCTGGGTACAAAAGAGCAGCACGAAAAACAAAAATGTAAAATTTCTGATCACGTCCAGACACCGAAACTCGTTTCTATGAAATTTACATGCGAGAACGGTTCGTCGGGAAGCTCTGAATGGAAAGTGATCGATGAAACTCATATGACAGGCACAACGAAAATGGTATCCACCAAAGGGTCAAAAATGGAAACTCATATGAAAGCGGAGTTTCTTAGTTCGAAGTGCGACTAAGATCTGCGATATAGACGTTCATTGCTGATGATCAAATCGATATCGAGTCCTCGGTAAAGACACGACAAAGGTGCAGGTCAACTTTTTTAAGAATGGTATCGGTGAGGACGCCTGGCTAAATCCCTTCGTCTAAAGCTCACAGAATAAACAAAAAAATCACCGATTTCCGTCAACCGGCCCCTTCGGCTTATCACTTCTCTGAACCATTTTAAAATCAGTTACCGGACGGGTTACACCGTGCTCCCGTCGGAACATTTTTTTAATGGATGTATCACTCTGAGCAGTCTGCCGGCATGAATCAGCGATTTTCAGCTGATCAGCACACTTCACGCAGATCCATTCGGCTTCAGTCGTCGGATTACGATGATAGTAAAGTTCCACATCCGGTCTCACTTGCTGGCAGGCCTCGCAGAAATTCCGTTGTTCCTGATGGATCACAGATTCAGTAACTAGTTTCTTCTTGAGTTGTTCTCTTTCGTTTTCGGCCTTGGGATTTGGAGTGGCCTTAAGTCCTGCCTGCAGTAATTGTTCTTTTAAACTTTTCATTTTAAAACCTCTCTCTGCAGAAAATTGATTCCGCCCTTGATCGCTTCCACCTGCGCCTGGATGCAAATCTCATCGGTCGCCCGCGGACTGTCTGGATAAACTTCCGTCGTCGTAATGTATTCAGCTTCAGAAAATCCACCGCAAAGAAAGAGCTTTCTCTTATCGTAATTGACTACACCTTCCTGCTCAAGGGGAACGCCGATGAGTCTTCCCTCTTTATCCGCAGGAGCAATATGAGTCACCTTTCTCACAGAATCAATAATCGCTTTCTGAAATTCTTTATGAGGTTTCCTGGTATCACCAACGAGATAGAACCCATCCGGAATTTCCGTCAGCTCCTCATCCTTTCCATCCCGAAGATTCTTCGCGATCCGGAAAATCGTATTATCCGTATCGGTTGTTTCATGAAGATCAAAGTGCGCGATAATATCCGGTTTCAGCGATTGAATGGCATTCAAAAATAGACTGCACTCTTCGGCCGGGCTGTTGGGGCAGAAATTGCGATTCGGGTCGAGTGCTAGAGGATTCCAGCGATTGATCGTCTCGTATCCCCAGGGGCTGATGCAGGGAAAGCAGACGATGTTAAATTTGCTGAAATTTTGGACTTCAGTTTCCATGAATCGAATCGCACCTTGCACACCGCTCGTTTCATAACCATGAACGCCGCCGGTAATGAGAATTGTTTTGGCACCCTTTTCACGACTCTTCGACTGCAAAAAATAAACAGGATAGCGGCCATGATCATAGGAAAGTGAACCATAGGGAACGACTTCGACCTTTGACTTAAGTTTCTCGATTTTAGAGAGAACTTCTTCTTTATAAGAACGCTTGAGCGTCTGCTCTTTTCGCCAGCTCGCTTTTTCTTCAGGTCCCCATGCCATAATTACTCATCCCGTTGAATTTCTGCCTATTTTATAGCATATGTATCCTATGAGCACACATACCAAAGATCAGATTCCAACGGCCGAAACCTCAACCCATGATGAGCCGGGACACGTCCACGGGCCCAACTGCAATCATCATCACGCTCTGGCCCCCATCGTAAGGGAAATGCCGAAAGTCGGACGTAATGAAGAGTGTCCCTGTGGGAGCAAACAAAAATTCAAGAAGTGCTGCGGGAAATAAAGAATCTGAGTAACTGTCTTTTAATTGGACGGCCAGAGGCCCATATCTTCATGAAATCGCGCTAACGGAAATGGCCTCGGGATTGCTTTAAATGCTCTATGAAAGCTTTTCTGTTACTGAGTACCATCCTGCTTATGTTCGCCTCATGTGGGCGCCATAAGGATAGTGGATCATCTGATTCTCCCCCCCCGTATTATGCAAGTAATTATACTTATTTTACTTATCCCTATAATCCTACCTATCCGTATAATCCCAATACTTACCCCTATGCCTATCCCAATCCATATCTCTATCCGGTCCCAGTGCCGGCAGTTAACCCGGTACTGCGTTTTCCGCCAAGTACCACTTTAAGGCAACGCCTTCAGGGCCGTCAGGTCGGAGCGCACCAGGGTGGCGCCATTGATCTCGCAGGAAATACTATTCATCGCTTTGAAGAAGCTTATCAATATGGTGCCGACATCGTGGAAATGGATCTGCAACTCACGAAGGACAACGTAGTCATTGTTTATCACGATAACTATCTCGAACGATTTACTAATTGCACCGGCCTCGTTGCTGACAAGACATGGGCCGAGATTCAGCAGTGTGATAAATTATTTTTTTATAAAATCAACTCGCTTGAAGAAGTGCTTAAATGGTCCAATGGTAAAATCATTATAAATGCTGAGTTTAAATTCCAATCAAGCATTGTTCCTGCGATCAAACTCGTTCAAAAATACAACGCTTATAATTGGGTCTATTTTCAAACGAAAAGTGATCCCGTGCTTTTTCATGCCGCCAGAGATTTTGATCCCAATATTGCTTTGATTTTTGCTCCCAACGATTGGACTCAGCTTAATTGGGCGCTGGATCTTCATGACGATAATCTGGTTATCATTGAGCTCAACAATACTTTCAGATCGACTGAGATTATTGATGCTATTCATGCTGCAGGGAAGTTCGTGACGGAAAACGCTTGGCACTTTTCATCTATTCATGAAGCTTTCGGAGCTGCATGTACGCCATTATTTGAATTGAATATTGATATCGCGATTACCGACAAGACACCAAGCTGTATTGACCAACGGGAAGCTTTGGAAAACTAGGGTCAGAGTATTCCCATATCCTTCCCTTTCTTAAGGATTTCTTCCTTCTCTTCGGGAGTCATGTTCGTAAACATTTCCTGAATTTTCCTGATCTCTTCAGGATTCATCTTAGACATCATTTCTTGCGCCTGCTTCATCATATCCTGTGGATTAGCTTCAGATTGAGAAAAAATAATCTTCTCAGTTCCAATTTGCGCCTCGATTTTATGTTCGGTTCTCAATTGATCCAATACGCTGTTGAAGCTGAGGCCTTTATTGTCGGCCGCTTCATACATCTTCTCGGTCGGTAGCGAGACTCGCTTCGCTGGAAAGCCATTAGATCTTAAGGTTTGAAGTATCTTTTCAATAAATTCTTTCATGATATAATCTAGCTCGAGGTGAAAATGTTGAAAATCTTTTTATTGCTGGTTCTGTCGTTCGAAGCCCAGGCGATGGCGAAAAGTAAAAACGTTGTCTCCTGCAAAGAGAATGTCGAAGGCCCGTGTTATGAATTTCCGGGGCGCGCGCGACTTTACAACAACAGAGACATTCGGATCTGGAAGAAAGGGACGAATCGTTTGTATCAAATTACAGGTCAAACCGAGACGGCTTTTTCTGACATCAAACACCTGAGCCAGGCGACAGAAATCAACGCTCTCTTTGATGTGTGCTTATATAAGCCTGAAGTATCTTCAGGCATCGCAGACATCTGCGTTCAGGCCGTAAAAAATATCAAAACATCTCAAATGCCGGAGTAATTGTTTTTTAGCTCTTCTTCTAGCTCAATAAACGCCCGCTCAAGTGCTGTTCTCAATTTTTGAACCAGTTTAGGTATTAGATCCAGATTCTTTTTGGCAAATGCGTATTCTTCAATTTGTAGTGTCATCTTCACGAGCTCTTTATCCATGCCAATCATGACAATAGATGGTCTTAATTTGTGAGCGGCCTCTCCCAGCCCCTGCCAAGATTCAGACTTGAGACACGCATGCATTTCCTCGATGGACACAGGAATTTGTTTTAATAACAATTGAATCATTTTAGACACAAATTCTGGTTTTTTCGGTGACTGAGCTTTGAGATGGTCGAGATTACATATTTTTTCGGTTTTCTTTAAGAGCCGGATAATCTTATTCATTAAATCAGTGGGATTAAAAGGCTTTGAGACATAATCATTCATCCCCACTTTATGACACTTATCGACATCTGATTTATTCACGTCAGCAGTCAAAGCGATGATAGGAATATTTGATTTTGAAGAATGCATTTTTGTCCGGATGTACTGAGTGGCTTCAAAGCCACCCATCTCCGGCATCATTAAATCCATAAGAATAATGTCGTAGTCATTTTTTTCCAGCATCTCAATCGCAATTTTACCATTCTCTGCCGTATCAACCTTAAATCCGAAATCATCTAAAATAGTAAGTGCCAGGAATTGATTTACGGGGATATCTTCCACCAGCAAAATATTCAATTGCCCAAGGTCTTTCAGGTCCTGAGCCAGGAGGATGGTATCTTTCTCTCTGGAAATTTCTGTCGCCGTAGTTTTCTTCAGAGGCAATACAAATGTAACCGTGGTGCCCTCATCTAATTTACTCGCCACAGAGATTGTCCCATCCATTAAAGTCACTAGTCTTTTTACAATCGAGAGACCTAATCCGGTTCCCCCGTATCTGCGGGCGGTATCACTGGAACTCTGGATAAAAGGTTCGAAAATGATGCTTAATTTTTCAGGCGAGATTCCTATTCCTGTGTCAGTAAAAACAAATTCAACCGAAGCATTTTCTTCGTCTTGATTCAAAAGATTTACATTGATGCTGATTTGTCCGCGATTGGGAGTAAATTTAAACGAGTTACTGAGAAGGTTCAGTAAGATTTGACTGATCCGGACTGGATCCCCAAGTAAAATCTGTGGAATCTTATCGTCGTAGCGTTTGCGAATTCTCAGCTCTTTTTCTTCGAATCGTAATTCAAAAGTTCCCAGAACAGTGTTGATAAGGTCAGAAAGCTTGAGTCCGATCTTTTCAATATTCATCTGGCCCGCTTCAATCTTTGCGAGGTCAAGAATGTCATTGATCAGGACCAGTAGTATATCGCTGGAAGTTTTAACGGCTTCTAATTGTTTACGCTGGGTATCGGTCAAAACATCACGAAGTAATATCTTGGTGAAACCGATAATTCCGTTTAAGGGGGTACGAATTTCATGACTCATGCTGGATAAGAATTGCTGTTTAGCTTTTACGGCATCTTCTGCGATGATGGTCGCGCTTTCCGCTTTTCTTTTTGCTTCTTCTGCAATGCCTGTCGCTAATTCGGCGAACTCTTTTGCCTCAGTCAATTCCGCTGCAATCCTATTTTTATCTGTAACATCTCTGGCAGCGGCAAATACTCCGAGGACAGTTCCTTTATCATCTTTATAAACCGAAGCATTATATAATACATCAATCAAGCTTCCATTCTTGTGTCGTATGGTCAGGGGATAATCCGAAACAGATCCTTTCTCGAATACCTGCTTATATCCTTCGCGCGCCTTTTCTGGTTCCGTAAAATAATCTGAGAAATCTGTGCCGATCAATTTCTGCCTGGTTTCTCCCGTCACTTTAGCTGAGGCTTCATTGACATCCGTGATCTTCCCTTCTGGCGAGATCGTCACCAGCGGATCGATGGATGCTTCAATTAAGCTTCTGGAGTATTGAGAAGCTAACTTAAGAGAATAGCTGAGCGCCTCAAGTTCCTGGTTCGCAATTTCGCGTTTGTGTTTTTCGCGGTTTTGGAATTCCAATTCTTTGTCAGCGATGACTAACTCTGCGGCACGCTTCCCTTTTTCTTCTGTTTGATATTCAAGTTCTTTGTTGGCAATAATTAATTCATCGGCACGCTTTCCCTTCTCCTCGTTTTGGAAAAGGAGCTCTTTGTTGGCAATCGCCAATTCGTTGGCACGCTTTTCCTTCTCTTCGTTCTGGAAGAGAAGTTCTTTGTTCGCGCTAGCAAGTTCATCTGAATTGTGTGAAGTAATAGATCGTCCGACAACAACGACTCCAAGCACCGTTCCCGATTTATCTTTATAAACCGATCCATTGAACAAAACGTAGCTAAGCTTTCCATTTTTATGGCGAAGTGTGAGTGGGAAATTGGCAATCGATCCCTTCGCAAAAACTTCCTGGTAAACGGCACTTGCCTTTTCTGGTTCTGTAAAATACGAAAAGAAATCTGTGCTCACAAGCTTTTCACGGGAAATTCCGGTGATGCTGGCCAGAGCTTCATTCATATCGGTGATCTTGCCCTCAGCACTGATAGCGACCAATGGATCAAGGCTCGCTTCAATTAAGCTTCTTTCGTAGAAGGAATTCTGCATTTAAAACTTCCGATTTTTCATAATTCCTATGACAACAAATCTTACTTCAGATAGAGCTGAAGGGTTTGCATGAAATTCGTTTTATTGATGGGTTTTACTAAGACTCCATTGCAGCCAGCCTGGAGACATTTATCGTGCTCAATATTTCCGCCGTGGGCAGTGATGGCAACAATGGGCATGTTCTGTCCCAGTTGGCGGATTCTAGAAGTGGCATCGTATCCGTTCAACAGAGGCATCAGAACATCCATGAGGATAAGATCGTAACGATTCTTTTGGCACAACTCAAAAGCTTCCTGCCCATTGTGGGCCAGCGTGAGTTCAATCTCTGTTTCTTGCAGAAACATCTCAAGCAGCAAGAGATTCTCAAGGCCATCATCAACTGCAAGGATTTTTTTACCCGGGAAAGTCAGCATAGCTAACCTTACTCTATGGGCGGACTCGCGTCTTTTTTAAATACCTGATCACTCTCCAATTCGCTCAAAGTGGACTCAGTAGTCCTCAGACCACAACTTACCTTGAATCGTCGTCGGCAAGTTCGATGGCGAGTTCCTTCAACGCCCTTTTTAAAGAGGCATCGAGCTGGTTCTGGATCTTCTTCCTTTCTTTTTTGGGATACTTCTCAAGCATGTGACTGGATTTCGTCACTTCGAAGTCAGATTCATAAACCTTGAAGTTATTGTTGAGATCATACAGCTTAGCTTCAATTGTGACTGGCTTGTACGCCTGACCAAAGAGATAGGAACCTCCGAACCAGAGAGGAGTATTTGTGACTAACTCCCACCCCAAATTCGCGAGCAAGATGGTTGAATTCCATTTCGTAATAAACCCTAAGATGATCGTTTCAGCTGCAATGTCCGCGCTGAGTCCAATGATAGGCCACATTATATTCGTTTTCCCGTACCAGGGAATCTCGGCAATAAGCAAAGCATCGACATTGTATGCTTCTTTTATTTTTTGCAGTCCCTCGGGTGATAATTGAATATTCTGTGAAGGAATATCAATTGTTGTAATGTCCTTATAGTAAGAATTCATATACTGAATGAAGAAGAGCTTCGCATCCTGCTCTCTTCTAAGTATCTCCACATCTAAATTTATTTTTTGTGCACCTTCGGCTGAAGTGTAGATATCTTTCAACTTAACAGGGGCCGTGATTTTAAAACCAACGACCCCTAATCTAAGCTGTTTAGAGTCAGATATATTTTTTTTGAGCGAGATATTAGAGCAGCTCACAAAGCTCAGAAGAATCGCAAGCTGGATGAAAATAAATTTAAATATATTACGCCTTTGCTTCTACACTAATCCTGATTTTCGCAGCCGTAAATATGGACGGAAGTTTTCTTCCAAATCGCCGGCAGCCAGGCAACATCGGCCTGATTATCATAACGGTTGACCGTAAGGCGTTCGGATTTCACATCGTAGATCGTTTCAAACTTCACAGAATAATATCGACCCCAGTCACCGGATTCGACGTGGTTGATACCGGTGTAACGTCCATTACTAAACTTGATGCTAGAACCGTTCTTTGGCGCATTCTGATAAATCCCTGAAGCCCAGTCCCATGAGGTTCCGTCTGAAGAAAGAAAAGCAAAGTACGGCTTTGCCGTATCTGGAAATGTTCCTGAATAGACGCAAAGTTCCGGATCCCGAGGAAGACCCTCATCGTGCCGGATAACTTTCTGGCATTGGGCGATGAGGTTTTCTGCAGAGAAACGTGGATTATGATTGAGCTCTGAAAGGTCCCGTGGACATTCGGCTTGAGCTACTGCCATTGTTAACGACCCAAGAATGACTAAAAGAAATAACTGCATTTGAACTCTCCTTTAAGAAAGAAACTTCCAGGAGACTAGCTAAGAAATGATATTCGTTGGAGAGGCTTGAAAAAAGTACTCACAGAATGTGAAGCGGCCTGTGCTACAGCTAAAAAAAAGGCCCCCTTTCGGGGGCCAATGCTTAGAAAGCTGGTGTGTAGATGGTGTTGAGAACCTGAAACTCAGGAGTCCATTCAATCTTCTTCGTCGTTTTCCAGAGGATGTCCGGGTGATTTTTCTTAGATTTACCAATCCAGCTGCCGCCGATGATTCTTCCTGCATAATCTAATTCAAGAATGTAGTCGAGTTCCATCGTTTCTGTCGCGTACAGAGGAGTTCCGTTTGTCGGCAACCAAGAGAAGACCCGCATGGTTGTATCAGTCGCTCCGGTCAAATCATCCTGAGCATATTTAAGTTTCGCATGAATGACGAAAGCACGGGCCGCACCCTTGGCCGTAGTCTCTTGAAGGATTTCAAACTCGAATCCATGAACCGGCTGGTTCCATGTTTCTTTTCCTCTGTCGGCGTCGATAGCAAATGACTGCTGCTTAAGACCAATTTCGTTGGCAAGAATAACGTGGAAAGAACCCGGGTTGACGTCACTGCATTTCTTTCCCCCGCCGAAGGTACAATATTCACCGATAAAAACTGAACCTAAAGCACCTCGCTCAAAATTGATTGAGACATCATAAGACATCAACGCTTTTACATCCGAAGTTCCGAAAGGAATGCTGATCCCATCCGGGTTTCTTACTTCAACGGGAGCTGGTTCAGTGAACGCAATGGCAGTTGCCGTCCAGCCGTCACAAATACCTTCGTAGCCTTTAGCATCCGGAGTTGCGTTGGCCGCAACTCGTGCTGAGAATGGATAGTTATAGTGACCCTGAACCAGGTCAAATTTCTCCGCGGGAGAAAGTTGCGCCAGCTGAGCAGTCGTCATGTTCTGAACTTGCAAACGGGATGGCGACTGCAGACCAAAACCGGTTGGAAATGGTGAGTTCCAGCGATAATTTACACTGCCCTTCATGCGAGGCCAGTAACTGTTCGCCCACGGCATTTTCTTATAAGGAAGGTCGCCCTTAAGTGGAAGTACATTCAGACGATACTCATAGTTTTCATCAAACTTTCTTGGATCGTTGTTCTTGTCCCACGTTGTTTCGGCGAACACCGAAGCACTAAAAATCAAAACAATTAAACCTGCAAATCTCATGCGAAATATTCCTCGGATAAAATGATAAGAGGTGGTTTCTATCGGCCCAAAAACATAGAGGCGAGCGATGGCACAGCGCATGCCGACTTTCTACATGGTCGAGTTGCATTTGTGTACTGACCTACACAAACCGACAACGCCAGTAACAACAGGCTTCTTGAATGATTTTCCCTAAATGTTTTTGTTAACTGATGAAAGGTGCTCCTCATTTCTCTCTGATGATCTCGCACTTCGTTCATGCTGATTACATAGAAGTCAGCCTTTGAAATAACTTAGCAACGCCATACAGTCCTGCACCGTAAATAATATGTGAGCTGAAGCTACGGAGAATTGAAATAAACGGATGGGCCGATTTCGACGCAAAGTAGCCTCCCCCGAGAGCAGGCTGAAGGATCAACAACGGCAAAATGACCGTGATGAGCCCGATAACCAAAGGTGGTTTCAACGTAGGCCGTTCAAGCCAAGTGGATCCATAGACTAAAACAAGAAGAAAGCATAAAGAAACTCCGATTAAATAGTGGGTTATCCATCCTGTGACAAGCTCTCCCTCCATCGTTGGAGAATTTGCTATGCTTACATGAAACCATTTGCCCTGAAATATTGTGAGAACCCATCTTCCAAGATGGGCCATATCCAATCCTTTCACTCCAAAGGACTTCAAAAGAATTCCCCATAGGTCCATAATTACTGTTGCTCCAATGCCCGTCGCGATTATTCGAAACATACAAATCTCCTCGATAAAAAAAGTCTTCCCGCTGCTACTCCAAAAGCTAACAGTGCAATCATGCCCGCAGTCAGAAACGTCATCTCCATTCCGAAAGATGAAAAGATCATTCCCATTGCCGTTGCTCCAGAAATTAATCCCAGGTTGCGCGATAAACTCAACATCCCAGAGGTAACCCCTCTTTGATCATCAGGAACTCCAGACATAACGCTCGAATTATTTCCTGCCTGAAACATCTGATACCCCGGACTCAAGGTTGCTGCAGAAATGAGGTAACCAGTGAGTCCAAATTGAGAGGGTAAGAATGAAAACATGAGGGCACCTGTGATCATCAATCCAAGACCCATGAGGATCACTTTGGAAGGACCAATCCTGTCTACCGCCTTCCCGGCTGGGAATCCCGATATGATGGAAGCCAAGGGCCCGATTGTCATGACTGCCCCTACTAAGAAGGAGCTGAGGTGCATTGTCTGACTTAGATAGAATGGGCCAACCACAAGCGTGGACATCATCACCGTTGACACACATACATTCATGAAAAAGCTGCTACGCAACCCTTCTCTTTTAAAGTTCGAGAAACTTATCAAGGGCGTCGCAATATTTTTCTCATAAAAGTAAAAACCCGAGCCAAATAAGAGTAAGAACAGGACCAGATAAATTTTGAACTCGGAAAGATAGTTATCGTTCTTTGCCACCGCTAAAGAATAGAACAATAATGTCAGCCCTAGTAATAAGGCCCCCACCACATCAAAATTTTTACATTCCAAATCTCGCACTTTTTCTTCGGATGTAAGGATGGTACCACTCGCAAGGAAAATGATAACAGCCGCAATGCCCACGAAGAAAAAAATAAAGGGCCATCCAAAAACACTTAAAATGAATCCGCCCAAAGATGGACCACTCGCAGTTCCGACAGCGGAAGCAGTACCCAGCAGTCCCATCGTTCTGCCCAGACGTTGTCTTGAAATGAGCTCACTTACTAAGGCCAGGGACAAGGACATCAAAAAAGCTGAAGCTATTCCCTGAAAAACTCTTCCGACAAGGAGCATCCAAAGTGAATGAGAAAGACCACAGAAAAAAGCAGATATGGCGAAGAGTAAAATTCCCAATCGAAGAATCTTCTGGCGCCCGAAAATATCTCCTATTTTTCCGGCAGAAATGACGAAAACAGTATTCGCAAGGATATAGGAAATAATGACCCATTGAATTTCAGAAAATTTCGCAGAGAACGATTCAGACAGTCGTGGTAAAGCGATATTTGCGATGCTCGTCCCAAGTGACGATAGAAACATACAGGAAGCTAAAAAAAACGTTACCCATTTTTCTTTATTCGCTGTTGGTTTCATAAAAACTCCCTTTTCATTTTCTTCACACTCACCTAGTATGCAACTTCAACCTAACTTGAGGTCAAGGATGAAAAATCTGACAAAAAAGATTCTTGATATTGGCGAAGTCTCAAAAGAATCAAAACTTCCCCCGTCAACGCTGCGGTATTATGAAGAGAAAGGATTAATCCGTTCGACAGGCCGTCACGGACTAAGACGCCTCTATAGTTCTAAGGTCCTTGAACAACTTCAGTTCATTGCCCTGGCCAGGCTCGGTGGCTTTTCACTTGCTGAGATCGCGAGAATGTTCTCTGAAGATGGAAAATTCAAAGTGGACAGAAAGCTTGTGCTATCAAAAGCTGATGAGCTCGATAAGATCATTAAAAAGCAGGCTGCGATCAAAGACATCCTGGATCACGTCGCACATTGCTCGGCCCCCAGTCACTTCGAGTGCCCGAAGTTTCAACGTCTTTTGAGAGTCGCAGGCCAGAAGAAGCTGGTTAAGCACTAATTGGCAAAGGAAAGCGTTTCATTCTTCCCTCTTTCTCTTCAACTTTAAGATCGCAACTAGTGAGGCGTAAAACTATAACCTTATCAGTAAGACAACGCGTATCGTGGATATCGCCTTTCAAATAAACCTGACTATCTCCAGTGTAAAGTCTGCTTAAAGATTTTCTCACTACTCCGGAATCCGAAAGCACATCCATTTCATATGATCCCATTTCCATTGTCCCTGTCATCACAGCATAGACAACCCAGCAATGTCCGTGGTTGTGCGGAATGCGATACTGTCCTTCTTTCTCTGTGTAAGCAGTCAGAACAAATCCTCTTTCGGAATCTCTATAAAGCTCCTTAGAGTCTTGCAGCGATAAAATAATTTTCAACCACTCATTGAGCCCATTATCTAATGCTATGGATTCAACAAGCTTACGGAATTCAGAAATACTGGTAGTTAAGTGGAATTGCTCTAAATAATTGTTCAGTGAATTTTCACTCATAGGGCCTCCTTAAAGTTCGCCAATCAGTCCTAAAGACAGCGTACTACTTCAAGTCAGCTTGAGGTCAAGAGGATTAAATAGTCTTCCCTTCAAAATCTTTTAAACTGTGTCGCTCTTTCACCTGTTCACTCTCAGCTCCCCAACTCCGGTTCACCATTCTGCCTCTGGCAACCGCCGGTCGTTTCAAAATCTCATCTGCCCACCGAATGACGTTTGGATATTCATGTACTGATAAGAACTCGGCGGCTTCGTAGAGTTTCCCTTTCACCAGCATTCCGTACCAAGGGAAGATCGCCATATCGGCAATTGAATATTCATCGCCGGCAATGAATCTGCTTTTTGCGAGCTCTTTATCCAGCACATCGAGCTGGCGTTTAGACTCCATCGCATATCGATCAATCGGATATTCAAATTTCTCCGGAGCATAAGCATAAAAGTGCCCGAAGCCCCCACCTAAAAATGGAGCGCTTCCCATTTGCCAAAATAACCAGTTCATCACTCTCACTCTGGCGACGGGATCGACTGGCAAAAAATTTTTGAACTTCTCTGCGAGATAAACCAGAATCGATCCCGATTCAAAAACGTGAATCGGATGACCATTATTCTTATCCACCATGGCCGGAATTTTTGAATTAGGATTTACGTCAACGAATCCAGATTGGAATTGATCACCGTCTCCGATTTTTATGAGGTAGGCATCATACTCGGCTTCTTTTATGCCAAGCTCGAGAAGTTCTTCAAACATGATCGTGACTTTCACACCATTGGGAGTGGCGAGTGAATAAAGCTGAAAAGGATTCTCTCCAACCGGCAAAGTCTTTTGAATCCTGGCCCCGGCAGTGGGACGATTAATATTGGCGAACTGACCGCCATTGCCTTCAGAGAACGTCCAAACTTTCGGAGGAACATATTTTTCAGTCATATTAAAAATCCCTTTCCATTAGTGTTTTGCGGCCTTCGGCCTTGGCTTTTTCTACGGCACGATCTGTCAGACGTCTCACCTCACGCGAGAGAGCGTCCATGACATCCGCCGAAGTATTCAAATCATATTTATCTTTCACATACTGCTTGAGCTTGGAGGCGACGATAAGAATCTCGTTTTCCATTGCACTTGTACTCGCGATTGGCGCTGGAGAACCTACAATCCGTCTTACGGGTTGGTTACTGGTGGTCACAGAATTCGCCGGAGAGCGTTCTTCTTCTGCCCACGCATTTTTATGATTCATAACCGGCACGTGTTCATCCCAACAATCCACCGAACAGAAAGCAAACTTGCCCTTGCATACGCTGCAGACTTGATAGACCTGATTAAAACCAATATCTTTTTTACAGCTTCCGCATTTGCGCCAGTATGTTTCCATATCAATTCCTCTTCTAAATTTTCAAGCCGCGATTATAGTTTTCTTTTTCTTTTGGTCGCCCTGTTGAATCGTACTTTAAAAGCGGACCGTGCTTAATGAAGTCAGCTCCCGATTTTAACATGCACACTTGAACCTTACCCTTTTCTATCTCTGAGACATATTCAACCAATAATCCCTGGTCCGGGCAATCGGACTCAACCAGCGCCTTGAATCCAGTTTCAGTGGCAAATGATTCCACAACCGGACGGTCCGGGCCCGTGAGGGGGATGATAGCAAGGAGATTTGAATATGGGGAATTCCTGCGTCCAAAAGGTGTCCGACTAAGACCCGTCGGCTCTGCGGCGACAAAAGTCCGGTTGCGGTATTCGTAAGTTTCATCATAAGGCTGAGTGACAACCTCAATGCCGAGAAGTGCGTGACCCGGCACAAGAATCATCGCCATCTTATCTTTAAAGTAGGGATCATAAGAAAGAATCGTCGCCATCAGAATGGATTTCGAATCACAATCGGCCCAGCCTGACTCAAGGGAAAGCGGAGGTACTAAGAGGCCACCAATATACTTCTCACCAATTTTACTGGGGGGAATGCCGTAAGGATAATCCTGTAAAAAACGTAGCAGTAATTCAATAGACTCTCGGCGAGTTAATTTTTCAGCTTCAACGCTTCGGCTCCAGTGACGATAAATCTCAGACACTGTGCTCTGATAAAGGGAGAGAATTTTATCGTAGTCTGGAATCAGCCCGACCAAAGGATGCTTCACAAAAAGTGCCAGATCAAATTGCTCGCTGAGACTTTTTAACTTTGTGTAATCGTCTTGCCAGCTCCATTCCTGATACACACCTTTCAGATCTCTAAATCCGTAATGGAAAAAGATCTGAGATCCGACAATGTCGACCTTCGCTTTCAGATGAGGCTTTTTTTCATATCCGGTTGGCTCAATCGCCCAGAGATTTAAAATAAAGAGAAAGAGAGTGAAGACCATTCCTAGAGTTTCTCAAGCATATTATGAAGGACTAAACTTCCGAGGAAGTTATTCATGCCGGGTGCAATGAACACGGTCACACTTATCATGATGAAACTCAGGAACATGGATAATCCGAGACTCCTGTTGATTTCAACTTCATGGTCAAAGTTTATGGGCGCCATCATTTTCCGATAGATTAATGACACCACAAAGATAGCACCGAATCCCGTGATAAAAGTTATGCAGTAGAAGACAACGAAGTGGCTGATGGCAATCGCCAATATCGTCATGGAAAACTTACCATGCGAGAGCAAAAGACTCTGGAGTGCCGCTGTTGAATGCCCGATGCTTCCGTGCACGAGATAAAGAACACAAAACACCAGTGCCCCACTAATCAGACAACCCGCTTCGTGTTTTTCTCTGATAAACCATTCGATCGGTTTTGAGAGGACGAACATATTCAGGAGTTTTGTCGACAGATAGATGGTGATCATGCAGGCGATGAAGGAAAGGATAAATTCATAGGAAGATAGAAAGATGATATTGAGTTGCTGCATGAATTTTCCTGTATTACTTGGGCCTGATAATATAATAAACGTGTTTCAGGTCATAGATTTTATAACTACCCGGCTTCTTCTTTCTTCCGCCAACGTAGCTAAGAACCACCGCCCGGTTCTTTTCAACATCCGTCCAATCGACAAAGATTCCACTGTGATCAGATTCTTTATAAGAATAATTGATGAAGTAAAGCCAGTCTCCGGCCTTGATCGTCGTGAGATCCGCATACGGGCCCTTGTATTTACTTTTTAAAGGACTCACTCGCGCATCGGCCTTGAAGCCCGATTTGTTAAAGACAGCGTTGGCGTAGTCCCAGCAGCTTCCTCTCACCACTTTTCTTTGGTCGACCATCTGTCGACCGGTAGTCAGGATGCTTTTTCCCTCAGAAGAGGCATTCTCCTCTGCCGCCGTCAGAATCTTTTCCAGATCCCGGATGGTTCCGTCGGAATCAAGATCACTCAGTTTCACTTTCTTTTGGAAAGTGGAGCAAGAGGTGGCAAACAAGATGAGAAGAAGAAGTTTAGCTAATTGCATTCTGAGTTTAGTATAGCAATTTTGCCTTAAAGTTGTAGCTCTCTTCTGGTAAGGTCAGAATATGATGAAATTTGCTTTCTTATTGTGGTCAACGCTCGTCCTGGCCCAGCCCGAAATTAAAGTGGCGACTTTCGACTCGGGCTTTGGCGGATACTTCACCGCTAAAGAAATAGAAAGCTCAACCAATGAACTCCTCAAAACCCGGACCGGGAATCTGACGATATCCCACTACGGGGATACGGCGAATGCTCCCTATGGGGAGAAGTCTCCCGAGCAGATTGCAGAATTATCCGCCAAGGGAATTAACCGCGCCTTTCAAGACGGGGCAGAAATCGTTTTCATCGCCTGCAACACGGCCTCTACCCAGTTCGTCGCTATTCAGGCCCTTCTCAACCAAACCGCACCCGGGCGCGGTGATAAAATCGTCTCCATCATCGATAGCTCGGTGACGGAATTAAAACGCCGAATCGATGAAATGTTGAAAACGAAGGCGAACGTCTTTGTAGCACTTCTTGCCACTCCGGCGACGATTAAAAACGGTGCTTACATTAAGGCACTAGCGCAGGCGTATTCAGTGACGGCCACCGAAGCACCGCTAAAGAATTTTCCCCAGGAACGATGGTTTAAAGAAAAAGGAAAGGAAGTTATCAGCGTTGCGGGTGAGGTCACTCTGAAACTCTCCGGAAAAAAAACTATTTTTATTTCATTAATTGGACCGGCAAATTGGGTCGAGTTGATTGAGCACGGTGCTTCGAAAGCGGAAAAGACCACGGCCATCACGCGCGATCTTTCACTTCTCGCAGCGAAAACGAAATGGGACGTGGTGGGCGAATTCTGCACGCACTTTCCGGCGGTCGATGCGATCATTAAAACTGAGTCGACAAAACTTGGCCTCTCCGGAGCAAAAACCAGCTACATTAAACAGGGCCCTCTCATGGCAGAAATCTTTAGAAAGATGATTTCCCCCCGACTTTTGCCTTCGTCTCAGAAAATCTCAAAGAAAGTTCAAGCGAAGATTTTTATTTCGGGCAGTAATCTTCAGGAGACAAAAAACCTGGCACGTGAACTCTTTCCGGAAGCTCCTGCCCCCGAAGTTCAGCAGATCACTTTTCCTTAGGCCGTCCATTTTCTGGTCAAATAAAGATTGTAACCTTCGGTTTTCCTGATCGCAGGCAGACGAGATTCCGGCATCGCTTTTGCTTCCATCTCACCTATGATGTTTATCCTCTTCGCCCTCACGAGCTTCTTCTCCCCCGCTTTTTCCGCCGATCTCGCTGGCTGTCGTCCCCAGCTTGAGCGGGCCCTGTGCTATACGCAGCCGGTGGAGCACTGGGCGCTCGATTCTCAGAACATTTCTCAAAATTTAGAAGGTTTTCAAGAACGAGTGTG